>NZ_MPRJ01000114.1 GCF_002020805.1 Solemya velesiana gill symbiont | reverse complement strand
ACTGGAAAAAGAAAGTAATCTCAGGCCATAATCCGGCTATCTAGGCGGGTCAATATTAGATGCAAAACCTGGGTCAGTTTTAACTGCAAATCAACACCCGTGAGGGGATTACGGACCCTTATTCGGGGGCTCCCGCATTCTTTCGCGCCGCCAAAGACTTCCACGAGGGCCGGGCGCATTTCACAGGGCTCTCGTTTGATGACTACATCCTCCAGAAGGTGCAGGCCAAGGCCCGGCGCTACGGCACCATGGTGAACCAGCCAGAGGGCAAATCACACCCGGCGGATGCCGCTGTGGCGCGGGAATACCGGAGACGGAGCGATGGCGAATGATCCCGAAAACACTGCCCTTTCCCTCCCCGCGACACGCTGCCTTTCGAAGCTGCAGGCCGCACAGTACCTGGGGATCGGGGTCACGCTACTTACCGAGATCGGTCCGCTGCCCATCAAGCTGGGGCGGCGCTGCCTCTATGACGTGGTTGACCTCGATGCCTGGCTCGATGAATATAAGCGCGAGGGCGGGCCAGAAAGGAGGTTTTATGGCCCGTGAAAAAGGACTCTACAGACGGAAAGACTCGCCCTTCTGGTGGATCGATACAGTCCTCCCAGATGGACGCCGAATATGCAAAAGCACTCGGCTTAAAGAGTTAGACGCAGCAGAAGAGTACTTAGTGCGCCTCAAGGCGGAAGCCTATGAGGCATTACGGCGAGGGATTCTGGTCGATAGAGATTGGGCAGATGCCGTTGTTCGTTATGTAGAGGTGAGTAAGGACAAGCGTCCACTGAATGATGACATCGCCCATCTACGTCGACTCGATCCATATCTCGCCAAAAGGCGACTCAGAGAGATCAACATGGAGGCACTCTGGCCGTTTATAACTGATCGCAGGGAACGCGATGGTGTTTCGAACGCGACAATCAACCGTGCACTGGAAGTGGTACGGCGTATTCTCCACCTGGCCCGCGATGAATGGGGCTGGTTGGAGCGGTTCCCCCGCATTCGCATGCTTAAGGAGCCGAAGCGCCGCGTCCGCTTCCTGACGCGAGAGGAGGCTGACCGCCTCCACCACGCGTTGCCGCCTCACCTGCAGCCTGTTGTCCAGTTCGCCCTGGCGACCGGCTGTCGGATGGGAGAGATCCTGGGCCTGGAGTGGCACAGGGTGGATCTTGAGCGGCGAGTGGCTTGGCTCGACCCAGGGACGACCAAAAACGGGGAAGGCCGGGGGGCTCCCGCTCAACAAAGAGGCACTGCTCGCCCTGAGGGTGGTTGAGCGCCAGCATGAGCGCTGGTGTTTCACTTATGACGGGCGGCGGATGGATCGGGTCGGCTCCGCGTGGAAACGCAGCCTGGCGCGGGCGGTGATCACGAACTTTCGGTTTCATGATCTTCGCCACACCTGGGCGAGCTGGCACGTGATGAACGGCACGAGCCTCCAGGAGTTGATGGAGCTCGGCGGTTGGAAGTCGTATGAGATGGTGCTGCGATACGCCCATCTCGCCCCGGAGCACTTGGCGGAGGCGGCGGCGCGTATTGAGCGTCAATTGGAGATCGTAGAACAGAGCCCTACGATTTCTCTACGCCAGCAATAAAAAAGGCCTACCGAAGTACGGTAAGCCTTTGATTTGTATGGCGCGCCCGGCACGATTCGAACGTGCGACCGCCTGGTTCGTAGCCAGGTACTCTATCCAGCTGAGCTACGGGCGCTTGATCAGGAGGGCGTATTATTCAGATTTGGCCGTGTGCTGTCAATGGCTTAATAGAGAAAAACCACTGCCTGCGGGGGTATTGGATTGAGCGGCGTTACCCTTCCAGGAACCCGACCTGGGCAGCAAACTGGCAGGCAGACACCATATCCTGCAGCTTGGCATTGCCACACTCCCGGCAATCCGGGTGAAACAGCGTGGGCCGCGGCTTGTCTTCTGATTTCCCCGGCGGGATTTCTGTTCCCTTTCCTGCATTGTCTACCTGGCTCTCCGGATCCATCAGCCGCATGACCGATTGGCTCAGCCTTGAAATCTCATCCGGGTTGCGCTCGCAGAATTCCCGGAGGGTGACGAGGAGTTCCTCGACCAGCGGGTCTGGTGCCTGGTCGCTGAACTGCCCTTCAATGGCCGGGGCCTGCTCTTCAACCAACCCAATTTTTGCTGCACTCTCCTCCGGGACAGCAGGTACCGGTTGTTCTCCATCCTGGGCATCACACAGCAGTTCAAAATGCTCACTGAAGAATTTTTCGTTGCGCTTTTTCAGTGCATTGGTGAGGAGGTAGCTCGCATTTTCCAGGCAGCAAGTGGCATGACTGTCTGGATACTCCAGCAGGAACGGCTTCTGTGCCCACACAGATGCAGCTACCCTGTGATCGGAAAAAACGAAACTCAGGTAGAAGACCTCGATGCCAAGGTACTTCACAACCGCTCCCTTGAAACGCTTGAAGGTATCGTGGGCACTCCCCCCTGTTTTGAACAAGGTTGATGAGAACAAATACATGGCCCTTGAAATCATGCTGCTTCAACACCTTGAGCAAGGAATAGGCATCCGTGAGCGATGTGGGTTCCGGTGTAATGGTAATAACAACGTAGGGTGCTGCCAGAAGGAACTGTATAAGGGAGTCTGATATGCCGGCTCCGGTATCGATCACAAGATAATCGAACTGGGACTCCAACTGCTTGAGCCCTTTGACCAGGTGGTTCTGTTGCTCCTTGGAGAGATGCACAAACTCACCGATACCTGTTGCACCGGGAACGATCTTAACCCCACCGGGTGCATCTACAAGGATATCCTCGATACTGTTTTCATTCCTAACATAGTGCTCCAGGGTGTATTGAGGTGACAGGCCGAGCAGGATGTTGACGTTGGCCAGGCTGGTGTCGGCATCGAACAGGCAGACCTTTTTACCCTCGGAGGCAAGGGAGATGCTGAGATTCGTGGAGATACAGGTTTTGCCCACGCCACCCTTGCCGCTGGTAACAGCAAAAACATGAGCATATCCGGGGGCATTTTGCGTCTGGTCAGTGCCTCCTGCCGATGACTCGGGCGGCAGACCAGGGCCTGCGGGCTGAAGCGGGGCTGTACCTGTTGAGGTCAACGCAGGATTAAAACTCCTTTTTTAAACTAAAAATCACTTTTAAATCATTGACTTACTGGAGTTTTTTGTTACATTTTATTAACTATGGGTGCCTCCACAATAATGAATGCAGCCCAAATCGATGCGGGAAAGCTCCCAGTCGTCCCTCATGTACTGCTTAAATTAATCGAAGCTTGTCATAAAGTCGATGTCAGTTTCGACGAGATCGCCGAGATTGTTAAGCAGGATGCATCCCTTTGCACAAAGATACTGGCAGTTGCAAACAGCCCCCTTTATTTCCAGTGGAATAATATCGACAGCCTTAACCGCCTTTTGGTGGTACTGGGTGTGGACACAATAAAAACCATTGCCGTCACCTCGGTGGTGCAGCAGTTTTTTCCCAGTTCAATGCGGACGTAGGGCAGCAGATGGGGACCTTCTGGAAGCAGTCCCTGACCTGCGCCCACATGATGAAGTCCCTTGCCAAGCTGACCGAATACGAACCGGTGGACGAGGCCTATGTCACTGGATTGCTGCACAACCTTGGGCAACTGGTTTACCTCAAGGCACACTCCAACGAGTACCCGGAACTCCTGCAGCAGGCGAATACGGACGAGGAACTGGACAGCCAGGAGCGTGAGCGCTACGGCGCAACCGGTATCGAAGTCGGCGCCTACCTGCTAAATCAGTGGACCACTGACTCATTTGTCAGCGACGCCATCCTGTTCCAGCATGAACCTGCCGAGCGCATCCACGATGCCCAGCCCCTGATCAAGCTGCTGAACCTTGCCCACAAATTGAGTGACGGCGGTGTAGCCGAAGAAAAACTGCTAGAGGAGGCAGATCTCCTTTACGGCCTGACCCAGCCCATGCTGGATGAGCTGCAGGCGAGCGTCAGACAGCAAGTTCTGGAAACCGCAAAGACATACGGCATCAAGATTACCCTGCAGGACAATAAAGAGGTTGTGCAGAATGTTGATGATGAAGCTGCCCGTATTGAGCTGGCCAAGCTGACCCGGGGATTTGCCCTTCTGGGTGGACAACAGGAGATACCGCAGACCCCAGAAGACGAGGCGGGTTTGTGGCGAGGTCTGCTTCGTGATCTTGGGCTCCTGTTCGGGTTCAACGACACCATCGCCTTCAAATATGACAAGGACAGCGGCCAGCTCCACTTGTCTAATTACTTACGATAACAACCGCTACAGTGTGCCAGCCAGCTTTGCCAATCGGCCAGTTAGTCTGCGCGTGTATGCTGATCGGTT
>NZ_MPRJ01000113.1 GCF_002020805.1 Solemya velesiana gill symbiont | reverse complement strand
CCACAAGAGGCTATCGATCACCGAATGAATTATTTATGGGGCGGCAAGTAGATTTGCTTGCTGCGTAATTGAATTGCAGTTATTACTTGAAACCGCCCACTATGGAAACATTAGAAACAGGAAAAGTGCGGATCACCCCGGAGGAAAACCAATACCTGCTGTTTACTTTATACAACGATGGTGAAGTTACCTCTGATGACATGTCAGACATCAGAGAGTACCTGGCCCAGTTTGACGGGAAGGTCTCGCTTCTGGTCCTGAGAGAGAGCTATTACTCTTTCTCTTCTGAGGCGCTGTTAATCATGACGAGAGAGGCTGGATCTATGATCAATGCGGTTGCCTACGTTGATCGATCGCCCCAGGACAAGCTGTTGTCGGAATATGCGGAGAAGACATACCTGAGGAATATTCCGGTTCAATCGTTCCAGTCCCAGGACGAAGCCGCAAGCTGGTTCGAGCAGTATGGTCCCCTTCCGTCAAGGCTTTAGACTGTTTCGAATGTAGTGTCACTTCCCCTAACCAGGCGTCAGCCTGACGGCTGCGCCTGGAGGAGCATAGGATCAGTTGAGGGCCATGATCAGCAGGTAGATGCCGGTTACGGCGCCTACCGCAAGCAGGTGGAGCTCTGTCTCCGTACGGCGCTCCTCGCGGGTCACGTCGTATTTCATGATAGCGGGGATCAAACCGCGTACCTGGTCTCGCATGATGTATGAATTGTTTCTATGCATGGTCTCGCTCCTGTCGTGTACGGGCGGCTCCCTGGCCGGTAGGTAGTTCCTTTGTGTTCTCTCTATGTTCTGTACTCTAGCAGAAAGAGAACTAAAAGAGAATGTTTGATTTCAGGGCGTTATTTTTGTCCGTTCTTGGGTATAATCTGCGGCCACCATCGGGATTCGAACAGTCGGTATGCAACGCACTAAGATTGATGCCTGTGTAGAGGCGATCTGTAACAAAGGGTGTCAGGAAGTCCGCCAGGATATTTCTCTGCTGGAGCAGGGGGATAACCCACCCGAATTGAAGAACTTCACCAATGAAGAGCGTATGAAGGTTCTTACCGAACTGAAGACGATCATGGCTGTCTACGGTGACACCTGCCGTATATATAACAAAGCCCCCGTCTGTGGCAGTTTCTTCACCTACCGATTCACCACAATTCCAAATTTGATCAACTGACACGCCGAGCGACGTGCCGGTGACGTAGTATTCATTTTCACAGGATTAATACCCCCCTTTATGCAAAAAATAATCGACAAGATCGCACAGGAACTGGCTGTAGCCTCACAGCAGGTGAACGCCGGGGTTGAACTTCTGGATGAGGGCGCCACAGTGCCTTTCATCGCGCGCTATAGAAAAGAGAAGACCGGCGGTCTCGATGACATCCAGTTGCGCACCCTGGAAGAGCGACTCGGCTATCTGCGGGAACTCGAGGATCGGCGCGGCGTGGTGCTCAAGAGTATCGAGGAGCAGGGCAAGCTCACTGATGAGTTGAAGAAGGATATTATCGGGGCGGATACCAAAACCCGCCTCGAGGATCTTTACTTTCCTTACCAGCCCAAGCGTCGCACCAAGGCGCAAATTGCCCGTGAAGCGGGCCTGGAGCCCCTGGCTCTTGCGTTATTGGAGAATCAGGCGCTTGATCCTGAAGCCGAGGCCAAGGCCTACGTGGATGCGGATAAGGGTGTGGAGGACACCAAGGCGGCGCTGGACGGTGCACGCCAGATCCTGATGGAGCGATTTGCAGAGGATGCGGGGTTGATCGGAAAGCTGCGTGACTACCTCTGGGAGAATGGTGTCATCAAGTCCACTGTCATCGGCGGCAAGGAGAAGGAGGCGTCCAAGTTTTCGGATTATTCCGAATATGACGAGGCGATCAGCAAGATTCCGTCCCACCGGGCTCTGGCTCTTTTCCGCGGGCGCAATGAAGGCCTTTTGAACGTGGAACTGGTGGTGGACGAGGATGTTCAGGGCACCTCCCCCTGCGAATTGACCATCGCCCGCCAGGTTGGGGTGGAGGACAAGGGTAGGCCTGCCGATGGTTGGCTGAGGGATACCGTACGTTGGGCCTGGAAGGTAAAGATATTCACCCACCTGGACCTGGAGCTGAAGATGCGTCTTAGGGAGTCTGCAGAGGAGGAGGCGATCCGCGTCTTCGGAAGCAACCTGAAAGACCTGTTGCTGGCCGCACCGGCGGGGCACCTGGGCATAATCGGACTGGATCCGGGTTTGCGTACGGGCGTCAAGGTGGCAGTGGTAGACACCACAGGCAAGGTAGTGGATACGGCAACCATTTATCCTCATGCACCCAGGAAGCAGTGGGATGAGTCCATTTCACTGTTGGCGGCCCTGGCTAAAAAGCATGGTACGCAGCTGGTCAGCATCGGCAACGGCACCGCCTCCCGCGAGACCGACCGCTTGGCCTTGGAACTGATCAAGCGTCATCCCGAACTGAAGCTGCAGAAACTTGTAGTGAGCGAGGCGGGGGCCTCGGTCTACTCTGCATCAGAACTGGCCTCTTCAGAGCTGCCCGATCTGGATGTCTCCCTGCGCGGTGCCGTTTCCATTGCGAGACGTTTGCAGGAC
Source organism: Solemya velesiana gill symbiont (assembly GCF_002020805.1). Classification (GTDB taxonomy): domain Bacteria; phylum Pseudomonadota; class Gammaproteobacteria; order Chromatiales; family Chromatiaceae; genus Sedimenticola_A. The sequence continues at coordinate 2,463 of NZ_MPRJ01000113.1, read as the reverse complement.
CCCCTGGCTGAACTGGTGAAGATCGATCCCAAGTCCATTGGTGTCGGGCAGTACCAGCACGATGTCAACCAGGTGCGCCTGGCACGTACCCTGGACAACGTGGTGGAGGATTGTGTGAACTCGGTTGGTGTGGATGTGAACACGGCTTCACCTGCACTGCTGGGCCAGGTATCGGGACTGAACAAGACACTGGCCGACAACATCGTGCAGTTCCGCAACGAGAACGGCGCCTTCAAAAACCGCAAGCAGCTTTTGAAGGTGCAGCGCCTGGGAGAAAAGACCTTTGAACAGGCAGCGGGCTTCCTGCGCATTACCAACGGAGACAATCCCCTGGATGCCTCCTCTGTACACCCTGAAGCCTATCCGGTTGTTGAGCGTATTCTGGCCGTTGCCGACAAGCCGATATCCGATGTGATTGGCGACCAGGGATTGTTACGCAAACTGCAGCCCGGGCAGTTCACTGATGAACAGTTCGGTATCCCCACGGTTACTGACATCATCAACGAGCTTGAGAAGCCCGGCCGTGACCCGCGTGGTGAATTCAAGACTGCCACTTTCCAGGAGGGAGTGGAGGAGATCTCCGACCTGAAGTCCGATATGGTTCTGGAAGGGGTAGTGACCAACGTTACCAACTTCGGTGCCTTTGTAGACGTGGGAGTTCACCAGGACGGCCTGGTGCATATCTCTGCCATGTCGGACAAGTTCATCAAGGATCCCCGTGAAGTGGTCAAGGCGGGTGACCTGGTCAAGGTAAAGGTGATGGAGGTGGACCTGGAGCGCCGTCGTATCGGTCTCTCGATGCGCCTGGCCGACAGAAGCGATGAACTGCAGCTCTCGACCAGGAGTTCCCGTCCGGCGCCTTCGAGACAGAAGCCGAAGACCAAGAAGCAAAGCCAGCAGAAGCAGAACGGCACCATGGCGGCTGCCTTTGCCAACGCGTTGAAGCGCTGACCTACTTATTAAAAGTATCTGTAGGAGCGCTGTCCCCAGTGCGATAAGCGCTATAATCTATGCAGATGGTGTTTATCGCCCGCAGGAGCGGGCTCCTACAGAAAAGACAATAAAAGGTTTTCTGATCTGTTAGAGGTCTGTTTGTATTGCGCGTTTGTATAAAGGTTGAAGTCACCAGTATCAAAGGGGCGGAACAGGGCGTGCCTGTCTTGCTGAAGCTGTTCGAACAACATGGCGTCAAAGCCAGCTTTCAGCTCAGCCTGGGGCCTGATTACTCATCTCATCCACTGAAGATACTGCCGTGGTATCTTTTATCCTGCGTGCCTGCAGCAAAAATCGGTGAGCAGGCGAAAGAACAGCTCAAGTCCATTCTTCAAGAAAGTCACGAAATAGGCATCGGTCCCTTTTTACCTGCAAGTTGGAGACGCAATGCCGCTTATGCCGATGAGGTTTTCACCCGAAACGATCTGATGCAATCACTGGAAGCTTTCCAGCATCTTTTCGACTCGCCACCCTCGTTTTTCGGTGCTGTGGATTGGCAGGTTAATCCACACCTGTTGAAGCTTGAAGAGGAGTTGGGTTTTAATCATGCCTGTGATGTGAGAGGTAAGATGGCTTTTCTGCCAAGCCTGCAGGATGTGTCATCAGGTTGTATTCAAATACCGACTACACTTCCGACAATTAATGAACTGTTGGCCAATCCTTCTGTTAATGAGCATAATGTTCACGAGTTTCTGTTTGCAGTGTCACAACGCGTACTGCCAAACGGCGAGGTGTTCTGTGTGAATGCCGAGCAGGAAGGCATTGAACGGTTAGTCATAATGGAACGTATAATCGTGATGTGGAAGGGCTCGCAATGGGAGTTCAAGACATTGGGTGAATTGGTTCAGTCGATCGGAAACGATAAGCCACCTTGGCACCAGGTCGGTTGGGCAGAAGTAGCAGGGCATGCTGGGCATGTCGCTATGCAGAGCTTAAAGGTAGTGTGATGGAGTTTGAGAGAAAGAAGAAGGATCGTGATCTGAGCGAAGCCGTCTATTCGGCAGAATCTGAAATTCATGGCACCGGGCTTTTTGCCAAGCGCAAGATAAAGAAGGGCGAGTACATCGGTACCTATCATGGTCCCAAGACCAGGAAGAACGGTACTTACGTGCTCTGGGTCTACGACCACGATGACGAGGAGAATGCCGAAGGCCGCGACGGAAAGAACCTGCTGCGTTACCTCAATCACTCAACGGAGTGTAATGCAGAGTTCGACGGTTACGATCTCTATGCACTGAAGAAGATCAGCCAGGATGATGAGATTACCTTCAACTATGGCGAAGAACCGCACTAGAGGCTTGTTGTCTGCAGGTAAAATCTTATTGTTGCTTGCGGATTAGCAATATTTCAGATCAGGGAAGAATCGTGCATCTAGTTGGTCACGCGTAAAGTTAACAATCGAATTGTGTAGCTTGATATAATGAGGCATGGCAAATAAAACAGCACCATTTTGTATCACAAAAGATGTCG
>NZ_MPRJ01000112.1 GCF_002020805.1 Solemya velesiana gill symbiont | reverse complement strand
CTCGTGGACACATGACAGGTGCCCACTTACGTTAAAAGAGGTGGACATCTACCGCGTTGGTCGTTCCTTGTACAGGCTGTAACGCCCGGACGCTTACGAAGACTGTGTCACGATCAGCGTTGGTGTGGCGACCACTACCCGGACTGGTGAGGTGACACTCGAGGAACTATCTGAGGCGGCAGACAAGATGCTCTACCAAGCCAAAAAATCAGGCCTAACATGACACGGGCCATTCAGATATGAATGGTCTCAGCCGGAAAGCAGGTGATGTGAATCGTTAGACGTCCTCTCCCAAGTACTTAGCAGACAAATTCCAGGTAAAGTTATGGGATCAGCTTTGGTTGCATTACAGAAGTTACACTGATCTTCGCTGAAGGTCCGCTGAGAGGAGTCGAAAGCCGCCCTTCAGGCAACCATACAACCTGGTACTTATCCTTCGAGATTAACCGGTAAGTTATCTATTAACCGCGCCTTGCCAAGATGGGCCGCGGCCAACAACACCAATTCATTGTCTTCAGCTGTGGGATCGGCCAGGTCATTGGCTCGCCTTATGTGGAAATAGTCCGGGCTGAATCCAGCCTTCTCCAGTTCGGCATTGGCCTGGGACTCAAGGCCTGAGAAGTCCTTGTCGCCAGTCTGCAGCGCAATGGCAATCAACTGCAGAGTCCGGCAGAGTGCGGGGGCGCGACCACGCTCCTCCTTGCTCAGGTAGCCGTTGCGTGAACTCATGGCCAGGCCGTCCTCTTCCCTAACCGTGGCCAGGCCGTAGATCATCACAGGCATGGAAAGATCGGCAGTCATGCGGCGGATCACCATCAACTGCTGATAGTCTTTCTCACCGAAGACGGCAATATCCGGCTGCACCATGTTGAAGAGTTTGCAGACCACCGTCGCCACGCCGATGAAGTGGCCGGGACGGGAGGCACCACAGAGAATATTGGAGATACCGGGAACTTCGACGCGAGTTTGCTCGACATCTGATTTTGGGTAGACCTCGTCCACCGAGGGTGCGAACAGCAGGTCCGTGTTTACCGCTTCCAGTTTCTCGGCATCCGCTTCCATGGTGCGTGGGTAACCGTCGAAGTCCTCCCCTTCACCAAACTGCATGGGATTAACGAAAACGGAGACCACCACGCGGTCTGCCAGTTCGTCAGCCTGTTTGATCAGTTCAATATGTCCCGCGTGCAGATTGCCCATGGTGGGTACCAGGGCGACACGTTCGCCTTCCCTGCGCCACTGGGCTACCTGGTCGCGCAGTTGAGAAACACTGTTTACGATGATCATTCGAAGCTGTGCTCCGCGGCTGGAAAGGTGCCTGCTTTGACATCCTTCACGTAGGCGGATACCGCTTCGGCGACCGAGTGAGTATGCCTGAGAAAATTCTTTACGAACTTGGCCGGTTTGCCCGGAGTTATACCCAGCATGTCATAGAGCACCAGCACCTGGCCGTCGCACCCGGCGCCGGCACCGATACCGATCACCGGGATGGTGAGTTCGCGGCTGATCTCTGCCGCCAGGTCGGTGGGGACACACTCGAGCACCAGCATCTGTGCACCGGCCGCCTCCAGGGCCATGGCATCCTCTTTCATGATCCTTGCCGATTCGTCATCACGCCCCTGTACCCGGTAGCCGCCGAGTTTGTGGACAGACTGGGGCAGCAGGCCGAGGTGCGCACAGACAGGAATGCCGTTAGAGGTCAGCTGACGCACCGTTTCCAGCTGGGTCGCCCCGCCCTCCAGCTTGACCATGTGAGCACCGCCATCCTTCATCAGGTGACCTGCCGTCTTCAGGGCCAGTTCGGCGGAGCTGTAACTCATGAAAGGCATGTCGGCAATAAGCAGTGAATTGCGACGTCCGCGAGCAACGCAGCGGGTATGGTAGACCATGTCCTCCACATCAACGGGCAAGGTACTCTCCTGGCCCTGGATCACCATACCCAGTGAGTCACCGACCAGGATCACATCAATCCCCGCATCTTCGAGCAGGCTGGTAAAACTGGCGTCGTAGCTGGTCAGCACGGCGATCTTCTCGCCCTGCTCTTTCATCTGTATCAGAGATGCAGTGGTAATTGGAGGCATGATCAGGGTTCCCTTGGTTAGGTTCTTTTCATGTTGCAGTGCAATATTAAACCAGTACCGGTGCCGGGTTAAAGTAGTGTTTTCCCGAATGTACGGTGCAGATGCGCTCCAGGAGCAATTGGTAATCCTCGTCCCGGTCCACCGGGTTGATCTCCGTGGCATTGACGATCAACAGGGGGGACTGATCGTAGCGGTAGAAAAACTCGGTGTAGGCATCGCTCAGTTTCTGCAGATAACCAGCGTCCAACTGCTTCTCCTGGAGGCGCGCCCGCTTCTGAATTCGCTGCATCAGGGTCTCCACCGGCGCCTGCAGGTAGACCACAAGATCCGGGATCGGGGCTTCCATGGTCAGGTGGCCATAAACCTTTTCATAGAGATCCATCTCGGCATCATCCAGGTTGGCCTGGGCGAAAAGTCGGTCCTTTTCGAGCATGAAATCTGCCACCAGGGTCGAGCGGAACATGTCTGCCTGGCGTAGATCCTGCAGCTGCTGGCTACGCTGGAATAGAAAAAACAACTGGGTCGGAAAGGCCGCAGCCCGTCCATCGGTATAAAAGCGCTCGAGAAAGGGATTCTCTTCCGCACCCTCCAACAGGGTTCCGCAACCGAAACTCTCTGCCAGGCGATTCACCAGGCTGGTTTTACCGACACCGATCGGCCCTTCGATCACGATATATCCCGGTGGTGTCAGTTGTTTATCAATCATAAATACTCAGCCCCTCGAACGGGCACTCGTCCAACAGGTCACGCAACTTCCCCATACCGGGCACGATAAAATCCGCTGCAACCAACTCCTGCAGAGGATAAAGCACAAACGCCCGTTGTGGCAGTCCCGGGTGAGGGATGGTCAGTTGAGGTGTATCGATCACAAGCTCATCGTATATCAGGACATCCAGGTCCAGTGTCCGTGCACCCCAGCACTCTTTTCTGACCCGCCCGTGTTCAGTTTCGATTGCCTGCAGTTCAGCCAGCAACTCAAAGGACTCAAGACTCGTCTCCAGGGCAGCAACGGCATTGATGTAGTCCGGCTGATCCGCCGGGCCCATGGGTTTGCTTTGATAGAGATTGGAATGTGAGACCAGGCGGCATCTCGGCAGTGCCTGGAGCTGCACCAGTGCGGAACGCACCTGTTCGGCAGGCTCATCCAGATTACTGCCAAGGCCGATGAATGACAGAACCGATTCTGGCACTAGTCGGCCTCTGGCTGCTTGGTTTTGGGTTTGCGCCTGCGGCGTCTGCGGCGGCGCCTGCCATCGCCCTCCCCTTTAGGCGACTTGGCCATCTTGTTGCGCTCGTCTCCCTCCAGTTCCTGGAACCTGGTCCACCAGTCGGCCAGCTCCTGGTCTGCCTCACCCGATTCGGCACGAAGCAGCAGGAAATCGTATGCGGCCCGAAACCGGGGATGAGCCAGCAGGCGGTGGGGGCGCTTTCCTGTCCTGAACTCGAAGCGGTGCTGAAGGTTCCAGATCTCACGCATGGGGATGCTGAAGCGCTTGGGCAGCGAGATGCGTTGAGCCTGTCGAAACACGATCTCCGAACCCGCCTGCTGCATTGCCTGGAGCGGTGATTCCCCTCCCAGGCGGAATTCATCAGCCAATTGCCTGACCGGCTCCCACAGCAGCACCGCGAACAGGAAAGCCGGGGTAACCGGCTTGCCTTCGTGAACACGAGTGTCGGTGTTCTGCATACCGCGTGTGACAAAAGTGATGGGGAACTCGTGCTCTTCGTGAGCCAGCGCTTCCTCGGTCTCCGGAAACAGTTGTCCGAACAGGTTATAGTGGCGCAGCTTCTCGAAGCTTTCCAGGGCAACGCCACCCATGAAGAGCTTCAGTACCTCGTCGAACAGGCGGGCGGCGGGAACACTCTGCAACAGGTCACTCAGCTCGAAGATGGGCGCTTCGCACGCCTCGTTAATCCTGAAACCGAGCTTGGCGGCAAAGCGTGCAGCCCTGAGCATTCTGACCGGGTCTTCCCGGTAGCGGGTCTCCGGATCACCGAGCAGGCGCAGAACCCCCTGCTCCAGGTCGGCCATACCGCCGGTGTAATCGACAACGGAGAAGTCTTCGATATTGTAATAGAGGGCATTTACCGTGAAGTCCCGGCGCAAGGCATCCTCTTCGATGGTTCCGTAGACATTGTCACGCAACAGCATGCCGTTCTCAGTCTCGCGATCTCCCTCCTCGCCCGGCTCCTGCATGCTGCGGAAGGTGGCCACCTCGATGATCTCCCGCCCGAAATGGACGTGGGCCAGCCGGAACCGGCGCCCGATCAGACGGCAGTTGCGGAATACCTTTTTGACCTCTTCGGGATGGGCATTGGTGGCAATGTCGAAATCCTTCGGCTCACGTCCCAGCAACAGATCTCGGACACCACCGCCCACCAGGTACGCCTCGTATCCTGCATTCTTCAGGCGATAGAGTACCTTAACGGCATTTTCACTGATATTTGCCCTCGATATCGTGTGATCAGGTCGAGGAATGATGACTGGCGTGGCTATCTTAATTTCCTTACAGCATTTTTATTGGATCATCGCAGCGGGGGATTCTAACAAAAAACGGTTACGATCCTTGAGGCTGACGACGGGATGCGTATAATACACCTCCTCAACGCATTATGCTCCGTTCGTCTAGCGGTTAGGACGCTGGCCTCTCACGCCGGTAACAGGGGTTCGATTCCCCTACGGAGTACCATATAAATAAAAGGGTTACGGTATTTCGTAACCCTTTTTTTCATTTCTCCCGCCACAGTTCCCTGATTCAGACAAACCCACGCAGGCCCTCAGAATCGATTTATTTGACTAGCATATGAATTTATTAAGAAAAACGGGAGCCGTAGCTCCCGTTCTTAGTTGATAAAAATCATGATCTCCAAAAACTTCTGATCACAAACGGGTTTCTATTTCACCAAACTCACTCAACCAATTCTCTGCTTGCTGTATCTCCAGAAATTAGTTGACCGGCACATCTCTCATGTAGGTTGCCTCCGCCATCTCGGAATAAACTCTATCTTCTGGTGATCTTTCAACGTAAGCAAAAGCCTTGAATCTAGAGGGCCCTTCATTCTTCAAGGCCTGTTGAACTTCGAAAGAGAGAGAATAATTGCTCTGCCTGATCAGTAACACGGGCACTGGCTGATCGAATTGATCTAAATAATCGCGAATGAGAGAGACATCTCCCATAGTGACTTCCCCTTCGGTATAGACCGACATGAGAAGATATTTTCCATTGTGAACTGAAACCCGAACTTTCCCTGTATCTATACAATCCATTGCAAATAATCCCTGGCTAAGTCCCCCACAAATGATGCCATATAAACGTTTATTTAGCTTACTGGAGGGTATTCGTCAACACGAGGGACTTCATTAGGGATGGTCTGAAAAATTAGAGTTTTCATTCACCAGGCACCCAAATTCAAATATCCGTCAAATAAGCCTGTCTTTTATCCCCGAATTGGCGGCGGTTTCAAGTAATAACTGCAATTCAATTACGCAGCAAGCAAATCTACTTGCCGCCCCATAAATAATTCATTCGGTGATCGATAGCCTCTTGTGGC
>NZ_MPRJ01000111.1 GCF_002020805.1 Solemya velesiana gill symbiont | reverse complement strand
TGGAGATCAATAGGTCGATGGTATACGATTTTCGAAATTAATCAGAGTTGCCTTAGGGAAGGCGCATCTCCTTAAGGGCGCTTTTGATGACGCGATATCATCACTGGAAGAAGCGACTCATCACAGTCCGGAAAACCGCCTCGCATGGATGGCATTGATTTCTGCCTATGGTTCAATGGGTCATGTCGAGAAAGCCAAAACAACACTAACGACCCTTAATGGTCTTCAGAACCGAGACAAGCTTGTATCTTTTACCATTGCCTATGCGCGTGAGCATTGACCGTTCAAAGTGGAGAGTGATAGGGAACATTCCTTGGAGGTCTTCGTAAGGCAGAGGTACCGGAGTGGTAAGTGGCAATAATGGATATTTAAAACCCAGGACGACGAGGTAGAACCAATGGCAAAGATGAATCCACTGCTGTCTCTTGTGCCGAAAGCTATCTTCAGACTTATCGTGATTTCGATAATAGCCATAGGTGTTGATGTCCACTCAGCGGCCAGTGCAGGAGAGGTCAGGCAGGAATTCAGAGGCAAAACACTCAATGGCATGCTTGTTCTTGCAGATGGAAAGGCTGTGGCCGATGGCCTGATTCTCATTACCCATTCATTGATCCAGCACAATGGACGAGAACCCATGCCTTATGTTCAGGAACTGTTCAAACAACATGGCTATAATTCACTCGCCATCAATTACAGCTTGGAAATCGATGATCGCCATGGTCCCTTCGACTGCATGGAGCCTCATCGTTATACGTTGAATCGGTCTCTTGATGAGATTGGTGCATGGGTTAATTGGCTCAAGGAGCAGGGTGTCACGAAATTGATACTGTTTGGGCACTCCTACGGTGGTAATGAGATTGCCCGTTACGCCGCAAATAATGATGAAGATGCCATCAAGGGCGTCGTACTGCTGGGACCTGGAACGGCAGATCACAGGATGTGGAGTCCAGGTGGCTACAAGATCCGGTATGGCAAGGAACTGAACAGCATTCTAGCGCGTGCCGAGCTTCTGGTTGCGGCAGGAAAGGGAGATACGTTAATGGAGAATGTAGACTTCCTCTATTGCCCAAGGGCTACAGTGAGTACAGCTTCTTTCGTCAGCTACTACCGGGTACCCCCGGAACGCTTGCTTCCGAACCTCATGAAAGCAGCCAAGAAACCAACGCTGTTCATTGCTGCAAGTGAGGATAACCGGATGCCCGATCTTAATCGCCTGGTAAAACCTTTTGTGGACGGTGAACGGACGCGACTCGTTATAATCGAAGGCTCAGGACACTTTTTTCTTGACTTGAATTCTGATGATGCGGTGGAGCAGGCTATCGAGTTCTTTCGGGATATCAGGTTTTAATCTCAATGGCTGTCTGTTCGATTTCATTGAAGACCTGCTGATATTCGAAGGTGGTCGTGTGCGGTTTTCGTTTTGATGATCGAATTCGATCGCTCATAGGGCTGCATGATCTGGCGCACACTGTCAGTGCGGACAGGGTAGCTACAGTTAACACTCCTCGTCATCTGCCACTGCCTTGTCATCCTCGTCTTTTGGCTCCAGTACTGCCGTTATGGGCTTGCGGGGAGGGATTTTTTATTCCGGATACTCAGCACTTTCATCCAGTACAACGGTCAGGGCGGAGTTCTCTGTTGGCCATTGGCCCTTTGCCTTGTTCGCCAGTTGGTATCCATCGAAAACGGTATAGCTGTATTTACTGTAATGAGGCAGCTTGCGGACCATGCCTTTAACGGCATCCCGGTCATGCAGGGTGATGAGTCCCAGGGTTAAGTCACTGTTTTCGGGGTGCCTCCGGGTGAGGGCGGCGCTGAAGTTGTCCAGTTCAAACAGTTCGTTATTGATCGCAATGCTGTTCTCCCTGATATGTGCGTCAAACAGGTTTGCGAAACTGTTGGATGCTCCCAATAGCCAGACGGCCCTGTCTTTCGGCAGGCTTTCGATATCCGCATCCCAGGTGATCTCAATACTATTGTCTGCATCTGCCCAGTGTTCAGCCATTTGCTCATAGGCGCGTCGAATGGTTCTTGTGGCGTCCGCAGGGAGTACAAAGGTGACTTTTTTCGCACCGAACAGCTGCCCGAAGCTGCTGGGTATTTCGCTGGGGTCGAGCTGCCGGAAGATATCGAAACGGGGATCGAAGCGCATGCGCAGGGGGCGTTTCTTGAATGACAATTTGAATGTCGCGGAACGCTCAGAGACTTCTATACTGCGCCTGATCAAGCTGTCGTGCTCCTCCACCTGTGTGAAGACCGGAATCGAGACGCTAAAAGGTGCGCCGTCCTGGGTCTGTTCAATGCGTCCGCTCACTGTGTATCTGATCCCGAATTGCGTGACCTTGATATCTTTCACAGCAAAGGCGGGGGCTCCTGTGCGCCCCGTCCACTGTTTGAACGCTGCTTCCAGATTCTCTTCACTGACAGCTTCGAAGGCTTTTCGGATGTCATCGAAGCCGGCAACCCGAAACAGGTTGTCCCGATAGAAGCGGCGCAGTCCTGCGACAAAAAGATCGTCCCCCAGTTTCTGCCGCAGCATATGGAAGAACATCAGGGTCCTGCCGTAACCCACCGCCTGACTGACCTGGCCATGATTGCCCCGAAACGCTGTCAGAGGGAAGTCTTCAGCCTTTGCAACGTAATCGGCATAGCTCTGCAGGGTGTCGCGGCGATACTGGGCGCCATTGCCAGCCTGCTCCTTCATCAGGTGATCTGCCAGGTAGGAGGTGAGTCCTTCACTCCAGTTGCCGGTTTGATAGTCCACGAAGACGCTGTTGCCCCACCAGTTGTGAAGGATCTCGTGGGGATAGGAGGTGACAATGATGAAGGGCAGTCTGATGACCTTTGGGCCCAAGAGGGTAAAGGAGGGCATGCCGTATCCTGTCTCCCAGAAGTTCTCCACCAGGGCGAACTTCTTGTAGGGATAGGGCCCCAGAAGGCGCTGGTAGAGGGAGAGATACTCCTGGGTCGCTTTAAGGTATCTCTCGGCCAATTTCTCATCGGGTGTCGAGAGGTAGACCTGGGATTCAGCTACATTACCGGGTTTTGTGTAACGGTGATAACGCCCGGCTACCAGGTAGATCTCGTCCTGTGGTGACTGTCCACGCCAGACTCCCTTTTCGTCTTGCACGCCCTGGCTGACGGTGCTCCAGCCTTCTGGCAGCCTGGCGTCCAGGTCAAAGCTGATGGGGTAGAAATCAATGGCTGGATACCAGAAGCTGCTCAGGCCGAGGAAGACCCCTTTTTCCGATATAACCCCGGCGGTAGCCTCCCGACCACCGGCGTAACCCTGGCTGATACGCCTCATTTTGTGCTTAATGGCGCCCTGGTAGCCGACAGCCACTTCTGTTGCGGGCTTCGGCAGTATGACTTTATAACGCTTGACCCGTACGCTGGACTGGATCTCTTCGATCAACTGGATGCGGGCACCATGGGTGAGAGGGGTAACTTCAAGACCTGCATGTAATAGAAATTCGACTTCAGATGTGGCGGTCGGTAGCGTGAGCCTGTCTTCTGCCTGCAGCGTACCCTCCCCAGGATTGATCGTCATCTGAAGGTTGTGGTGTATGGTCTGGATGTCGGCCAGAACATTAAAAGGAAGTAGAAATATCAGGATGGCGAGGTTAAGGAATAAATTCCGATGCATAAAAAGCTCTCGTAAATTCATCCGGTTACCTTGATACTGTCGGTATAGTAGATTCATCCCAGCATAGCTGCCATTTATTACACTGTACTTGGTAATAATCAATTCTTTGACGATCTTTGTGGTTGTAATGATGTGTATTGGGAATCATTTCTGTATTTATCGGTCTCTAGCTTGAACAACAATTCGACCAATGGATATCTCTATGACAATCAAACGCTGTTTCAGTGCCATTACCTTAGGATGTGCTGCCATTGTTCTCACCGCATGCAGCAGTACCGCAAGCCAGCATCACCCTCATGCTCACAGTGTGAAAGGACACCCTGTCGGGGAGCAGGCTATGGTCAATAACGAATCTCCGGAGCAGCCGGCATTGAGTGCGTTGGATCTTCGAAACAACCTGGATCTCGATGCCGTGGTTTCCCAGCTCGATGAAACCCGGGTGGTCTATGTAGGCGAGATCCATGACAACTATGGCCACCACCTGGCGCAGTTGGAGATCATCAAGGGGCTGCACCAACGTGACCCTGATATTGCCATCGGTATGGAGATGTTCCAGCAGCCCTATCAGCCACACCTGGACACCTTCATCTCCGGCGAGACGGATGAACACGAGATGCTTCGCCGTACCGAGTGGTACGACCGTTGGCGCTTTGACTACCGGCTCTACAAACCGATTCTGGACTATGCCCGGGAACATGCCATTCCACTGGTGGCAATGAATGTCACCGCAGAGTTGAAAGGCCGGGTCTCGGAAGTGGGTATCGATGGGCTGAATGCCGAAGAGAGAGCGGCTATTCCGGCCGAGATAGATAAACCGGATGTCGAATACAGAGCCCGCTTGAAGCAGATTTTTATCCAGCACATGGCACGTGGCAACAGGGATTTCGAACGCTTTGTCGAGGTTCAATTGCTGTGGGACGAAAGCATGGCGGAAAGCGCTGCCCGTTACCTTGAGGCGCATCCGGACAAAAAGCTGGTTGTCTTGGCCGGTGGCGGGCACCTGATGTACGGCTCCGGTATTCCGAATCGGGTGGATCGAAGAGTACAGGTGACCTCGGCCATTATCCTGCCTGGGGACAACAGGCCCGTTTTACCCGGTGTGACTGATTTCATGATCTATCCTCAAATGGCGAGCCTGCCTCAGCAGGGTCTTATGGGTCTGTTTCTGGATAAGGCTGAAAAAGGCGTACGTGTCGCTGGGGTCATCGAAGAGAGCGCAGCCCAACAGGCCGGCCTGGAAAAGGATGACGTGATCCTTGTTTTTCAAGGGGAAGATGTCAGGACACCGGGTGAGATCAAGGTACTGCTTACCGGCAAGATGCCTGGGGACAGGGTAAGCATGAAGGTTCTGCGCAAAGGTTTCCTGCTGGGTGATGAAGAGTTGGCATTTGAATTCCCCCTGGGCAAATAAAACTGTCGGGAACTCTTGCCTAAAATGAATTTCCCTACCATGCTTCTGTGATATACAGAACCTGGAGGAGAGAATTGTGAGTTTCGAGATAACCTCTCCGTCTTTGTAAACCAGGGCGGGATACCTTCGCTCTACACATGTGATGACAAGGACCTGTCACCACAACTCTCCTGGAATGGACTCCCCGAAGGCACCGCCTGCCTGGTGCTGATCGTGGACGATCCGGATGCCCCGGATCCCGCAGCTCCCAAAATGACGTGGGTCCACTGGGTGCTCTATAACCTGCCTGCTACCGCGAGTGGTCTGCCTGAGGCCGTTTCTCAATTGCCGGATGGCACCCTGGAGGGTGTCAACGATTGGGGACGCACCGGTTATGGCGGTCCCTGTCCACCTATTGGGCGGCATCGCTACTTTTTCAAGCTCTACGCGCTAGATACAACACTGCCTGATCTGGGGAAACCCACCAAGGCACAGGTGGTGGATGCAATGGGAGGGCATATCCTCGGCATGACGGAGTTGATGGGGACTTACCAGAAGAGATAAGCGTCCAGTGCAGATCTTTGGTGTCGACTTCACCAGTGCGCCCCGTAAGTCAAAGCCGATTACCTGCGCCGTGTGTCGCCTGGAGGGTGATCTCCTGGCGCTGGAGTGCATCGAGGAGTTGACCTCCCTTGACGCATTCGAGAAGTGGCTTTACCAGGCCGGTCCATGGATTGCCGGGATGGACTTTCCTTTCTCACAGCCCAGAAAACTGATCAAAAACCAGTGCAAGCGAGTCTTCGACCTCGTGAAAGATTTTGGGACATCCAAGTCCCCAAAATCGACTCGGCCTTCGACAACCTATTAGTGCCCCGGACGTCCTGGT
>NZ_MPRJ01000012.1 GCF_002020805.1 Solemya velesiana gill symbiont | reverse complement strand
TGACTACACGCCGTGTTCGGATGCCTACTTTGCTTCCCCTCTAGCGTGCTGCGCACACGACGGGCAAGCAGTGCGGCCTCACGGCTACCGGGGACTAACTGCCTCGGCTTTCAGCCTTCCATGGCGGTCAGCGATGGCACCCCCCTGTTCGCCATCTATCTCTGGGTTATCGTTGGCAACGGCTTCCGCTATGGCGAGGGCTACGTTTACATTTCAACGGCCTTCAGCATTGCCGGATTCACCGCTGTGCTGCTGACCAGCGCGTGGTGGATGGAACACGAGGAGATCGGCATCAGCCTGATCATTCTCCTTATACTGCTGCCCGCCTATATCGCAATCCTGCTTAGAAAACTGTACGAAGCCATCATGAAGGCGAACCATGCCAGCCAGGCCAAGTGGCCAACATGAGTCACGAACTGATAACACCGTTGAACGGTGTTATCGGCATGGTCGACTTGCTCCAAGAGACACGCCTGGACGAGGAACAACATGACCTGGTGCGCACTGTCGATATTTCAGCCCACACCCTGCTTGGCCTGATCAACAACGTGCTCGATATATCCAAAATCGAAGCGGGCAAGATCTCCATAGAACAGTCAGACTTCGATCTGCATGCCCTGATCAACAGCACCGTCCAGATGCTGGATATGTCCGGCCAGAAAAAGGGCGTGACAGTTGCCAGCCAAATTGATCCTAGCACCCCTTTCCTTCTGCGCGGCGACTCGCTTCACCTACGCCAGGTACTGGTCAACCTGGCAGGAAACGCTATCAAGTTCACCGAAAGCGGCTCCGTAACCTTGCGCGCCAGGGCAGTAGACGGCACATCCTACAAACCGGTCATCCGTTTCGAGGTGGAAGATACCGGCATCGGCATACCCGCAGACAAGCTGGGCATCATTTTCGATGATTTCACACAGGCAGACACATCCACAATCCGCAAGTACGGTGGTACCGGACTGGGCACCACCATTGCCAAGCAGTTGGTAGAGCTGATGGGTGGAAAGATCGGTGTTACCAGTGAACCGGGGCAGGGTTCGGTTTTCTGGTTTGAGCTGCCACTGACCGTGCAGAAGAAAGACGAGGACGAAGCGTCGGCACTATCCCTGGAAAACACTCGCGTGCTGGTGCTGATGGACGAGAAGCAAGTAGCACCGGTACGCCGTGCCCTGAGGGACTGGCAGGTTGAGTTTGACTGGGTCAGTACCTCTGCCAGGGCGTTTTCACTGATGATTGATGCGAGCGAACATGGTGCACCATACAGCATCATTCTCGCAGGCGAAGGTCTGCTCGATATGTCGCCGAAGCAGTTTGCAGGGATGGTAAGAAACGACGATGCCCTGAAACATCTCTCCCTGGTAGTTGCGACATCGAAAAACCCTGGCTCTGACCAGGAACGGGACCTCGAAGGAATCTACTCCTCGATACTCACCCATCCTCTGGACAAGACACTGCTGTTCAATGCCCTACACGCCGCACGCAGTGAGCACGAATCCGAAGAGAACGTGGTCACCCTGGCACAACATTACCAGCGCCATGCCAGCGCCATGCCAGCGCCATGCCAGCGCCATGCCAGCGCCCGCATTCTCAACATCCTGGTTGCTGAAGACAACATAGTTAACCAGAAAGTCATCCGAGGCATTCTTGAGCGCGCAGGACATGTGGTCGAAATCGTCGATGACGGCGAACAGGTCCTGGATGTACTGGCAAATAGCGAGAATAAGCATGATCTCGTGATCCTCGATATGAACATGCCGAAAAAGAACGGCATCGAGGTATTGAAAACCTTCCGCTTCATGGTATTCCGCAAGCAACTGGTTAGAAAATTGACACACCCAATGCTTGCTTTGTGCTTTTTGGCGACCCAATCAGTCACTACGCGTCAAAAAACAGACATCCAATATCTCATCGAGACCGCAACGGCCACGCACGCAACTCAAGTTGCAACTATTGGGCCACTTTTCATTCGGGTAGCCCAGAGCTCATCCCCACAACCGCAACAACTCGCTTTTTCTCCTATTCTCAGAGCATGGCGAGTTGCAAAGAACTGAGGAAGAAACGGCCATGATTGATAAAGTGAACGACCTGGCCGGCCCGGGTATCGGCAACTATGAAGATGTAGCCAGAAGCCTGCCCAGGGACTACATACCGCTACTGGAGACAAGAGAGCGCATGGCTGCACTTTTCTCCATCAAGCAGCAGATCGAGCAGGAGCTGTGCAGAAGCCTCAACCTGCAGATGGTCCAGGTCCCCCTCATCGTGGACCGTGAGAGCGGCGTCAACGACTATCTGGATCGCGATGGTTCACGCACCCCGGTGGAGTTCCCGTGCGGCCTGGGCCTGGATCGTCCCATAACGGCACAGGTGGTGCAGGCCGCCACCAAGTGGAAGCGAATGGCCCTGGCACAGTTCCAATGTGCACCCGGGGAGGGAATCTGCACCGACATGAAGGCGGTACGCAAAGACTATTTCCTGGACCACGATCACAGCGCCTACGTGGACCAATGGGATTGGGAACTGGCCATTACCCCGGAACAACGCAATCTCGATTACCTCAAGGAGACAGTCAGCAAAATTTGGGGGGTGATATACCGTGCCGGCAAATCTGCCCAGACCTGCTATCCGGCACTTGACGATCCACGCTACCCGGACTTTCCGAAGCAACTTGAGTTCATCCACGCCGAAGAGTTGCTGGCACGATACCCCGATCTTCCGCGAAAAGAGCGTGAGACCCGCTATCTTCAAGAGGTTGCCCAGGCCATATTCATTATCGGAATCGGATGACCGCTGAAAGACGGCTATCCCCATGAACTTCGCGCTGCCGATTACGACGACTGGGTGACCGAAACCCCTGGCCCTGACGAAGAGCGCTACCATGGCCTGAACGGCGACATCCTGGTCTGGAACCCGGTCACCCAAAGACGCCATGAACTCACCTCCATGGGTATACGAGTGACCAGGGAGACGCTGAAGGTTCAACTGAAGATGTCGGGACAGGAGTCGTTTCTGCAGCTCCCCTATCACCAGGCCATACTCAACGACAGGATTCCGTTGAGCATCGGGGGCGGCATAGGGCAGTCGAGGACCTACATGTACCTGCTTCGAACCGCGCACCTTGGCGAGGTGAGCGTCAGTGTCTGGCCGGAGAGGCTCAAGACAATCTGTGCGGAGAGAAACATCCGGGTTCTGGAGTAATAAAGCCCCATCCCGGAAATCTCATGAAGGGTTAAGCGTTACCAGGTAGTGGGCCAACAATCCGGCAAAGATCACCATGCCGAAGTAGTTGTTGTTGAGAAACGCTTTGAAACAACCCGCCGGCTCACGTTTACGGATCAGTATCTGCTGGTAAACCGCGAGCAGCGTGGCAGCGGCCAATCCAAGGTAATAGAAGAGACTCAACTCCTCCTTCACGCCGATCAACACCATCAGCCCCAGCATGGAGAGCTGCAGCAGGAGAATCATCACGATGTCGTATTCACCGAACAGGATTGCCGTGGATTTCACACCGATCTTCAGATCATCCTCTCGGTCCACCATGGCGTACTGGGTATCGTAGACCAGTGCCCAGATCACGGCAGCAATGTAGAGCAGCCAGGCGTTGGGAGGGACATTTTCCGTCAGCGCCATGTAGGCCATGGGTACAGCCCATGCGAAGGCCATACCGAGCACCAGCTGAGGCAGATGGGTATAACGTTTCATGAAAGGATAGATCGCCGCCAGGGCAAGGGCCACGAATGAGAGTACGACAGTCTGCCAGTTGAGCAGCAACACCAGGCCAAAAGCGGCAAGTGACAAAAAGGCAAACACGGCCAACGCCTCTCTGGGCGAGACCAGCCCTGTTGCGATTGGCCGGTTACTGGTGCGCTTCACGTGCCCGTCGATATGGCGATCGGCATAATCGTTGATCGCGCAACCCGCCGAGCGCATCAGGAAGGTACCCAGCGCAAAGATCACCACCACATCCCAACTCGGACTTCCCTTGCCTGCGAGCCACAGTGCCCAGAGCGCAGGCCACATCAGCAGCAGCGTACCGATGGGGCGGTCGAAACGAATCAGGGCGCCATAACGCTTCAAGCGTTCAACCATACTGACAGGAGCGCTATTCTCTTCAGCCTTCATACACAAACCCCAGGCAGTCCAGGCAGGAAAATCTCGTTTACCAACAGCGGCTGCCGGGAGAGGTGAAACAGGGTGCGTCGGCCCCAGATTTCGCCCGGCTGCTCTTTCAAACTCGCCGTAGCCACGTGAAACAGGGGATGACGGGGCTGAAGACGCGCAACTTCCGTAGCACCCCTGTGCATGTGGGGATCGGAGAACAGCACCTCCCCCAGGGGCCGGTCACCCAGCATGGTCAGTCGCCGGGCCGGGCCGCGCAGGCTGCTGGCAGGTATCAACGTCCGGGCGAATACCCATGGAGCACCCCCACAAAGCAATTCCACCTCGCGCACAATGGCCTGCTCACCCAGGCGCATCCCGAGCAGTCGCCGCTCGCTGTAGAGCGGCTTTCCCCAGCCTTGACTCAGCACCCTGACCCTGAAGCCGCCGTGGCATGCCCCTTTGAGCCGGGCAGTCAGTGAACCGGTATCCTTCAGCCAATGATAGACACTGCCAGGCACCTGGGCATGGCGTAATCGCCGCCAATCGGCCCAGGCGGGCTCCAAATTCGCATAGACTGGAAGTGTGTGTTTCAACGACAGGGTTTCCGGCTCAAAAGGCTTATTATCGCAAATACGGATGCCGTTGTTGAACCTAAATCATCCATTGCTGAATAAATTCAGGCATTGATATAGTGCTCCCGGTGCCCAACCCAGCGACGCACCAAGGAAGGCACGCGCTCGGGATACCGCTCCAGCATCATCATGGCGGCCTTCTGCACCTGCTCGAGAATCGGCTGATCGCGCATCAGGTCAGCGATACGAAACTGCATCTCACCGGTTTGCCGGGTACCCAGCACCTCACCTGGCCCGCGCAACTCCAGGTCTTTCTGGGCAACCACAAACCCGTCATTGGTTTCGCGCATCACCGCCAGGCGCTCCTGGGCGTTATCAGAAAGCGGAGCGTAATACATCAACACGCAGTGACTCTCCTGTGTACCACGGCCTACCCGTCCCCGCAGCTGATGCAACTGCGCCAGGCCCAGCCGCTCAGGGTTCTCGATAATCATAAGACTGGCATTGGGCACATCCACCCCCACCTCGATAACCGTGGTCGCCACCAGCAGATCCAGGTCACCTGCCTTGAAGGCAGACATCACCGCCTCTTTCTCGGCAGCTTTCAGCCGGCCATGCACCAGCCCCACCCGCAACTCGGAGAGCGCTTCTGTGAGCAGAGCCGCGGTATCTTCGGCCGCCTGGCACTGCAGCACTTCCGACTCCTCAATCAGGGTACAGACCCAGTAAGCCTGGCGTCCGGCCTTGCATGCAGCCCGCACACGATCGATCACGGCATCCCGCCGATTGTCCGAGATCACCACCGTGGTTACCGGTGTTCTGCCGGGGGGAAGCTCATCGATAACCGACACATCCAGGTCAGCATAGGCGCTCATGGCCAGGGTACGGGGAATGGGGGTTGCCGTCATGATCAGTTGATGGGGGATACGACCACTCCGGGCACCCTTCTCACGCAGGGCCATCCGCTGGTGCACGCCAAAACGGTGCTGTTCATCGATGATCACCAAGCCCAGGGCGTCGAATACCACATCCTCCTGGAACAGTGCGTGAGTACCCACTACCACCTTGCTGACACCACTGGCAATATCCGATAGCACCCTCTCCCGGGCCTTGCCCTTGTGACGACCGGTTAGCCAGGCCACGTCCAACCCAAGGAGTTCCAGCCAGGCCTGGAAGCTGCGCAGGTGCTGCTCAGCCAGCAACTCCGTAGGCGCCATCAGCACCACCTGGTGTTCCCCCTCCACCGCCTGCAGTGCTGCCAGGGCCGCGACCACTGTTTTGCCGGAACCCACATCACCCTGCACCAGCCGCATCATGGGATGCCCCTGGGAGAGGTCATTCTGTATCTCCCCCATCACGCGACCTTGGGCCCGGGTCAGTTCGAATGGAAGGGTTGCAAGCAGTTTCCGGGTATATGACCCGCTAGCCTCAAGAGGTGGGGCCTCATCGCGATTCTTCTTTTCGCGCAACAGCCGCAGACTCAACTGGTGGGCCAGCAACTCTTCAAATGCCAATCGACGCTGGGCGGGATGCTTTCCCTTCAGCAGGACATTCTGAGCGGCATCTGGGGGCGGGCGGTGCAGATAGCGAATGGCACGCCCAAGATCCGGCAGGCTGAACTGACTCAATAGTTCGTCAGGCAGCCACTCGGGCAGGGCATCCGGGTCGGTATCAAGCAACGCCAAAGCCTTTTCGCTCATCCCCCGCCAGGTGAGTTGGTGCATTCCCTCGGTTGTCGGGTAGACCGGCGTGAGGCTCTCCTCCATTCCGGTGTCATCGAACTCCCCTATCCGCTGATACTCCGGATGTACCATCTCGTAACCACCCGGTCCGTTGCGCACTTCACCGAAACAGCGCAGACGCACGCCGCGGGATAGACCCGCCTTCTGGGCACTGCTGAAATGGAAAAAGCGCAGGATAATGGCACCGGTGCCATCGGAGATGCGCACCAGCAGAGAACGGCGCTTTCCGAAACGGATATCAGAAGCTTCCACTTCGCCTTCCACCACAACCTGGTCACCGTGCCGCAAAGCACCTATGGGTGTAATCCGGGTACGATCCTGGTATCTAAATGGCAGATGAAACAGCACGTCCTGTACCGTCTGCACACCGATCTTTGCCAGCTTGTCGGCATTGCGCGACCCTACCCCCTTCAAGGCTGTCACCGGCACCTGGTCAAGCCCTTGTTGTTGTTTGATACTATTCAAGTCGGCTCACTGGAGGACGCAATCGCTACATTCAGGAATAAAAAGTAGAACAACTATAGAACAAGATGCGACTTATGCCAACACCGGCAACGACTTCATAATGCTGCTATATCTTCTTCATATCCTGCATAAACCCCAAGCAGCACCCTGGTGACGGAGATCAGCATGCCGGAAAGATCCACATGGGAAGAATTCTTTGATGTTCATGCCCCATATTACGAAGAGAATATCTTTACCAGGAACACCCTCAATGAACAAGCGAGTCTTCGACCTCGTGAAAGATTTCGGGACATCCCGTGTTCGGATGCCTACTTTGCTTCCCCTCTGGCGCGCTGCGCACACGACGGGTAAGCAGTGCGGCCTCACGGCTACCGGGGACTAACCGCCTCGGCTTCCAGCCTTCCATGGCGGTCAGCGGTCGATTTCCTGCTTGAAGAACTTGCCCTGACAGAGGGCCAATCCATTCTCGATATCGGATGCGGTACCGGCCGTCACGCCATTGAGCTGGCGAAGCGTGGTTACAAGGTGACAGGGCTGGATCTCTCTTCCGGCATGCTCGCCAAGGCCGTGGAAGCCGCAACCAGGGCGGGGGTGGAGGTGGAATGGATCCACCCCGATGCCACACGCTTCAGACTTGCCGATCAGTTTAATGCCGCCGTCTGCCTCTGTGAAGGTGCTTTCGGCCTGCTTGGAAAAGCAGACGACCCCATAGATCAGCCACTGAATATACTGCAGAACATCTCCCGTAGCCTGAAGCCTGGTGCCACGGTGATACTTACAGTCCTCAATGCTGCAGCCATGATACGCAGATACCAGGACGTCGAAGCGGGTCGCTTCGATCCATTGACGCTGGTTGAGGCTGCCGAATATCCACCTGCCGAAGGGGAGCCACCCATCAGCACCAGGGAGCGTGGGGGCGTCCCGACGGAACTCACCCTGCTCTGCTCCATGGCCGGCCTTACCGTCACTGATATCTGGGGAGGTACCGCCGGTAACTGGGGCAGAAGAACCATCGATCTTGACGAGATTGAGATTATGGTGGTGGCCCGTAAAAAACCATAAGGATCGAGAAAGGATGACTATGCTAAAGCGAATCACCCAAAGCCCATTCCTCAATATTCTTAGCGGCCTGATCCTGCTTGCAACCGCAGGCAACGAGATTATAGAGACCCTTGGAGAGCCATCCATCGGCGCACATCATGGCATTGCGATTTTCGGCATCATACAAATATTGAAAGCGATACCTGAACTCATGCATGGCCTCAAGGAAGCCGAAGAAGCCAAAGAGACCCTGCAAGGAAAGTAAAAAAGCATTTGTCTCGCCATCAGCTTTACATAACGGGAGGTTCAATATCATGAAAATCCTGGTGAATGCTTTCCACCCCCACCTGGAGGATCAATCCAGGGTCAATAGCCGATGGATCAGTGAGCTGGACAAGCACGGCGATATCACGGTCAACAGGCAGTACAGCCACTACGGAGACTGGAACATCGATATCGAAAGAGAGCAGAAACTCCTGCTGGAGCATGACCGCATCGTATTCCAGCATCCTTTCTTCTGGTACTCGACTCCCCCGCTGATGAAAAAGTGGCTCGACGATGTTCTTACCTACGCCTGGGCCTACGGGCCCGGTGGCACTGCCCTGAAAGGAAAGGAGTGGATCTCCGCCATCTCTGCCGGCGGGCCAGCGGATGCCTACCAGGCCGGGGGCTACAACAACTACGCCATGAGCGAACTCCTAAAACCCCTTCAGCAGACCGCCAACCTTATCGGCATGGTCTATCTCCCGGCTTTTATCTTCCATGGTGCGGTACAGGCGACAGGGGAAGAGATAGATGCCTCCGCGGCAGCCTACCTGTCACACATAACGGATCCGGAGTTGAATCCAGAGGTTAAATTGAAGAAACTGCTGACCGAAATGGAAGCAGCCGGCGCCAACCTTGAAACATGAGCAGCAATCGAAATGACATCTGATCCCGGGAAACTAGTCAAGAAGCATCCAAACCTCGTTCATTCAGAGATGTGCAAAGTGACTTCCCACGTGCAACGGGAGGCTGGAGACTGAATCGTCAACGCCATCATGATCGAAGGCTGCGACGTACCCTTCAAGTACAAGCGAAACAAAATGTATAAAAATACGACCGGTCAGCGTGTAAATCTGACCTATTATCCCGCAACAGAAACAGTGGCCGGCATGCCGTTCGAAGTGATGAACGTGGTGAGAATCAAGGTTTCATGACCCCGGTAAGCTTCCAGCCACCGTTCATTTGAATACACGCTTTTCTGCTCTTATCATGCAGCTTTCATTTTGAGGATAATCCCAATGTCCGTGCTTCTCGAGTTTTCCATGTTCCCAACCGACAAGGGTGAAAGCGTCAGCGCCTATGTCAGCCAGGTGATCAAAATGATTCGTGACAGCGGTGCGAGCTACCAACTCACACCTATGGGAACCATTATCGAGAGTGAGACACTGGAAGAGGCGATGGCCATTGTGCAGAAGGCATACGCCGTGCTTGATGAGGCAGGTTGCGACAGGGTCTACTCCTCCCTAAAACTGGATATCAGGAAAGGCAAGGAGAACCGGCTCAAGGGCAAACTGGACTCTGTACGCGAAAAGATCGGCGAAGTGTCGACCTGAGACCCGTGTAATGAAAAGCCATCAGACAACACTTTCATTCCAGACCCGTGGACGGGGAACCTCGGAGATTACCCGGGAAGTCCAGCAGGCCATCAACAGCTCCGGCCTGTGCCATATATTCATTCACCATACCAGCGCGTCACTGACCCTGTGCAAAAATGCCGACCCTTCGGTGCGGCACGACCTGGAAACCTTCATGGCCAGGCTGGTGCCTGACGGCGACCCCATGTACCAACACAGCATGGAGGGCCCTGACGACATGCCGACCCATATCCGTTCGATCCTGACCAAGATGGACCTGACCATCCATCCCGGTGACCGGTGGGCGGGGTGCCCTGGGCACCTGGCAGGGAATCTACCTGTGGGAGCACCGCACCCATGCTCATCACCGCAAGATTACGGTGACCGTGCAGGGAGAGTAACCGCTACTCGAGCTTCATGACAGCATCCATCTCCACCTGGGCATCCTTGGGCAGCGAGGCGACACCGATAGCGGCACGCGCCGGATAGGGCTCCTGAAAATACTCGGCCATCACCTGGTTGACGGTAGCGAAGTTAGAAAGATCGGTCAGAAAGATATTGAGCTTGGCGACATCCTTGAGGTCGCCACCGGCAGCGCGGGCAACTGCCTGCAGGTTGTCGAATACCCTGCGGATCTGACTCTCGATGTCACCTTCCACCATCTCCATGGTCTCCGGTACCAGGGGGATCTGGCCTGACATGTAGACAGTGCTGCCGACCTTTACCGCCTGGGAGTAAGTTCCTATAGCCTGGGGGGCCTTGTCTGTGCGGATTATTTCACGGGCCATTATTGTTGCTCCTGACAAATATTAGGGCCTGTTGCCCTAGCCTGTTTTACGGACTATCTTCAGCACCGCAGGGAGGGAACGCAGGCGGCGCATGATGTTGGCAAGGTGTTTTCTGTCCCGAACCGTCATGATGAATATCAGGGTGGAGGTCAAACCGTCGCGCTCCTCCATGCTCACATGTTCGATGTTTGAACCCATCTCTGAGATGGCTGCCGCCACGGTAGCCAGCACACCGCGCTTGTTGCCTACCTCGACCTTCACTTCGGTGGAGTAGTCACCGGACGGATCATCCGCCCACTCAACGTCCAGCCAGGTATCGCCGGTCTTACGGAAATCACCCATGTTGCGACAGCCCTGCATATGCACCACAACACCCTTGCCAGGACTGAAGGTGGAAACGATCTCATCCCCGGGAATGGGTCGGCAGCAGTTGGCAAATTTGACCACCATGCCCTCTGTGCCCTTGATCGCCAGTGGAATCGAGCTCAAAGACTTGCTGCTCGTCTCGCTCTCCTTTACCTCTTCCGGCTCTGCATCGGTGAGACGCCGTGCTACCAGCAGGGGCATGCGATTGCCGAGCCCGATCTCCTCGAGCAACTCGTCGAGAGTCTTCAGTTTGAATTCGTCCAAAAGCGCCTGCAGACGAGCTGGATCGACCTGGTTGAGGTTTTTATCAAGCAGGGTGAGCTGTTTCTCGAGCAGGCGCCCACCGAGCTCTGCAGCCTCCTGGTGCTTGAGGTTTTTGAGATAACTGCGGATATTGGCCCGGGCCTTACTGGTCACCACGAAGTTCAGCCAGGCCGCATTGGGCGTCGCACCCGGCGAGGTAATCACCTCCACCGTGGCGCCGTTGAACAGCCGTGTACGTAGCGGCACCATGCGGCGGTCCACCCGCGCAGCGACACACTGGTTGCCTACGTCGGTATGTACCGCGTAGGCGAAGTCGATAACGGTCGCCCCCTTGGCCAACACCATGATCTGACCTCGCGGTGTAAACACGTACACCTCGTCGGGAAACAGGTCGACCTTGACGTGCTCCAGGAACTCCATGGAGTCGCCTGCCCCCTTCTGCAGTTCCAACAAGTTCTTCAGCCAATCCGACGCCCCGGCCTGGGCCAGGCTGCTCTGATCGCCGCCTGCCTTGTACTGCCAATGGGCCGCGATACCGGATTCCGCCATGCGGTGCATCTCTTCTGTACGGATCTGGATCTCGACGGGAATGCCATGGGGGCCAAACAGCACCGTGTGCAGAGACTGGTAACCGTTGGCCTTGGGTATGGCGATGTAGTCCTTGAACCGTCCCGGCACCGGCTTGTAAAGATTGTGTACCGCCCCCAGCACCCGGTAGCAGGTATCCAGGCGGTCGACGATGATCCGGAAGGCGTAGACATCCACCACTTCCGAGAAGGTGAGGTTCTTGTCCCGCATCTTCTTGTAGATGCTATAGAGATGCTTCTCGCGCCCCTCGACTCTACCACCGAGCCCCTCCTGTTCCAGGCGCTGGAGAATAGCGGTCTCGATGTTACCCAGGACCTCCTTGCGGTTGCCCCGGGCCTTCTTCACTGCGGCCTTGAGGATGCCATAACGCATGGGCCAATGGGCAATAAAACCCAGTTCCTCGAGCTCAGTCTTGATACTGTGAATGCCCAGCCGGTTAGCGATGGGAGCGTAAATTTCCAGGGTTTCAAGGGCTATGCGGCGGGACTTCTCCGGGCGCATCACACCCAGGGTGCGCATATTGTGCAGCCGGTCGGCCAGCTTGATCAGGATAATGCGTATATCCTTGGTCATGGCCAGCAGCATCTTGCGCACGTTGGCGGCCTGTGCTTCAGCCTTGGTGCGGAAATCGATCTGGGTCAGCTTGCTGACCCCGTCCACCAGCTCGGCGATCTCCTCGTCGAACTCCTCGGCAAGGCGCTCCTTGTTGATGGAGGTGTCTTCGATCACGTCATGCAGAATGGCCGCCATCAGGCACTTGTAGTCCATCTGCATGTCGGCGAGGATGCGTGCCACCGCCAGGGGATGATAGACGTAGGGTTCGCCTGTCATGCGCTTCTGCCCCTCGTGGGCTTCAGCACTGACCAGGTAGGCCCGGTAGACCTCCTGGATCTGATCGGGCTTGAGATAGGATTCGAGATAAGCGCAGAGATCGCTTATCAGAAAGCGGGGTTTGCCTGAGTCTTGTTTGTTGAGGTGGGCCGAACCATTTGCCATGACCACCTCTCAGTAGGCGCTGACCGCGTCAGTTTGTGACACAGCCAGCGGGTAGCAGGGTCGGAAAACCTTGCCGGCCATCCCTTATTCTACGGGGGGCTGGGCTTCGATGGTTGCTCCCTGCATCTGCATATCTTCGGCCTCGAGATCGATCTCGACCTCCTCCTGCTTGGGTGCAACCGTGTTGTCGTCCACCAGGCCATCAGCAATCTCGCGCAGTGCCATGACGGTGGGCTTGTCGTTCTCCCAGGGCAGCAGCGGATCCACGCCGTTAACCAGCTGACGGGCCCGCTTGGTAGCCAGCAGAACCAGGTCAAAACGGTTGTCTACGTGATCAAGGCAGTCTTCGACAGTAACGCGCGCCATTCCATTTACTCCGGGAGTTTAAGACCTCGCCGACATCCAACGAGGAGAACAAAGAAAACACAAATACCGGCACTTCGCCGGAACGTGCAAATATAACCCAATCACCCCACGGAAGCCAAGTCTATTTTCCTTACGAAAGAAGGGCTTTCAGCTGTTTTTCCAGTTTTTTCGACTGCTCCCCGAGGCGAAACCGCTGACTGGTGACCACTGCACGCAACTCACCCAGGGCCTGCTTGAACAGGTCGTTCACGATCAGGTAGTCGTACTCGCCGTAGTGAGACATCTCTGACTTGGCATCGCGCATACGCCGCTCGATGATCTCATCACTGTCCTGGCCGCGCCCGCCCAGGCGCTGGCGCAGGGCCTGCTGGGTAGACGGCAAAATGAAAATCGAAATTGCTCCGGGAATGCGCTCACGCACCTGCCGCGCCCCCTGCCAGTCGATCTCCAGAATAACATCCATCCCCTGTTCCAGCTGTGCGCGGATAGCCGCCTCGGACGTGCCGTAGAAGTTGTCGAAGACCTGGGCGTTCTCGAGGAACGCACCCTCACCGATCATCTGGGAGAAACTGTCGACATCGACGAAATGGTAGTCAACCCCATCGACCTCACCGGGGCGCATCTGCCGGGTGGTATGGGAGACGGAGACCTGCACCCCCCCCTCGCTCTCCACCAGTGCCTTCAGGAGGCTTGTTTTGCCTGCCCCGGAGGGTGCAGAGACAATAAACAGTGTACCGCTCATACTTTGCTCTCTCTTCGAGCATGCCGGCCCGTTACCGACATGCAGAAAAACCACTACTCAATATTCTGGACCTGCTCGCGCATCTGCTCGATGAGCACCTTGAGCTCCACGGCGATCCGGGTGGTCTCCACGTCATTGGACTTCGAAGCGAGGGTGTTGGCTTCACGGTTGAGTTCCTGCATCAGGAAATCGAGCCGACGACCCACCGGTTCATCACGCTTCAGCACGGCATCAACTTCATCGAGATGGGTCCATAACCGGTCCATCTCCTCATCCACGTCCAGGCGCTGGGCAAGCAGGGCCATCTCCTGCTCCAACCTGCCGCTGTCCAACTCCTCGCTCACCTCGGCCAGCCTGGCTCGCAGGCGCTCGCGCACACTGGTCAGCACGTTGGGCATCAACTCACGCACCTTCACAACCTGCTCGCGCATCGCCTCGCAGCGTTGAGCGATGAGTTCCGCCAGGCGATCGCCCTCTCGCTTCCGCGCCGCCACCAGGTCATCGATGGCCGCATCGAGCAACTCGGTGGCGTGCTTCTGGGCCGGGGTGAAATCACGTTCCTCAACCTCCAGTACACCGGGCCACCGCATGACATCCATGGTTCTGGGCGGAACCGCTTCATGCAACAGGCGCCCCACCTGGCCCGCCGCCTCAATGATCTGCTGGGCCAGACGCTCGTTGACCACCACACCTGCTTCCCCGCCCTTTGAGGGCGTGAAACGCATGGCGCAGTCCACCTTGCCCCTGCTCAGGCGCTTGCCCATGCGCTCTCTCACCAGCGGCTCCAGGACCCTGAACTCTTCGGGCAGGCGGACGGAGACCTCAAGATAACGATGATTTACCGACCTGATTTCCCAGGTCAGTTCACCTAAATCACTGCTCTCGCCCTTGCGCGCATAGGAGGTCATGCTACATGTCATTGTGTATTACCTGCTTCGTTGCTGGAAAAAGACCGGATTGC
Source organism: Solemya velesiana gill symbiont (assembly GCF_002020805.1). Lineage (GTDB taxonomy): Bacteria > Pseudomonadota > Gammaproteobacteria > Chromatiales > Chromatiaceae > Sedimenticola_A. The sequence goes on along the minus strand of NZ_MPRJ01000012.1, from coordinate 29,176 downwards.
AGATGCCGAATCCCTGTATCAAACCGGTCCCGTTGTTGTTTTGGTGTATCATAATGTGCAAATCACACCGTTGCACCCGGAGTCTTCGATTTTCTAAGGTATGGAGTATTCCAGAGACAGCCTGCCTCCAGGAACCGTTATCGACTGCTACTCGATCATCAAGGTGATCGGCAGTGGCGGTTTCAGCCTTATCTATCTTGCGGCGGACGAAGACACACAGGACCAGGTAGTCATCAAGGAGCACCTGCCAAAGAAGCTTGCCGTGCGCGATGAACACATGCAGGTACAGATTCGTGAAGATAGCCTGCGCGAATCATTCAACAGCGGACGCAAACTCTTCTACCAGGAGGTAAAAGCCCTGGCCACGCTTCGCCATCCAAACATCGTGAATGTGCGCACTTTCTTCCTGGCCAACAACACCTCCTACCTGGTGATGGACTACGAACACGGAAAAAATCTCGGCTCCTATATCAAAAAGCGCAAGGGATACCTGAGCACAACGTTCATCATGACCGTGTTCCCGGCAGTGCTGGACGCCCTGAACCTGATCCATTCCCAGGGAAAACTCCATCTCGACATCAAGCCAAGCAACATACACCTGCGTCCCGGCGGGGACCCTTTGCTGCTGGATTTCGGCGCGGTACACCAATTCCCAACCACCCGCAGCAGACAGAGTGCCCAGGTTGTCACCCCGGGATTCGCACCGGTAGAGCAGTATTACTCATCCGGCTATGTCGGCCCCTGGAGCGACGTCTATGCCATGGGTGCCACCATGCGTGCCTGTATCGAGGGCAAACCACCACCCTCGGCCATTGAACGACACGCAAAAGATCAAATGAAGCCCGCAACCGAAATGTTCAAACGACGCTACCCCGCCCATTTGCTGGAGGTCATCGATTGGGCAATGGAGGTGGATCCCCTGCTGCGACCCCAGGATGCGGGAACCATGCTGGATGCCCTTGTGGAATACAAGGGACGCCCCTTTGAGACCAACTCATCCGAGCCGGAACAAAACAAAGAGCAGGCCAAGGAGAATGACGTATGAGCCGCCATAAGCACGAATTGGCTGAGATGAGCCTGACCGGGGATCGAAAGATCAACCAGGATCGTTGTGTGCACGTGGAGAGTGGCGAATCGGTACTGCTCGCCGTGGCAGACGGCATGGGGGGCCACCCCCGGGGAGAGACTGCGGCCCAGATTGTCACCGACACCTGCAGAAACTACTTCAAAAAGACACCCCGCCCCATCTTAAGCCCCGGCAGCTTTTTGATCCGGATCATGCAGAAAGCCCACGAAGATATCGTCACCTTCGGCCTGAAAAACGATCCGCCCATCGATCCACGGACCACTGCCGTCATTGCCCTGGTACAGGACAACATGGCCTATTGGGCTCATGCAGGCGACAGCCGACTCTATATTTTCCGGGGAGGGCGCCTGGTAACCAGAACAGTTGATCACTCCTACGTGGAACGCTTGCGCCAGCAGGGCGTCATTTCCAAGCATGAAGTGGAGTCACACCCTCAACGCAACTACGTCACCCGCTGCCTGGGCGGCAACATCAATCAACCCGAAGTGGAGATTGGCAAGCACAGTGTCGAACCCGGCGATGTCATTCTACTGTGCAGCGACGGACTCTGGGGCAGCATCGACCAGGACCTGATGAGCGAAGCCCTGTTTGACGAGACGTCCCTTGCCGAGGCTACCAAGGCATTAGCCGATGAGGCGGCACAGAAGGCTTTTCCCGACAGTGACAACGTGACCCTGCTGACCATGCGACTGGGCAAAAACGTACCAGCGAGCGACAAAAAACCGGCCCCGCCGGAGAAACCGAAAAGCAAAAAAGATGAACTCGGCGAGGCGATTGCAAACCTGCAGGACGCCATTGACAGCTTTCAGACGGAACTCGACAGCAAAGACTAGTGGGCCGCCGGGAAAATTCGGCGGGCCTGAGCCTTGCCAGGGCTAATTTGGTAAGCTCTGCACCCTGGAACCAGTTAACACTATCCGTATTTTCTTCAATGGAGTACCTATATGAGACCCAGTGGTCGTAACCCTGATCAAATGCGCAAAATCCAATTCACCCGCAACTACACCAAGCATGCAGAAGGGTCGGTACTTGTAGAGTTTGGCGAAACCAAGGTGATCTGCACCGCCACCGTAGAGGAACGCACCCCACGCTGGCTTAAAGACGCCAACCAGGGTTGGGTCACTGCCGAATACGGCATGTTGCCCCGCTCCACCGGCAGCCGTATGGGTCGCGAAGCCTCTCGCGGCAAGCAGGGCGGACGCACCATGGAGATTCAGCGCCTGATCGGACGCAGCCTGCGAGCGGCTGTCGATCTCAACGCCCTGGGTGAGCGCACCATTACCCTGGACTGCGATGTCATCCAGGCCGACGGGGGAACCCGTACCGCCTCCATTTCAGGTGCCTACGTCGCCCTGTGCGATGCAATCAAGGGACTGATACATACCGAGAAACTGGAGAAAGAACCCCTCCATGGCCAGGTCGCTTCAGTCTCCGTCGGCATCTACGAAGGCACCTCCGTGCTTGACCTGGACTATGCCGAGGATTCCAGTGCCGAGACCGATATGAATGTAGTGATGAACGATGCTGGCGCTTTCATCGAAGTACAGGGCACCGCTGAAGGCCACGCCTTCCGCAAGGATGAGCTCCAAAACATGCTTGATCTGGCTGAAAAGGGTATCCAGGAGATCATGCAGGCCCAGCGCGAGGCCCTGGCTTCATAGTTAATCCCGACAGGCTTTGACGACCGCCCTGAACGCACTTCTTTTTTTCGGGGCGGTGCGCCCCTCCCACATAAAACTGACGAGCTCACTCCGTCATGAGTCTGCGGGAGACGCGCCTGCATGCCCTGCGGGTGCTCACCACGAAGATATTCAAAAATCCTGTTTAAACTCTACAGATATCTTCGCTATCACCAAGCAGGTTTCACTTCTAACCTTCTTTTGAATATTCAAACTATTTGAATGGGAGAGCGAGATGATTACCCTGCGCCGTAGCGAAGAGCGGGGCCATGCCAACCACGGCTGGCTGGACGCTTACCACAGCTTCTCATTTGGCCAGTATTACGATCCCGAACATATGGGTGTGTCAGCGCTGCGGGTCATCAACCAGGACCGCATAGCGCCCAGCAAGGGCTTTCCTCCCCATGACCACCAGGACATGGAGATCGTTACCTACATCCATGATGGCGCCCTGGAGCATCGGGACAGCATGGGCAACCAGGGGGTAATCCGCCCGGGAGAGGTGCAGCGCATGAGCGCCGGAAGCGGTGTCACCCACAGCGAATACAACCACTCATCGGAGGAGACCACACACCTGCTGCAGATCTGGATTCAGCCAGACACTCTTGGCATTGCACCGGGTTACGAGCAGACGCGCTTCGATGAAAACGAAAAACGTGGAAAGCTGAGACTGATCGCCTCCCCTGACGGCCGCGAAGGCTCCGTCACCATACAACAGGACGCCTCGATCTACTCTACGCTTCTCGATGGAAATGAAGATATCCACTACGAACCAGGAACCGGACGCAACCTCTACCTTCACCTGGCCATGGGCAGCATGCAACTCAACGGCGAAACACTTCAGTCCGGCGATGGGGCACAGATTACAGATGAACCGATATTGGTTGCCAACCGGGGTGCCGGAGCGGAGTTCCTGCTCTTTGACCTCCCATGACAGCCCATCCTTAATTCTGGCGCCATCCTGGGCAGGCTGACTGGTCCTGCCCTCTACCGGGTATCGAACGGCCAGATTCCACCAGTTTGCGGATTTTTAGGCTATCTTTTTAGATGAAGAAGATGGAGATTCGCATATGAAAATAATTATTCCTCGAATTCCCAATGCAACTACGCGCCACGAGTTGCGCAAGTTTGTAGGGGGAGTCATGAAGAAAAAGCTAAAAATCCCCTTCACCACCCAACCGGAGTTGAAAAGTGTCGACATCATGGTCATTCGCGATGCCAAGGGCGTGGAGGAGCATCACGGCCTCATCGTCATCCGGCCCGACGCCGGTGCCGAGTGGTTTATCAAGCACGTGAAAGGGCAGCGCCTGCGCAATAAGCTGGTCGCCGCCCGTCAATTCGTGGAAAGAACATCACACAAAGAGGTATTCTCCGCTGAAGATGACCGTCGCAGGGGCGCCCTGGAAGTGAGCAAGATCAACGAGCCCCAGGTGGCGGCAGAGGGCATGGAACAATTCTTCATCCAGCACTAGCCCCGCCTCAACCCTTCTTGCAGGAGGAGCCCAGTCATTCGGGCGACATCCCCTACACTCCAGGCAGAACACATCTCTGAGATATGGGCTTTAGGGCATCCGGCTGTTTATCACGATCTCCGTAACACCACTGGCCGCCACGTTTACCGGTGAAATCTCACCCACAAGATCGCCGCTCTGGGCAATGGCGTTGCCTGAGCGGGAAATCCGCGCACCCACGGTCACCTCGGAGAATTTGGAGATCCGCATCTCGGGCATCATGGCGGTTGAGTCATCCAGTTCCAGCTCCAGGGGAAGGTCCTTCACCTGGTGCCTTGCGGCAGCCAGGGGCATGCGTGGTCCCTGCAGTGCCTTGGCATAGACAAATATCGATTCCTCGGGATTCACCTCGGACTGGAATTCCGGCGCCAGCGCTATACGAACCTTGACCGAGGAGACTGCAGCAGCCGGGGCAGACGCAGCGTCCTGAACGGGTTCCCTGCCCAGTTTTTGTGAAACCTCTGCAATCAGGTCCTTGATCTTCGCCAGGGAGCCTGGATCATCACTCAGCTTGGTCTCCAAGCGCTTTAAATACTTCAGGGCCAGCTCATAGTTGCCGGCCTGCTGTTCCACCAGGCCCGCCAGCCAGAGGGCGGTGGTGTCCTCGGGACTGAGCTGCACAGCCTTGCGGATCAGTTCCGTAGGCCTGCCACTCATACCTCTCTGCTGGAGCATGGCCTGGGCGTCTGCTAGGGCCAACAGAATCACCGTCTGGTCACCCACCAGCTTGTAAACGTTTTCGAAGGCCTGAACCGCTTTGGAGTATTCCCCCATCGCCATCCGGGTGCGGCCCAGCATGAACCAGCCCTCGGCATCTTCAGGATTGCTCTCCAGGCGCTGCACCCGGGAGTTAATCATCTCGTCTATGGAGGGCGTATCCCCGTCGTGACCGGCCACCTCGTTGCTGACCGTGGCATTGGCACCCCCCTCCTCAAGCAACTGTGGTGTCCCGAGGAAGAGGTAGAGTCCCACAGCCATTGCCGGCACCGTGACCGCCAGGCCGGCCATTGCCATCCGACCCGGTCCCTTGGGCGCCTCAACGGACTCTGTCTTCTCATCATCCGAGAGATCCAGAAGCAGGGCCTGCTCCAGTTCAAGCTTGGTCTTCTCGAACTGCTCCTGGCTGATCACACCGTTTGCCAGGTCGGTTTCGATCTCCGACAGCCGCTCCTGAGCGATCACCACGTTCTGCTGGTTGCGGTTCTGAGTGAGGGTCTGGTGGCTGCGCAGCAGCGAGGGGGCGATGAATAAGATGGCGACCAGTATCAGGAGCGCCGCGATAATCCAGAAAATAATCATGCTTGGTCGTCTTTATTTTGATTCAGAAGGCGCTCGGCACGCTCCAGGTCGGCCTCGGGAATATCCTCGGCAGGGGCAGAGGCCCGACTGCGCACGAAGACTATCAGTATTACCAGCCCGATACCCATGATGATAAAGGGCCCGACCCAAAGCATCAGGGTATTCGACTGCACCGGCGGGCGGTACATCACGAAGTCGCCGTAGCGCTGCACCATGTAGGTCACGATCTCTTCGTTGCTGGACCCGCGCTGTACCATCTCATAGGTCAGCTTGCGCATGTCCTGGGCCAGCTCGGCATTGGAGTCGGCCAGGTTCTGGTTCTGACAGACCAGGCAACGCAGCTCCTCAATGAGGACCTGGAAGCGTGCCTCCTTCTCAGGGTCGTCGAAGTGATAGGCATCGATGGCAGCGAAAACCTGCAGTGGAAGTGCCAACATTATCGACAGCAAGAAACGTCTCATCACCCTTCCTCCAGCTTTGCCATCAAAGGTTTAAGGGTCTCGCGCCACAGATCAGGGGTGATAGAACCCGTATGTTTCCAGCGGATCACTCCCTGCTTGTCGATCAGGAAGGTTTCCGGTGCACCGTAGACACCCCAGTCCATCACCGCCCGGCTCTCGGGATCAACACCCACGGCAACAAACGGATTGCCCTTGTTCGCCAGCATCGCCCTCGCCTCGTCGAGATCATCCCGCCAGTCGATACCGACGATAGCCACACCCTCGTACTTGCTCAGGTAGATCAGGAAGTCATGCTCACGCCAGCACTCGGGACACCAGGTGCCCCATACGTTAAGCAACCACACCTTGCCCTTCATGGAAGAGGAGTCAACGGTCTTGGTTGGATCGAACAGATCAGGAAGGGAGAACTCCGGCGCTTTCTTGTCGATCAACACCGAGGGCACTTCCCGCGGGTTGAGCTGCAGCCCAACACCCAGGAAAGCGACGATAACCAGGAAAATACCCAGTGGAATCAGATAACGCGCTTTCATGCAGCCCCCACGGTCGCCTGGTTGTCAGCCGCGGCCTGCCGCGCCTTGCGTGCCAGCCTGAAGTAACGGCGGTCGCTGGCGGCAAGCAGGCCACCAAGGGACATGAAAATTGCGCCAAGCCAGATCCAGCGTACGAAAGGTTTATGGTAGAGACGCACCGCCCAGGCACCCTTATCACCCAGGGGTTCGCCCAGGGCCACGAACAGGTCGCGGAACAGTCCGGCATCGATGCCCGCCTCGGTCATGGGCATCTGGCTGGTGAGGTAATTGCGCTTCTCGGGATAGAGGGTCACCAGGTGCTCTCCGTCCTTGCTGATCTCCACGGTACCCCGGGCCGCTACGTAATTGGGTCCGCGAACATTGCTGACCTGCTTCAGCAGGAAGTCATGACCACCCAGGCTGTAGGTCTCACCCGGCTCCAGGCGCACATCCTTCTCGCTGCTGTAGATAGAGGTGAGCGCAACGCCAATGATGAATACTGCAATGCCGACATGACCGAAGAGCATGCCCCAACCGCCCCGGGGGGTGGTACGCATCACCTGCCAGAGGCTGCGCCCGGCGGTTGCACGCTCCACCAGCCACTGGCCGCTGGTGAATATCACCCAGAATGCCAGCACCAGGCTCAGGGCAGCCGCCCAGGAGTAGAAGGGTGCGAATATCGCCGGCAGTGCCAGTCCAAGAACCAGGCTCGTCACCATGTGGAGACGCACCTTCCTGAACAACTCGGCAGGATCATCCTGCTTCCAGCGCGCCAATGCACCCACACCCACCAGGATCGCCAGGGGCACGGTCAGGGGGATGAATACGCTGTTGAAGTAGGGAGGACCCACCGAGATCTTGCCCTGCCCCAGGGCATCGAGAATCAGTGGATAGAGAGTGCCCAGCAAAACGCTGCAGGCAGTCACCACCAGGATAACGTTATTCAGCAGCAATCCCGTCTCCCGGGAAACCAGGCCAAAACTCACGCTGCTTCGGATCTGTGTTGCACGCCAGGAGTAGAGCAGCAGGGAGCCGCCGATGACTATGCAGAGGAAGAGCAGGATGAATACACCGCGCTCGGGGTCTGTTGCGAAGGCATGAACCGAGGTCAGCACACCCGAACGTACTAGGAAGGTACCCAGCAGGCTCAGGGAGAATGCAAAGATGGCCAGCAAAACGGTCCAGGCCTTGAAGGCGCCCCGCTTTTCGGTCACTGCCAGGGAGTGCATCAGGGCAGTCCCAACGATCCAGGGCATGAACGAGGCGTTCTCCACCGGATCCCAGAACCACCAGCCGCCCCAGCCCAGCTCGTAGTAGGCCCACCAGCTGCCAAGCGCGATACCCAGTGTCAGGAATACCCAGGCCACGTTGGTCCAGGGACGGGACCAGCGGGCCCATGCGGCGTCAAGTCGACCGCCCAGCATGGCGGCAATTGCGAAAGCAAAGGCCACCGAGAAGCCCACGTAGCCCATGTAGAGCATGGGAGGATGGATGGCCAGCCCCGGGTCCTGCAGCAGCGGGTTGAGATCACGACCTTCCACCGGCGGATTGGGCAAACGTTCGAAGGGGCTGGAGGTGAAGAGCATGAACATCAGGAAGCCCACACTCACCAGGCCCATCACACCCACCACCCGGGCCACCATCACCTCGGACACGCTGCGGCTGAAAACGGTTACCGCACCGGTCCACAGCGCCAGGGTCACGGCCCAGAACAGCAACGAGCCCTCATGGGCACCCCAAACGCCCGAAATCAGGTAGAGGGTGGGCAGCTTGGTGTTGGAGTTGGTGGCCACGTAGGCCACCGAAAAGTCGTGTACCAAGAAAGCGTAGGTCAGGCAGCCGTAGGCCACCAGGAGAAACAGCAGGTGGGCTCTTGCGGCAGGTTTCGCCAACGCAACCCAGGAGGCGATACCCTTGTGAGCACCGATCAACGGCAGGGTACCCTGCACCAGCGCCATGCACAGCGCCAGGATCAGGGTGAAATGACCTATCTCCGGTATCATCAGTTCTTGGCCCCCACTGCCTGGTTGTGCCCTTTCTCCAGGGCCTCGGCCACTTCTGGAGGCATGTAGTTCTCGTCATGCTTGGCCAGTACTTCGTCGGCCACGAACACACCATTTGCATTCATCTTGCCCTGGGCAATCACGCCCTGGCCCTCCGCAAAGAGATCGGGCAGAATTCCCGTGTACTCGACATTCACCTTGTGCGCGTTGTCACTAACCGCAAAGCGCACGGTCAACTCTTTTCCACGCTCCAGGCTGCCGGGCTCCACCAGGCCACCGAGACGGATGTGGTCCTTCGGCCCCTCGTTCTCGGTGACTTCGGTAGGCGAGAAGAAGTAGGAGAGATTATTGTCCAGGGCATTGAGCGTAAGCCATGCGGCCAGGCCAAGCCCCGCCAGTCCTACGACAATAAATCCAAATCGCTTGTGTCTGGCTTTCATCGAGCATCCTCGGCTTTCATTCGGATTATGCGTGCCACACGCTTCAGCACAGAGCGGCGACGGCTACGCAGAATAATGGGTTCGGCAATCATCAGCAAGGCGGTAGCACCAAAGGAACCCCATACATAGAGGGCATATCCGCCCATATCGAAAAATTCGGCGACACTCATCCCCGCACCTCCGGCAGTTCGCTGACCCAGGTCGTTTCACGCTCCCGTTCCAGGATGATACTGCGTACCCGGGACATCGCCGTGGCAATGGCGTAGGCCCAGAAGCCGAAAGTCATGATCAGCATGGTCCAGAGCATAACGGGGTCCATGCTGGCCTCACCGGACATCTTGATGGTGGCGCCCTGGTGCAGGGTATTCCACCACTTGACGGAGAAGTAGATGATCGGAATGTTGACCACGCCGACCAGCACCAGCAGAGCGCCCGCCCGGTCTGAACGACGGGTATCGTCGATAGCCCCCTGCAGAGCGATATACCCCAGGTAGAGGAAGAAGAGGATCAGCGCCGAGGTCAGGCGTGCATCCCACACCCACCAGGTACCCCACATCGGCTTGCCCCAGAATGCACCGGTCCAGAGCGAAAGGAAGGCAAACATGGCGCCGGTAGGCGCGAGGGCGCTGGTCATCATGGCCGACAGGCGGGTGTTGTAGATAATTCCCAGCACCGACCAGAAGGCCATTACCAGGTAAATGAACATCGACATCCAGGCCGCAGGCACGTGAACGTATATGATGCGATAGCCCTCGCCCTGCTTGTAATCGGTAGGCGCTACGAAAAAGCTCATGTAGAGCCCCACCACGATCAGCACCACGGCGATGACCATGGACCAGACACCGATCCGCCCAGCCAGGGGGTAAAAGGTTGCAGGAGAGGAGAACTTAAACCAGTTTAGAATTCGTGAGCTCATCTACTTATCAGACTTCTATTTCGGATATTTGAGTGCAGTTGAGGGATTTTGTTCCCGCAAAACATCAAACATTCATCAAAAAGCAATAATAATACCCATTTTCGATTCCTGTGCTTTGACCCAGGACAACAATCGGAAACCGTTAATTTTTCTTATTCCGCCGAAATCCGCAAGGCCGCTAACGTGGCCAGGGGAGCAAACAGCAGCGCCAGCACAAGTATCGCACCCATCATATAAAGGTGGCCTTGCTCACCCAGGCCCGAAACACTCGCCTCCACAGCACCTGCCCCAAAAATCAAGACGGGTATGGAGAGCGGAAGCACCAGCAGCGACACCAGCACACCACCGCCGCGCAGCCCCAGGGTCAGAGCCGCACCGATGGCACCGATCAGGCTCAGGGCCGGGGTTCCCAGCAACAGGGAGACCAGCAACACCAGCAGGGCATTCCCGGATAGATCGTACTGCAAACCCATCAGCGGTGACATCAATACCAGGGGTATGCCGGTGATCAGCCAATGGGCTGTCACCTTGCCCAGCACCAGTATGAACATGGGCTGGGGGGCCAGCAGCATCTGCTCCAGGGCACCGTCATCGAAGTCAACGGTGAACAGCCTCTCCAGGGCAAGCATGGATGATAGCAGGGCCGCCACCCAGACCACACCTGGCGCAATCATGCGCAGGGTATCCATCTCCGGACCGATGCCGAGGGGAAACAGGCTGACCACAACAACGAAAAAGAACAGGGTGATGAAGACATCCGACCGCCTGCGCAATGCCAGGGTCAGGTCCCGCATCAGAATCGCGCGATAGACTTCAAACATCGCCTTCCCCCTTCCAGCCCAGCTGCAGCTGCTTGGGGTGCCCCCGTGTCAGGTTCACCTCCTGGTGTGTTGTCAGTATCACCATTCCACCGTTTGCCACATGATCGCGTATCACCGACTGCAGAAACTCCACTGCCGCCTTGTCGAGGGCGGTGAAGGGCTCATCCAGGACCCATAACTTGGCGTCGTGAGTCAGCAGCCGCGCGAGCGTCACCCGGCGTTTCTGGCCCTGGGAGAGAACCCTGGCGGGGAGGTCCTCGTGTCCGCGCAGCCCCATCTTCTCCAGGGCGTCCCAGGCCTGGGACTCGTTGATCTGAACGCCATCCAGAACACTGCAGATCCGTAGATTCTCGATACCGTTGAGATCGTCCTTGATGCCGTTCTTATGCCCGATGTAGACTAGGTCGCGATTAAAATCGTCGCCCTGGTCCCAGATACCCTCACCATCCCAGAGGATCTCCCCCGCAGAAGGGCGTATAAGGCCGCAAACCGTGCGCATCAGGGTGGTCTTGCCGCTGCCGTTGCGACCGTGCAGATGCAACAGCTCGCCCGGCTCCAGTTTGAAACTGAGGCCCGTGAACAGTCTTCGGTCGCCCCGCATGCACTCCAGTTCGACAACTTCGAGCATTTTCAACTTTACAGAAATACAAAAAGAGCTTGATTGTACACAGACCCGCCCCCCATTCCCACCGATTCCGGCCTCCAACAAAATCGATGATGCGCTTTGTGCATAATCGCTACGAGAAGGTAGAATCGGATTAACCGAAAACCTTCTGAGAGAGTCACCATGACCCAGACCCATCGGGGCGAGCACATCGTGCTGGCCAGCAACAACCCAGGCAAGATCCGCGAAATCAACCAGCTGCTTGCCGAGCAGCAGATCGTGGTGGTTCCCCAGAAGGAGTACGACATCCCCGAGGCGGAAGAGACTGGCCTGACCTTCGTTGGGAATGCCATCCTCAAGGCGCGCAATGCCGCTCGCCACAGCGGCCTACCGGCCATCGCTGACGACTCCGGTATCGAGGTCGACGCCCTGAAGGGGGCGCCGGGCATCTATTCCGCACGCTATGCAGGAGCAGGCTCTGACGACACTGCCAACAACCGGAAGCTACTGGAAGCCCTTGAAGATGTTGCAGACCCCGAGCGTACCGCCCGATTCCAGTGCGTCATGGTCTACATGCGCCATGCCGAGGATCCTACACCGATCATCTGCCAGGGCACCTGGGAGGGCCTCATACTGCGTCAACCACAAGGTGAGAACGGTTTCGGCTACGACCCCCTGTTTCTCGTTCCCGACCAGGGCTGTACCTCTGCACAATTGAGTGCCGACCAGAAAAACAGCCTGAGCCACCGGGGTCAGGCGCTGCGAAAACTGCTCGCCGCTCTCTCCGGTTGAAATCCTAATCGCCGCGAGGTCGCGACTCCCACGGGGAAATGAGCTAAACAGCAATTGATCGCTACTGCGGGTGGTGCGCCTTGATGCCGTGCGGGTGCTCGCCACCATAAATTGTGCTCATTTTAAGCCCTACAAGCACAACCCCTCCCGTCATCTTTCTTTCACATATCCGACAAACCGCTGAAATCACAGCGGGTTACCCTTCGCCTCGAAGACAATGGAAAAAGAGGAAAGAGATGAGTATAGATAGACGCTATCATCAGCGCATAGAGACTAACCTCACCGTGCAGCTAATCTACAGGGGCAGAAACTTCTCCGCCCATGCCTGCAACATCACCTCCCACGGCCTGGGACTGAAGACCGGCTATCTGACCATTCCCGGCGGTAACCTGGTGGAACTGGAGCTTCGTATAGGCGATCGAAAACAGCAGATCCAAGGCCTAGTGATCCACGCCGACAAGGACAACATCGGTATCATGTTCCGCGCGCCACATACTGAACTCGAAGCGGTTATCAAAACGCACCTGGTCGAACAGATCCGCCTATCCAGCCCACCAACAACCCAGACCAGCGAACCTCCACAAATTCTTTAGGTAAACGCTTGATTATCACTACCGGAAATCCAACTGACATTCAAAGGATAATTCACTCAATCGTTAGAGATGGCGATCCGGAGAGATGGCGATCCGGCGACCCTCAACTCCAGGATACGTCTGAATTCACCAGGATCCTTGATCAGCGCCATCTCACCGGGACGCGGAAAATGCAGTTCCACCAGCCTTGACAGCCAAAAGCGCAATGCCGCCCTTCTCAGCATTATCGGCCAGGCTTCCAGCTCCTGTGCGGAAAGAGTCCGTTCCGACGCATATCCCTGCAACAGCGCCTTGTATCTCGACGGGTCAATTTCACCCGACTCATCAACACACCAGTCATTAACCGTTACGGCAAGATCGAAAATCAGCGGTCCATTGCTGGCAGTGTAAAAATCGATCATCCCCATCAGGCGACCTTCACCGAACAATACATTGTCTCTGAACAGATCAGCGTGGATAACACCATCTGGCAATACTGTCTGCTGCTGCTCCTGGCAGGCCAATTCATCATTAAGCAACCGCTGCTCATCGGCTTCCAGCTTCGACAACAGGCGGGATGCCGTTGTTCGCATCCAGGCCAATCTATGGTTATTCTCGCGACTTTGCGTAAATCCCGAACCTGCTCTGTGTATACGGCCCAGCGCCTGCCCCACTCTCCCGGCAGGCGCTGAAAGAGAACGGCGGGTTTTCCATTTAACGCATCCAGCAACAAAGCCTCCCTGTTCTCAACCGGCTCTGCACAGGGCACACCTACAGCTGCAAGGAAGCCGATCAGGTCGAGAAAATAGGCAAGCTCCCCGGCCTGCTTGGACTCGAACAGCGTCAGGACATATTCACCGTCGGTTGTCGTAACAAAGTAATTCGTATTCTCCATCCCCTCGGCGATACCCTGGTACGAAACCAGCGCGCCAAGATCATAGCTTTTTAGAAAGGCATTGAGCTGTCGTTGAGATAACGAGGTATAGACTGACATTGCTGGATAGTTCAGACGGCATAAGAAAACCGCCATTATTCCAGAGAACAATGGCGGTTTGTATTTTTAACTGTTGCGAGATGGAGCGGGAGAAAAAACTGGCCCTGCACAGCAGCCGGAAGGATGCCGGCTTTACTCTTCCCAATCCATCCCGCGAACCGGTTTACCAAGCCTCTGCACGCACTTCAGCGGCAACCTGCTCAAGACTTTCATGACGCACATCAGTGCCCTTCACCAGGAACACCACGTAGCCGGCGATATTCTTGGCATAGCCACCGGCCCGCTCGATGGCCCTCAGACCCAGCACCACCTCCGTAACGTGACCGACGTGACGCGCATCATCCATCAGGTAGGTTGAGAGCCGGCGCAGGGCGGACTTGAACTCGTTCTCCAGTTCCAGGTTCAGCTGGATAACATCCAGGGCCTGCTCCAGGTCGAGGTTTTCGAAAGCGCCCATGGCCTTAATAATCATCTCATCCACCATCTCGGCCATCCTGGGAATATCATCCAGCAGGTGGTGATTGGGCGGCAGTTTGTCGCCATCGTAGAAATGGATAGTCATGCGCGCAACCCATCGTGCCTGGTCACCGATACGTTCCAGGTCGGAGACGATTTTTCCCACGGCAATGATGTCGCGCAGGTCCTTGGCCATCGGTTGGCGCTTGGCGATCAGGCGGATGATCTCGTCATCCGCCTCGATATCGAGATCGTTGAGTTTCTTGTCTCGCTCAATGACTACCTGGGCCGCCTCGCAATCCTCGTCATCCAGCGTCTTGACCGCATCGTGCATCTGGCTGCGAGCCAGTTCGCTCAGTTTCAGTACCAGGCCATGAAGCTGGCTCATTTCGTCGTTGAAGCGGTTGACAATGTGGCCGCCCATCATCTCATTCATACTCATATCTGTCGTCCTATCAACCAAAGCGACCGGTGATGTAATCCTCGGTCAGCTTGTGACTGGGATTGGTAAAGATATCATCCGTGTTACCCACCTCGATCAGCTTGCCCAGGTGAAAGTAGGCCGTGCGCTGTGAGACACGGGCCGCCTGCTGCATGGAGTGGGTGACAATGGCGATGGTGTAGTTCTCTCGCAACTCATCGATCAACTCCTCGATCTTGGCTGTGGCGATGGGATCCAGCGCCGAGCAGGGCTCGTCCATCAGGATCACCTCGGGGGAAACTGCAATGGTGCGTGCAATACAAAGGCGCTGCTGCTGACCACCGGAAAGACCTGTACCTGGCTGATCCAGGTAATCCTTCACCTCGCTCCACAGGCCGGCACGACGCAGGGAAGACTCCACCACCTCGTCCAGGTCCGCCTTGTTACTGACCAGGCCATGGATCTTGGGGCCGTAGGCGATGTTATCGTAGATCGATTTTGGAAAAGGGTTGGGCTTCTGGAACACCATACCCACCTGGGCCCGCAGGGGCACCACGTCCAGTTTCTTATCGTAGACATCCTGGCCGTCCAGCTTGATCTCGCCGGCAACACGACAGATATCAATAGTGTCGTTCATGCGATTGAGACAGCGCAAGAAAGTAGACTTGCCACAACCGGAAGGGCCGATCATGGAGATCACTTCATTTTTGCCGATATCCAGGTTCACATCCTGGATGGCGTGCTTCTCGCCGTAATAGACATTGACCTTGCGGGCGGTCATTCGTGGATTGTCCACGGCGATCTCTCCCACTTTACCGACAAAGGCCTGGCTCGCCTTCTCATGATCGAAGGCACCCTCGGTGGCTACCGTCTGGCTCATATCGCCTCCCATTTCATCAACAGCTGTTGCAGTGTCCATCATCTATCTCCTGCATTACCAACGACGCTCAAACCGTCTGCGCAGAATGATCGCCAGAAAATTCATTATGAAGAGGAAACCGAGCAGCACCATGATGGCTGCCGAAGTTCGCTCTACAAAGGCGCGTTCCGGACTGTCCGCCCATAGGTAGACCTGCACCGGAAGCACCGTGGCGGGGTCGAAAGGCCCACCTGGAATATCCACGATAAAGGCCACCATGCCGATCATCAGCAGCGGCGCTGACTCACCCAGGGCCTGGGCCATACCGATAATGGTGCCCGTCAGCATGCCCGGCATGGCCAGGGGCAGGACATGGTTAAACACCATCTGCATCTTGGATGCGCCGATACCAAGAGCAGCCTCACGAATGGATGGTGGCACCGACTTCAGCGCCGCACGGCTGGCGATAATGATGGTCGGCAGGGTCATAAGGGTAAGCACCAGACCACCTACAAGGGGTGCCGAACGAGGCAGCCCAAAGAAGTTGATGAACATCGCCAGGCCCAGCAGGCCGAAGACGATAGAGGGCACAGCCGCCAGGTTATTGATGTTCACCTCGATGAGATCAGTCCACCTGTTCTGGGGTGCGAACTCCTCCAGGTAGACTGCCGCGGCCACACCGATTGGGAATGACAAGGCCAGGGTCACCAACAGCATGTAGAGCGACCCCATCACGGCGCCACCGATACCGGCAAGCTCCGGCTCACGGGAATCACCATTGGTAAAGAAGGTGGTATTGAACTGCTTTTCGACAGCCCCCTTCGATTCGAACTGTTCGACCCAGCCAATCACCTTGTCGCTGACCCTGCGATCCGACTCAGGCACATTGCGATCTATGTGCCCCTTGATCAGCATATCGATGTCGTCATCGGCAACAAGCCATACCTCTTTTTTGGTGCCGATAATCTCGGGGTTGGCCAACACCATCTCACGCAACGCCAGGGAAGCGCCGCTACTGATCAGCTTATAGAGCGCACGCTTGTCTTTACGTGCCTTCACATCGGGAAATTCGGCACGCATGGCGGCTTTGACCAGGCCCGCATAATTCGCGGTGGATAGGGCCTGTGGATCACGCTTGCCCTCCGGATCGATCTCCTGCTCGCTGAATTCGATATTCAAGCGAACAAAGGTATGTTCGAAGGCGGTATATCCATTACCGATGATACTGATGAACAGAAAGGAGACGAACAGCAGACCCATGATCACCGCAGCTTGACCGACATGGCGGAAGCGACGCTCTTTTGCGTAGCGTTTTTTCAGGGACGCATTGACCAGGTCAATGGCCCTCTTCTCGGTTTGATTTTGATTACTCATACTGTTCACGATATTTGCGCACCACGTGCAGTGCGATCACGTTAAGGGCAAGGGTGACGACAAACAGCATCAGACCCAGGGCAAACGCCGCCAGGGTCTTGGGGCTGTCGAACTCCTGGTCACCCACCAGCAGGGTAACGATCTGTACCGTCACCGTGGTCACGCTCTGCAGGGGATTTGCGGTCATGTTGGCCGACAGGCCCGCCGCCATCACCACGATCATGGTCTCACCGATGGCACGGGAGACCGCCAGCAGCACGCCGCCGACGATACCGGGCAGTGCAGCAGGTATGATCACCTGGCGAATGGTCTCTGACTGGGTGGCACCCACACCGTAGGACGCGTCTCGCATGGCCTGGGGCACTGCATTGATCACGTCATCGGAGAGGGAGGAGATGAACGGGATGATCATGATGCCCATTACAAGCCCCGCTGCCAGCGCACTCTCCGATGAGACATCCAGGCCAATCAATGAGCCGTTGTCACGTATGAACGGCGCTACGGTCAGTGCCGCGAAGAAACCGTAGACAACGGTGGGGATACCGGCCAGCACTTCCAGTACTGGCTTGGCAAAAGCACGCATTTTCTTACCGGCATACTCCGACAGAAAAATGGCGGACATCAGGCCAATCTGCACCGCCACCACCATGGCGATAAAGGAGATCAGCAGTGTGCCTGCAAACAGGGGAATGGCGCCAAATGCACCGGAGGAACCCACCTGGTCCTCGCGGATCGCCATCTGGGGGCTCCAGTCGAGACCGAAGACAAATTCGGTGAACGGAATCATCTCGAAGAAGCGGATCGCTTCGAACAGTACAGAAAGGACAATTCCGATTGTTGTGAATATTGCAATGGTGGAACTGATAATCAGCAGTCCCTTGACCACGAATTCCACCTGGTTGCGGGCCCTGAACTTGGGGGACACAAGACGCCAGGCCAGCCCTGTACCCAGAACCGCAAGGGAGAGAACCACTACTGCAAGCGCCGCTGCACTTGTCTGCTCCAGGCTCAGGTAATGGTCTGCCGCCGCCCTCATTTCCGGGCTCACCTCGCCCGAGGTGATATTCCCCTCGGCCAAGTTACGGATATCGTTGACGACCAATCCGAGTTCAGCCTGTCCAAGACTGCGCACTTCGGCAGGCAGGTCGGCCACCATGAGGTCGGTAATGATAGTGGACTGAAAAGCATTCCAGAGGCCGAACACGATCAGTGCAGGGAGTCCGCACCAGATCGCGGCATAGAACCCGTAGTAACTCGGCAGCGAATGCAGCTTACGAACGCCAGCGCCACCACCAACCACGCCAAGGGAGCGCTTGCGGGCCAGTTGATAGGCAACGGCCATCAGTCCGAGAAGCACAAGAATCAGTACTGTATTAGGCATTGATGTCTCAATCCTGAAAAAGGTGCCGCTAACAACAGGTCCGTCACACGCGGCGTATGCACTTCCTTGCAGCTATCCCCGCTTCTGTGCATCCATACACTCGAGGAAGGTCGCTTCCCTGCGCAAAAAGGCAGCCAGCTGAACCGGCCGCCTTTTCAGGTACTACTCAATTCCAAACCGGGAATTACATCTCCAGGTTCTTCATGGTCTTGACAGCATCTGCGAAGCTCTTGCGCTCTGCTGCAGGCATGGGGATCAGACCCTTGTCAGTCAGGTAGCCTTCGTCGCCCCAGGCCTTCTCGGCAGTGAACTCAGCCAGGTACTCTTTGATACCGGGAACCTTGCCGATGTGCGCCTTCTTGACGTAGAAGAACAGGGGACGGGATACAGGGTAGGAACCGTCGGCGATAGCTTCGAAAGCGGGCTCTACACCGTCGACCTCGGAACCCTTGACCTTGTCGGTGTTCTGGTCCAGGAAGCTGAAACCGAAGATACCCAGGGCAGCGGGGTTAGCTTCCAGCTTCTGAACGATCAGGTTGTCGTTCTCGCCCGCCTCGATGAAGTGACCGTCTTCACGGATGGTGTGGCACAGCTTCTTGTAGGCCTTCTTGTCAGTCTTCTTCATGGCCTTGATCCAGTCGATCTTCTTGCAGCCACCTTCCATTCCCAGCTCGACGAAAGCGTCACGGGTACCAGAGGTGGGAGGAGGACCCAGAACCTCGATCCTGGTGTTGGGCAGGCTGGAGTTTACATCCTTCCAGGTCATGTAGGGGTTAGGCATGGTCTTGCCTGCAGCCTTGGGATTGGGAACATCCTTGGCCAGGACCAGGAAGATGTCCTTGCGGCTGATCTTGAACAGCGGAGCGTTCTTGGCGTTGGCCATCACGATGCCGTCGTAACCAACCTTAACCTCGATGATGTCGTTCACACCGTTGCTGGCGCACTTTTCAACCTCGGACTTCTTGATGCGACGGGAAGCGTTGGTGATATCGGGGTGCTCAACGCCAACGCCGGAGCAGAACAGCTTCAGACCGCCACCGGAACCGGTAGACTCGATCTTGGGAGTCTTGAACTGGGTGGTCTTACCGAAAGTCTCAGCTACAACGGTAGCGAAAGGATAAACGGTGGAAGAACCAACGACAGAGATGTAATCACGGGAAGCAGCGGTTGCAGAGGTAGCAGCAACAGCCAGCGCCGCAGCAAGAACGGTACGCTTGATAGACACGGAAAACCTCCAATAGGGTCAACAGGAATAATTGTTGGAGGGATTATGTAGGCGGTTTGTTACAGCGGCGTTGGATTAATGTTTCAGTTGCATTACAACACTACAAACTGCGGGAAGTTAGCGGTTTTTTCTCATTCTCCAGGCTTTCCCAGCAGGCCCGGGAGTCGGGAAAACTGCAACTGAACGTGCTTCCTTTTCCAGGCTCACTCTTCACTTGGAGCCTGCCCTGATGCCGGGTCAAGACATGCTTGACGATGGCCAGACCCAATCCTGTACCACCGCTCTGCCGGGAGCGTCCGACATCCACGCGGTAGAAACGCTCAGTCAGTCGGGGGATATGTTCCGGGGCGATACCGATACCGTTATCGGTGACAGAGAAGCACGGCTCTCCCTCATCACCGCATTCCCAGTTCAAGGTGACTCTCCCCCCTGTCGGGGTATAGCGCACGGCGTTGAACACCAGGTTGGAGAAAGCACTCTCGAGTTCAGTTACGCTGCCGTAGAGATTCAGACCGGGCTCGACGGTCACTGCGACCTCGTGATTCTGTGCACTCAACCCCTCTGCACCCTCTTTCAGGACGGACATCAGCGCAGACATATCGACAACTTCCTGTTCCTCTATGTTGTTGTGACTCTCCAGGCGCGAGAGCAGCAACAGATCCTCAACGATGCGCTGCATGCGCACCGTCTGCTGCTGCATCTGGCCCAACACATAGCTCCAGGGGGAGAGTGCCTGGTCGCCGCTGTCGTTCATTGATTCGAGATAGCCGTGGACCACGGTCAGGGGGGTACGCATCTCGTGGGAGACATTGGCCACGAAATCCCTGCGTACCGTTTCCAACTGGGAGAGACGGGTAATATCACGGGCCTGAAGCAGGCGCTTGCCCTTGCCGTAGGGGACGATCCGCACCTCCAGGTTGACACTGTCATCCACCGGCGCCGGCATCTGCAGGGGACGGCTGTAATCACCGCATGCAAGGTAGGTCTGAAAGACCGGGTCGCTGATCAGCTCAGAGATGCCCAGCCCCTTGTCCCGCTTGCGCTCCAGCCCCAGTACCCGGCCGGCGACACTGTTCCACCATTCGACCCCGCCCCGGTCATCCAGGACCACCGTGGCATCCGGGAGGGCACTGGTTGACTCCCGGAATCCACTGAGCATGCGGCCGAGCTTGCGCTTGCGCTTTTTTCCCCGCACCCGCAGCTCTTCCACCAGTTCGATAATGGCCCGCCACAGACCAACAGAATAAGGCCGGGCGTGGCGTTTGGGACTGCGCAGCCAGAGGGTCAGACGGGTAAGCTGAACAAAGTGCCACGCAAGATACAGGAGAAGCGCCGCAATGATAAGGGCGGTGTAGTGTCCAATCCCTGCACCTGCCAGTCCCAGGAACACCCCTGCCAAAGCAATGCCGGCAAGCTCCTGCTGCCAGGCCTTGCTCAGGTTCATCGTGCCACTTGTCGCTCGGAAAAGCGGTAGCCTGCACCCCGCACGGTCTGGACCAGGCCATCCACGCCATAGGGTTCCAGCGCCTTGCGCAGGCGCCTGATATGAACATCCACGGTACGCTCTTCTATGAACACGTTGCTACCCCACACCCGGTCAAGCAGCCGGGACCGGCTGTAGACCTTGTCCATGTGGGTCATGAAGAAGTGCAGCAGGCGAAACTCTGTAGGCCCGAGATCGACCTCCTGGCTACCGACACTGACCCGGTAGGAGGTGGGATCCAGTTGCAGGCCGCCGACTTCCACCATCTCTTCGGTGGCATGGGGGGCGACCCGGCGCAGGATGGCCTTGATACGGGCAGCCAGCTCACGGGGTGAAAACGGCTTGGTGACATAGTCCTCGGCACCACACTCCAGCCCACGCACCTTGTCATCCTCTTCGCCACGGGCAGTCAGCATGATCACGGGAATATCACGGGTTGCGGCATCCTGCTTAAGTTCCCGTGTGAACTCTACGCCGCTCATCCCAGGCAGCATCCAATCCATAAGAATCAGGTCAGGCACCTGTTCAGCAAGATGCGCCCTGGCCTCTTCCGCGTCCTCCGCTTCCAGCGTGTCGTAATCGCTCTGCTTCAGCACGAAACTGATCATCTCGCGGACTGCCGGTTCGTCTTCAACTACAAGTAGTTTCGCTGCCATCGCTAGGGTTGTCGCAATTTATCCAATGTCATATTGGCGGCTATTACACCAGAACCACTATTACAATTTGATTACATGCACCCCGAAAACAGACTGTTGAGAAACTTCGCAGGCGTCTACCAGCTGAACAGCACCCACTGGGGAATGGCAATATCGGTAGGGTGATCGCTGCGCACATCCAGTTCACCGTCACCATCACTGTCGAGCAGGTAATAGGGAGCACCTGAAACAGGCACGATCTTCACCATGTAAACCCGGCCATTGACGCTGTACTGGTGAATTTTCCCCTTGTCGGACTCGATAATGGTCACCTCGGGTTCCAGCACCTCACCACTTTCGACCTGGGGTGGGATCTCCGGAGGCTCGGGGACCGGGTCCGCCTCATCAGCCAGGGCAGAGGAGGCGGCCAGCAAAAGGGAAAATGACAACGCCAGTTTTTTCATACCTATTCCTTAATTTTTTTTATATCTACTCGAATGATCTGCCTGCCCATAACAACCGTTAGAGTTCCAGCAGTATCTCCTTCTCTTCCGTGGAAGGCTCGAACCCACGGGTCTCGTAGTGAGCAAAGATGGCATCCACCACATCCTGGGGCTCATCGCATACCTGTATCAGGTCCAGGTCTTCCGGATCGATCGTGCCCTCTTCTACAAGTGTAGACCGAAACCACTCCAGTAAACCTTGCCAGAATTCACGGTTGACCATAATGATCGGGATCTTCCGGGTCTTACCGGTCTGCACCAGGGTCAGGATTTCCGCCAGTTCATCCAGGGTGCCGAATCCGCCGGGCAGCACGACGTAGGCGGATGCATACTTTACAAACATCACCTTGCGGGAGAAAAAGTGCCTGAAATTGAGTTCAATATCCTGGTGCTCGTTGGCTGCCTGTTCGTGGGGCAGCATGATATTAAGCCCGATGCTGGGCGCCCTTCCCAGGTAGCCGCCTTTGTTAACAGCCTCCATAATACCGGGCCCACCACCACTGATCACTGCGAAACCGCTGTCCGACAGCAGGCGTGAGATCTCCTCCGCCTTCAGGTAATTGGGATCGTCCCGGGGGGTTCGCGCCGAGCCGAAGATGCTCACCGCGGGCCAGATCGGGGCCAGGCGTTCGAAACCCTCCACGAATTCGGCCATGATCTGGAACACCTTCCAGGATTCACGTTCCAACTGCCCACTGACAGGTATATTGTCTAAAGCATCGTTTCCGGACATATCACTTTTATCTCAGTTATTCCAGACTGTAATTATTGTTCTACTTCCGCATAATAACAGACTGTTGTAATCCTGTTTTGATCCCTTTTTTATCCCTTAATGTCAGACCTGAATCCCCGGCAGAATGATGCCATGTCCTTCATTGACGCACCGCTGCTGGTACTGGCCGGCGCCGGGTCAGGGAAAACGCGCGTTATCACCCGAAAGATAGCCCATCTCATCAACAAGGTTGGACTGGAGCCGCGTCACATCACTGCCGTTACCTTCACCAACAAGGCGGCCCGGGAGATGAAGGAGCGCGTGGGCAGCCTGCTCAAGGGACAGGGCACCAAGGGGTTGAGCATCTCCACCTTCCACACCCTGGGCCTCAACATCATGCGCCGGGAGCACAAGACCCTGGGCTTCAAGCCGGGCTTCAGCATTTTCGACGACCAGGACACCGAGAGCCTGCTCAAGGATCTGCTGCACAAGGGTGCAGGTGACGATGCTGCAGTTTCCAGCTACCGCTGGCGCATCTCTGACTGGAAGAACGACATGCTCACTCCGGAGCAGGCACTCGCCCGGGCAGAGGACGACCTGGAACAGCGTGCGGCACTGGTCTACGCCAACTACCAGCGCTCGTTGAAAGCTTACAATGCAGTGGATTTCGACGACCTGATCCTGCTACCGGTACAGCTCTTTCAGCAGTCGCTAGAGGCATTGGAGCGCTGGCAAAACCGTATCCGGTACCTTCTGGTAGACGAGTACCAGGACACAAATCTCAGTCAGTACGAACTGGTAAAGCAGTTGGTGGGCATACGACAGGCCCTCACCGTAGTGGGTGACGATGACCAATCCATCTACGCCTGGCGGGGTGCCCGCCCGGAAAACCTGGCGCGCCTGAAAGAGGACTTCCCCCGCCTGCATATCATCAAGCTTGAGCAAAACTACCGTTCTACCGGCCGTATCCTGAAGGCAGCCAACCAGCTGATCGACAACAATCCCCACGTGCTCGAGAAACGGCTCTGGAGCGAATTGGGACCCGGAGATCCCATACGCATCATGAGCTGCAAGAACGAGCAGCACGAAGCGGAGAAGGTGATCTCGGAGATCATCCACCACAAGTTCACAAAGAGCACCACTCACGGCGACTACGCCATTCTCTACCGGGGAAACCACCAGGCCAAACTGTTCGAGACCGCCCTGCGCCAGAACAACATCCCCTACTTCCTCAGCGGCGGTACTTCATTTTTCAGCCGCTCCGAGGTAAAGGACGTGATGGCCTACCTGCGGCTGCTGGCCAATCCGGATGACGACGCCGCCTTTCTGCGCATCTGCAACGTCCCGCGCCGGGAGATCGGCCCGACCACCCTGGAAAAACTGGGCACCTACGCCACCGAGCGCCACATCGGCATGCTCGCGGCCTGCAGTGAGCTGGGCCTGGAGCAGACCCTCTCCGGGCGTGGTTTAGAGCGTGTTCGGGAATTCGCCCACTGGGTTGAACACTTCCATCGCCGGGCCGAGCAGGACCAGCCGGTAGAGACCGTACGGGGCATGCTCAAGGAACTGAATTACGAAGACTGGCTCTACGAGAAGGCCTCGAGCGACAAGGTGGCGGAACGACGCTGGGAGAACGTCTTGGAACTCGTTGAGTGGCTGGACCGACTGCACAAGGGGGATCACGTGGGAGAGAGCCTGGCGGAGATCGTCACCCACCTCACCCTGCAGGATATCCTCGAACGGCAGGACGAAGAGAGCGGCAAGGACGAGGTCCACCTGATGACCCTGCACGCCTCCAAGGGGCTCGAGTTCCCCCATGTCTTCCTGGTAGGCATGGAGGAAGAGCTGCTGCCCCACAAGGTGAGCATCGAGGAGGAGAATATCGAGGAGGAGCGCCGACTTGCCTACGTTGGCATCACCCGGGCCCAGCGCACCCTCACCATCAGTTACACCCAGAAACGCCGCAAATTCGGCGAGATCACCGCCTGCGAACCCAGCCGCTTCCTGGAAGAACTGCCCGAAGAGGACCTGCAATGGGAGGGACGCAACAGCGACCTCTCCAAAGAGGAGAAGCAGGAGCGCGGCAACGCCCACCTGGCCAACATGCGCGCCCTGCTTGGGAGCTGATCCACCCGAGTGGGCCATCACTTCTATACTAGGGTTATAACAACAGATAACCTGGAGGGGCTGGATGGAACACACCTCTCAAGTTGCCGAAGTGATCTGGGCGGTTTTCTCCCTTTTGCTGGTCGCCCTTGCCATTCTGGTCTTCGCCAAGCGGACCCGTCTGCCGTTCACCGTGGTATTGGTTCTGGTGGGTATTGGGCTGGCGGAACTGCACAATTACTACCCGGATCAACTGGAGATTCTCGATCAGCTGACCATCTCGCCGGATCTTATCCTCTTCGTCTTCCTGCCCACCCTGATCTTCGAATCGAGCTACAACCTGGATGCACGCCAGCTGCGCCATAACCTGGCACCCGTGCTCACCCTGGCCGTACCGGGGCTGCTGATCTCCACCGGGCTGATTGGAGGCCTCGTGTGGCTGGCAACCGGCATCCCGTTCACAGCCGCCTTGCTGCTGGGAGCCATTCTCAGCGCCACTGACCCGGTAGCCGTGGTCGCCCTGTTCCGGCAGATCGGCGCCCCCCAGCGCCTGACCATCCTGGTTGAGGGTGAGAGCCTGCTCAACGATGCCACCTCCATCGTGATCGCCAAGATCCTGGTGGGCATTCTGGCCACCGGCATGGTCAGTGGCGAGGCGCTGACCCAGGGAGTGGCGGATTTCTTCATCCTGTTCGTGGGCGGCATCCTCGTCGGCACCGCCCTCGGTTACATGGCCAGTAAAATTATCGGCTGGGTAGAATCGGAGCCATTCGTGGAGATCGGTCTGACAACGGCCCTCGCCTATCTCTCCTTCCTGCTCGCCGAAGAGGTTCTGCATGTGAGCGGCGTAATGGCGACAGTGGCCGCCGGACTGACACTGGGCACCTGGGGCCGCATCCGCATCTCCACCTCGGTACGGGTCTACCTGGAACACTTCTGGGAGCTGATGGCGTTTATCGCCAACGCCCTGCTGTTCCTGCTGGTGGGCTTGAAGGTGGACCTCTCTGCCCTGCTGGGGTCCTGGGACCTGCTGATCTGGGTACTGCTGGGAATGATACTGGCCCGCGCCGCCATCATGTTCAGCCTGATCCCCCTGGTCGGGCGACTGCCCGGCTCACACCCCATCAGCAACACTTACAAATTCGTCATGTTCTGGGGCGGCCTGCGTGGCGCCATCGCCCTGGCCATCGTGCTCAGCCTGCCGGCATTCGAACAGTCTGAACTTTTCGTCGCCCTGGTCATGGGTGCCGTACTGTTCACCCTGCTTGTCCAGGGACTGAGCATCGAACCGCTGATGCACAGATTGGGACTGGACACCCCACCACTGGCCGACCAGGTTTCATTCCTGGAGCGGGACCTGATATCGAAGCAGCGCGCAATCGAGCGCCTGCCCGAATTGCAGAAAGGTGGCATCTTCTCCAGCCGCATCGCCCACCGCCTGGCTCTCGAATGCGAGCGGGCCATCGAAGAGGCGCGCCGCTCCATCCAGGAACTCAGGGACAGCGAGATGTCCCAGGCCCAGGAGACCAGCCTGCGCTACCTGCGCGCCCTCATCGAAGAGAAGGCGGTCTACACCGAAATGTACGAGAAGGGGCACCTGAGTGAAGGATCCTTTCGCGAACTGCTGCTGGTACTCAATATGCAGATCGACGCCCTGCGCTATACTGGCGCCTTTCAGCATGTCCACTCCCACCGCTTCCGCCGCATGCTGGAGCAGGGCTTCTACCGCCTGACCGAATACGCACAGTGGCTTGGCCCGATAGCCGAGCACATGCGCTTGTCGCGTATCGTCAAGGACTATGAACAGGTGTGGGGACACTACCAGGGCAGCGGCCATGTACTCGCCTCCCTGGATGAAGTGGCCAAGCTGCAATCCATACCGGCCAGCGTAGTCGACGAGGTACGCGAAAAGTACAGGAACTGGAACAAGCTATCGGCCAAGCAGTTGCAGCAGGTCAGCGAACAATTTCCGGAATTCGCCACCCTTATGCAGGAGCGGTTCGGCAAGCGGCTGATCCTGCTGGCTGAATTGGAAGCCACGGAAGAGCAGGCCGAGCGTGGAATGCTACCCAAGGGTATCGCCGAATCCATGGCGGCTGACGTATCGAGACAGATCGCCGCGCTCAGGGGACAACCAGTTCAGCAACTTCAGGACGACCCGCTTGTGCTGCTTAAAAAGGTTCCGCTGTTTGCCGAGATGGAGGAGGCAAACCTGAAACTGATCGTAGCACTCACGCGACCCATCACCCTCAGTGAGAACAAATACCTGATTCGCCAGGGCAAGGTGAGTGATGCCCTGTACCTCATCAGCCGTGGCGTCATCCAGTTCACCCGCGAAACAGAAGGCGTAACCCATAACCTGGGTACCCTGATGGCCGGTGAATTCTTCGGTGAACGGGCACTCATGGGCCACGGTACGACTGATACAGGGGTTATCACCACGACACCCTGCAGGCTCTTCATCCTGGAGAGAGCCCAACTCGAAGATCTTCTAGATGACCAGCCAGAAATCAGAACCGCGCTCGAACAACGCGACCAGGCCCTGAGGGATGCCTACCGTCTTATGAAGGAGAAACAGAAGGAACCGGAATAGGCAGCTGGCCAGCCGTTCCTCGGCTCGGGCATCCTGCTTCGCTCTAACTCCTGCATCCATGCAGTCGTGTGCATCCCTACACCCGCGGCATACGACCGCCATGGATGGCGGAAGTGCAGTAAATACAGGAGCAATTTCCTGTCCGTACATCCTGTACATAAGTCGCTCTCGGGCATCCATGCCCTTCGCGACATAAGGCCGTCCTGGCCAAAAAAACGCCCGGTGGTTTCCCGCCGGGCGTTTTCTAGCTTAGCTGAAGCTTCGCTTACATCGTCATGATCCACTCTACGACAGTGCGGATATCAGCCTCGGGCACGTGTGCCTGGGGAGGCATGGGGATCTGGCCCCAGGTACCAACACCACCGGCCTTCACCTTGGCAACCAGGGTATCCACGGCATTGGCATCGCTCTTGTACTTGGCAGCAACGTCCGTGTAGGAAGGGCCCACAACCTTCACTGCAACCTGGTGGCAGGCCAGGCAACCCTTGGCCTGGGCGATCGCCTGGGCATCACCACCCGCGGGAGCTGCAGCCGGAGCAGGTGCAGCGGGCGCTTCAGCAGCCGGTGCCGGCGCAGCAGCCTTCTCTTCACCTTCAACCACAACCGTGCCGACCGGCTTGATGCGCTCAACCACTTCGGGGCGCACCTCAGCCAGTGCCTGAGCAGAAACAACCAAAGCAGCCGCACCGGCTACCGCGATAGTACGAATATAGGAAACAAGCTTGAGGCTCACCCTGAAAACCCTCCGTATATCAGAATTCTCTAAAAAACTGCGCGAAGTATACAGATATTCCCCAAAAAAATCGAATCCCTGCGTAGACGCCACCCGGCGGCCACGTTAAACTACGCGGTCTTCAACACAGCGGGGCCACGAGCAAATTCGTTTTGCGGCCGAGACCCCATAAGCTGCTGTAAACAATCGATTTATTGCGCCCGTAGCTCAGCTGGATAGAGCGCTGCCCTCCGGAGGCAGAGGCCAGGGGTTCGAATCCCTTCGGGCGCGCCATTCTATGAAGTGTCTGGGCACTCCTGAAATAGGGGTGCCCAGCTTCCACCTAGATACCGTTGAAACCAAGTCGAAGTCATTACCTCGTACAGTAACATCCGTTCTTGTTACTCTAATTTCACTAACAATCGCTCGCAAATATGCCCTTGCATGCGACGCACTTGGGCTGAATATGCCTTCCTGTGCCGCTTTTACGAAGGCGTTAACATGTCGCTCTCCAAAATTTTTAATAGGGAGGCTTTGACGTTTTTTCAGAACATTTATCTCACTGGTCAATGATGAGATTCTAGATTGTTCAGATTTAATGTGATCACTAAGGGTACTATCCAAGTCTATCTTGCCTGACCCTACCTGCTCATAAAGAATACTTATGCGCTCTTTTGATCTCGCAACGTCACTCTGTAAAGCCCGAATTCTCTTAGCCTCTGATTCGGTACTCTTTGTCAATTGTTCTCTCAATTTACTTAGTTCAGAAAGAATTCTGTCACTAGTAAGAACTTTCTCCCGGACTTTCTCCAAAATAGCCTCTTCTAGTTGCTCCTTCGGGATAGTCGGGCATCCACACAGCTTTACACCGCTGCTCGTTTTAGTTGCACATCGGTAGTATTTGTATTTCCCAGATTTTCCTGTCATGGCGTGTTGATTTGCAGTTAAAACTGACCCAGGTTTTGCATCTAATATTGACCCGCCTAGATAGCCGGATTATGGCCTGAGATTACTTTCTTTTTCCAGTT
>NZ_MPRJ01000110.1 GCF_002020805.1 Solemya velesiana gill symbiont | reverse complement strand
CCACTGGCTTCTAGGCTTTGCTGTCTCATCCTTTTCCTGGGAGTGGAGATCAATAGGTCGATGGTATACGATTTTCGAAATTAATCAGAGTTGCCCTAAAGACGAAAAAACCTAAGACGAACCGATCGTGCGATTGAGCCAGCTGAAGCGGATGAATTGCTACGCTTCTGCCAATATGGTGTGCTCTCCACTGTCGGCGAAGAGGGACTGGACCATATCCAGCTCGAGGAGAAGGCGGCCAAGGTGGTTAAGATCACAATCGGGCATCAGAGCGGCAAGGCGCGGAGGTAGCTCTCTTTCCCACAATACCTACCTGTCAAATTCAACGGTAAACCATGTTAGAACTGGCTGTAGTGTAATGTGCCATCATTAGGTTGTATTAATTCGCGCCAGGGCGACAGGCGGGATCGGTATTCAATGTTCATCAGCGTACTGGAACTTTTCAAGATCGGCATAGGCCCGTCGAGTTCACACACGGCAGGCCCCATGGTCGCCGCATGTGACTTCATTGCGCGTGCCGCAGCATTCATTTCAGAGCATGGGACCGATAGAAACATCCATGTTCGCTGTATCCTCAAGGGGTCCCTGGCTTACACGGGCAAGGGCCATGCCACGGATCGCGCGGTTGTTCTTGGGCTGCATGGCTACAATCCCGGGGACCTGGCCGGCCAGGATGTCGACGCCCTGGTCAATCGCATCTGGAAAAGTGACAGTATTTCGGTAAATGACAAACTGAGCATCCCGTTTTCAGCCGACAAAAATATCCTGTTCGACAAAGGCGCCCCCCTTTCGGAGCACCCGAACGGGATGATCTTCGAACTCCTTGGCCAGCCCAATGAGGTGCTGCTTTCTGAAATCTATTTCTCCATTGGCGGCGGCTTCATCAGCACCCTCGCAGAGATCAATCAGCTGGTTGCTCCGCTCAGGATGGAGCCCGCTGTCTCCTGCCCCTATCCTTTCGACTCTGCGCGATCCATGTTGGAAATGTCAGCCGAGAGCCAACTGCCCATAGCGGACATGAAACGCTTCAACGAGCGTCATCACAGCACAGAGGATGTGTTGAATCGTGGCCTGGACAGCATATGGCGTGCGATGCGGGACTGTATCGAAAAGGGGCTGACAACAGAGGGCACCCTACCCGGGGGGCTCGACCTGCCGCGCCGCGCAAAACACCTTCACCAACAACTTGAGGCCGATCCCGACGGTGCCACGGTCAATGACTGGCTGTGCGCATACGCCATGGCGGTAAACGAAGAGAATGCCGCCGGGCACATGGTGGTAACCGCTTCCACCAATGGCGCCGCGGGCGTCATACCGGCCGTGCTTTATCATTTCATCACCCACGAAGACGGAAACCAGGAACAGGTACGTGAGTTTCTCCTGACCGCCAGCGCCATCGGCGGCATCATCAAGCACCGAAGCTCGATCTCCGGGGCCGAGGTGGGTTGCCAGGGCGAGGTGGGCGCAGCTGCCTCCATGGCAGCTGCCGGGTTGTGTGCCGTTCGAGGAGGCACCCCGGAGCAGATTGAGAATGCTGCAGAGATCGCTCTGGAGCACCACCTCGGTATGACCTGCGACCCTGTAAACGGCCTTGTCCAGGTGCCCTGTATCGAACGAAGCGGCTTTGGCGCCATCAAGGCCTATGCAGCAGCCTCTCTCGCCATACGGGGCAGCGGGTCTCACTTCATGCCCCTGGATAACTGCATTGCCGCCATGAAGCAGACCGGCCTCGAGATGTCGGAGAAATACAAGGAGACCTCCCTGGGAGGACTCGCTGTCAGCATCACCGAGTGTTAAAGCCCTGTCCGAACCGAGAAATGGTTTCAGGAAACCTCATGACCATCACACCAGCCGAGATCATCGATTTCTGGTTTTCCGAACGGGTCAAAAAACAGTGGCTCTCTTCCACCGAAGCGCTGGATAAGGAAATCCGTGATCGATATCAAGCCCTGTGGAGAAAAGCCGCCGCCGGCGAACTTGATGACTGGCAAGACAGCCCCTTGGGCAGCCTTGCACTGGTGATCATTATGGATCAGTTCCCACTGAACATGTTTCGCAACCAGGCCACCAGTTTCAGCATGGAACAGAAGGCTGTTGAAATTACATGCCAGGGCATTGAAACCGGACAGCACCAGGAACTGGAGAAAGAACATCTCTCTTTCCTGTTTATGCCTTTGATGCATAGCGAAGACCTCGAGATGCAGGATCTATCGGTGAAGCTGTATCGGGAACACGGCCTGGATAGTAATCTCAAGTTCGCTGAACACCACCGGGACCTGATCAAACGGTTTGGTCGCTTCCCCCATCGCAACAGGATTCTGGGGCGAACAAGTACCATTGAGGAGGAACGGTACCTGCAATCGCATGAGGCATTCCTGGGTTAGTCCACCAGGCGCTGGATTAACTGTCGGAAAATAACATTGGCTTTAAGTCTCGAACGTGCAGGCTCGCTACACGCTATCGCTTTTTCATGAGTCCGTGGATCCGGCGAACATAGTGCCGTCTTTCCGATGGTGAGAACGGAGCTACCTGCTCCCACTGGGCGACTTTATCTGCTTTCTCTGCGGCCTTTTTATAGGCACGCCTGATCTTTGCATGACCGGCGTTATAGCTGGCAAAGGTAAAACTCAGCTTCTCACCGTTGGGCAGTTCTTTTTTCCAGCGCTTGTAGAGCTTGCGGTCATAGTAGATAGCGGCAGCGATATTCCAGTCGGGATCTTCGATATCCACAAAGTGAGGATTCTTGGCTTTGATCTCTTCAAATGTGGACGGCATGATCTGCATGATACCGATAGCCCCCGCCCTGCTCTTTGCCTTGGGCTTGAGGCCGGATTCTGCGATTCCCTGGGCCTTGAACCACTGCCAGTCCATGCCCGGACCGAAATAGCGCTTGGAGTATTTCTTGAAGGTGCGATCGTACTTGGTGGTCCAGTATTTATCCTTCACATGGTCCCCCTTGCCCGCCAGTGCAAGCATCGGAACCAATAACGTGGAGTAGAACCATCAGCGCCCGCGGATCATTAGTTCAGTCCCAACCCGATCACTAGGCCCATGGCGGTACCGATACTGATAAAGATACCCATGATCATCACACCCACTGCAAGATTGCCCTTGGCAAGCTCATCCGGAATGCTGAAGTTGACGATATGGCTGAACACCTTGCAGCCGAGCCACATGAAAAAGAGTGTGAGTGCACCGCCCATGATGGCGTAAACGAAGTTGAGCAGGATGGGATCGATTGAATCTGACATCCGGCAGCCTCCTTTGATTGGGTTGTTATAGTTTCAAACAAGAATAGGAGGCTTGGAGGCGGGGCTCAACCCCTTTTACAGGCAGGCAAGAACTAAATGCCCCGCGCTGACTTCACCTGCTCGTAGGCCTGGCGTATCTCGTGGGTCTTCTGAGTGGCCATTTTCATCATCTCTTCGGGCAGCCCCTTGGCCACCAGCTTGTCGGGGTGGTGCTGACTCATCAGGCGACGGTAGGCCTTCTTCACCTCGGCATCCGTGGCATCCGCATTCACGTTGAGTATCGCATAGGCATCGTTCAGTGTGGGCTTTGATGGCGGAGGCGCAGCACGGCCCCGACCTGCACCAGCGTAATGTCGCTCTGCACGTATCATCTTTTCAAGCCGCCTGAAGGCAAATTCCGGCACACCCAGGCGCCTGCAGATGTGCAGCAGCGACTGCTCTTCGGCACCGTCCATGCGTCCGTCGGCATAGGCCGCCTGGATCTGGATTTCGATGAACATCTGGATCAGGGTGTTGCGACGGTGACACTCCCGGCGAAACTGGTCCAGCACCTCGTCCAGGGGAAAATCGTCAGCCTTGCCCTGGTTGAACAGGTTGATGGCCGTATTGCGCATCTCGACATTCAGGTCCATCTCCCGCATCACCGTTTCGGCGAGTGCAATTTCATCCTTGGAAACCTGGCCGTCCGCCTTGGCAATCCGACCCATGACCGAGAATACCGTGGTAAAAAAAGCGGTCTGTACTCGCTCGCGGTCACCTGGACCAAGCTCCTCGGCGCCTTCCATCCCCTTCATCCCCTTGTCCAGACTGTGACCGAGCACGGCACCCAGCAAGGCACCCAGTGGCCCACCCAACATGAAACCGAACGCCCCGCCGGCAACTTTACCCCACCAACTCAAACCGATACCTCCTCATTTACCCTTGATATAAAGCTCGTCACTGAACGAATAGACCCATTGCGGACGATAGACTACCAGAACCGTAATTATCCAGCCGTTCAGAAATGCCTCGGGCATTGCCATCAGCGGGAAAAACGGGATGAAAGTCTCCTTCAGTTCGACCAGGGAGTATCCCCCGCTCAATATCAGCAGCCCTGTTGCAACGTAACCACTGACCAGCATCACCAGGCCTGCTGTCAAAAAACCATTGACCAGCACGTAGATGAAGAAGTTCTTCGGCAGCAGGGAGCGTACCAGCACCAGGATGACTTGGGTCAGGGTAACCGGCAGCACACCCAACACCAGTGCATTGAGTGCAAATGCCGACCATGCATTGTCACCATTGATCGTTACTCCCAGCAGGGCAATGCTGTTTGCAATCACCCCAAATGACCAGCCGAACATCAATGTGATAGTGGTAACCCCAAGGAGATGGAAGCTAAGGCCGTCGTTGATACGCGCATCCATGCTCCAGAGTACCAGCAAGACCACACAGCTACCGAGAAAAACGTGCCACTGCTCTGCCTCAAGCAGCCGACGCCAGGGCGACATTCGCAGTGCATAGAATAGAGCCAGGCCGTAGAAAGCACCTATCCACCAGAGCACAGTATTTGAAAAAAGGCCCTCGGCCAACTGCATGAATTCTTTACCCTTCAGTCCTCTCCACCACTATCCCCTCGCCATCTACACTGTGAATATAACGATTTATACCCGATTTCCACTGCAATAGTCTCTGAATTGATCCAAGCCTTCAGCCCTGAAACAATTCATTGATACAATCCAAACGTCTCGGAGCCGCATCAGAGACAATCAACAACAAGGGCCTTCCGATGGAATATCGCCAACTCGGGCGCACCGATATAAAAGTTAGCGCACTCTGCCTGGGCACCATGACCTTTGGCGAGCAGAACACCGAAGTCGAAGCTCACCAGCAACTGGACCGTGCGCTCGACGCTGGTATCAATTTCATAGACACCGCCGAGATGTATCCTGTTCCGCCCAAGGCCGATACCCAGGGCAGAACCGAGGCATACATCGGCAGCTGGCTGGCCAAACGAGGCTGTCGCGACAGCCTTGTCATCGCAACCAAGGTGGTTGGCGCTGCCGACTGGCTGCCCTATATACGCGATGGCAATCCTCACCTGGATCGCAAGAATATCGAAGCAGCCATTGATGGAAGCTTGCGCAGACTACGAACCGATGTCATCGACATTTATCAACTCCACTGGCCGGACAGGGCAACCAACTTCTTCGGTAGGCTGGGTTACTTGCACCCGGGACAGGAGCATAGTGTCCCAATATCAGAAACCCTGGAGGTACTTGCGGACCTGGTAAAGGCGGGAAAAATCCGGCATATCGGCATTTCCAATGAAACGCCCTGGGGAATGATGTAATACATGAAACTGGCAGAAGAAAACGAATTACCGAGAGTCGTCAGCATTCAAAATCCCTATAACCTCCTCAACCGTACCTTCGAAATCGGTCTTGCTGAAATCAGCCACCGTGAAGA
Source organism: Solemya velesiana gill symbiont (assembly GCF_002020805.1). Classification (GTDB taxonomy): domain Bacteria; phylum Pseudomonadota; class Gammaproteobacteria; order Chromatiales; family Chromatiaceae; genus Sedimenticola_A. Next base: position 284 of record NZ_MPRJ01000110.1, on the reverse strand, counting down.
TGCCGGGTTACTGGCATACTCCCCAATGGCCTTTGGTGTGCTGTCAGGGAAATATCTCGCAAAGTCGCCACCGGCAAACGCCCGCTTGACCTTATTCGAGCGTTTCTCGCGTTATTCCAATCCCCAAGCAGAAATCGCCACCCGCGCCTATGTCGACCTGGCACACCACCACGGAGTGGATCCGGCCTGTTGATTTGCAGTTAAAACTGACCCAGGTTTTGCATCTAATATTGACCCGCCTAGATAGCCGGATTATGGCCTGAGATTACTTTCTTTTTCCAGTT
>NZ_MPRJ01000109.1 GCF_002020805.1 Solemya velesiana gill symbiont | reverse complement strand
CTGTTCGCGAACAAGTTCGCTCCTACAAAGGCACATATCGGTCAACGGTGTTAACGTCCACCCAGCAGTGCGGCTTTCTCCCGCTTGGGTCTTGGGCTGACTGCGTTTTCGTAAGGGGCAGGGTGACTGAATCCAAAGTCGCCTCGCCAAACCTACTCAAGATAAGCCTAGGGAGAGGAGTGGTAGGGGGATCTGCCCCAATGGAGCAGGTCGTGATCATTCATGCGTCAGGCGGTAGAGCGCTTCAGGCATTCATGAATTGCTGTGGAGTCGAAATCGTTCCCGGCAGAATGCTTCAGGCATAGACGGATCTCATTGTCGTCCTGTTCAACCTGCATGGATTCGAGTTTTCCGCCCAGGTTGATTTCGCACCCAGGATTACCGGCAAGGCAGCTGTTGAGACAGTCGAGCAGCTTGGCCTGCTTCGAGGCATCGATGTCGATCCTTAACCCGTTTGATTCCTTCTGTACCCAGTAGTGCATGATGACACCTCTGTTATCAGGGCGTTGTAGTGGTTTCGGGTTTCCATGCCGTGGTTTCAGACCAGTATCCCAATCTGAAACGAAAAAAGGCTCGGTGCCGAATGGCATCCGAGCCTTGTTCCTGAATTTGGAGCGGGAAACGAGATTCGAACTCGCGACCCCAACCTTGGCAAGGTTGTGCTCTACCAACTGAGCTATTCCCGCGTCGTGAGAGGCAGCTATTGTATGGACTGCGTTCCGGCTGTCAAGGGGTATAGTGGTTCAGATGGCGTTCGTAATCTGTTTCTCAGCTTAATTCCATGCCAAACATCTCCTCCGTTTGGCATAGGAATAAAATACCTTGTATTTGGAGAGGATTTCAACCGTCTGCAGCGTGTTTGTGACGGAGTTCACGAAAATACCTGTTCGAACAGGAGCTTCAGACTGATGCTGAGGGTAACGATGACAATCAGTGGCCGGATGATTTTCACCCCCTTCAGAAATGCCAGGTGAGCGCCCAGGCGACCTCCGATGAACTGTCCCAGGGCCATGGTAAGGCCCAGCGACCAGATGACATGCCCGCCGACGATGAACAGGGCCAGTGAGCCGATATTACTGGCAAAATTGAGCACCTTGGTATGGGCCGTGGCCTTGATCAGGCCGTATCCCAGGAGAGTGACGAACCCGATGAGGAAGAAAGAACCGGTCCCGGGGCCAAAGAAGCCGTCATAGAATCCCCCGTCAAACCCGACCGTGGCACCAAAAAACACGGTGCCTATGCGCTGTTTGGCCTGGTCTTCCCGGATGTTGGGTGTGAACAGGAAATAGAGCGCGACCAGAATTAGCAGGATGGGGATGAATGCGGTCAGAAAGGAGAGATCGATCGACTGGACCAGCAAGGTACCCAGCATGGAACCGATGAAGGTTGCCCCGATCATGAAGCCGGCCTGCTTCAGGTCGATCATCTTTTTTCGGATAAAGAACAGGCTCGAGGAGAAGGTGCCGAAGGAGCCCTGCAGCTTGTTGGTGGCCAGGGCCTGGACCGGTGAAATGCCTGTAGAGAGCAGCACCGGCAGTGCAATCAGTCCGCCCCCCCGGCAATGGCATCCACGGCGCCGGCAACAAGCCCGGTGCCGAAAAGCAGCGCCAGCAACAGGAGGTCGATCTGGACTTCAGGCATTGAGCAGGCTTCGTACTTCAGTCAACCAGGATAAGTACATAGCCCAACTCGATATACTGGTTGATTTGTGCAGGGCCGGATGGGGCGACATCCACATAGGCTGGAAAGTCCCGGTCTGTTTTGCCCTGCCAGGAGGCATGGGTGCCGCAGACATGTACGGGAACATCGGATTCGCCAAGGTTCTGAACCAACTCGTGTACCTCCTTGAATTCATCGGTCTCATCCGAGAGTAGGGCAAACTGTTCTATGCCATGACTTACCAAGGCGATCTCAAGATTGGGGAAACGGTTGCGAAGGCGCTGAATATCTTTCTGGATCTGGGGCAGAAGCCGGTCGAGGGCGTCATCATCCCCGCTGACCACCTCGAATACGATGCCTTCGGGAGGCTCTGGAGCGGCGATGATCTTATCAACCTGGCTTGCGGTACCAATTCCAGGGATGAACAGTATCAGGCCTAACAGCATGGCGGCTATCAGGGCTTTCGTATTATAGATTGTGTATCGTTGTGCCATTTTTCAATCTCGCGCCGGTACAGAATTTAAAGTATAAACCTGTTCGATCAGAGATCGGGTATTTTGTTCACTGAAATCGGTTTGGGCCAGTAGTGGCCGATTCTCTCAGCCGCGGTTTCCTCGTTGCCGCTGGCGAAAAAAGAGACCACGCCTTCTCTCTCATGGCCCGGGTGTCGGTTTACCGGTTCCAATCGACGGATCACTTCACTTGCTACCGCTGGGCCGGTATCGATGATGGCGATTTCATCGCCCGTTATCTTTCGAATCTCAGGAATCAGGAAAGGGTAGTGGGTGCAGCCCAGGGCAATGGTGTCAGCTCCCTGCTGCAGCATCGGCTCGAGATAGCCGGTGAGCATGCTGCGGGTCTCCTGGGTCTCAACCCGTCCCTGTTCCACCTGGTTGGCCAGGCCGTTGCAGACCTGTGAGATGACCGCCACTTCGCGCCCATGACGATTCACCAGGTGGTTGTACTTCTCGCTGCTGAGTGTTCCCTGGGTGGCAAGGATGCCAATGGTTCCGGAACGGGTTCGATTGGCGGCTGGTTTCAGACCAGGCTCTACGCCGACAATCGGCAGTTCCAGGTGCTGCCTGAGAGAGGCGATGGCCACTGCCGTGGCGGTATTGCAGGCTACGACGATGGTTTTGACTTCACGGCGGCAGAGAAAGTCTGTGATGAGCCTGATTCGCGCCAGGATTTCATCAGCAGATCGTTCACCGTAAGGGGCGAAACCGGAGTCAGCGACATAGATGAGGTCTTCATTGGGCAATTCACGGTGGAGGTGGTTGAGAATACTCAGTCCGCCGATACCGGAGTCGAAAACACCAATGGGTGAAGTTGGTTTCATCAGGGCGAGGGTGATTTGTTGAAAACTGCCTGTTCAAAGGTGATGGATACTACCATCTTTAATGATCAGGATTTCCCCTTCTTCCATGGGCTGCCAGTTCTCGCCGGTCAGGGGTACCGTGGCAACGAGGACTACCGATTGGTCGCATTGTTCGTGCTGTAATACGACCCCGGGGATCTCATGGCTCTCCTCTGAAAGGCCGCAAGTACGCGAGAGCCAATGCAGCCCTGGGGGGTGGTAGCCTTCAAGGCCAGGCTGGGTTCGTTTGTCACCGTGGGCAAAGACGTAGTCGCCGTCGGAGTAGATGAAATTTGCCGGTCCCACCGGGCGCAGGCGCCTGGCAAAATCCTCCAGTAGCCTGTAACGGGCCTCAAGGGTAGGTTCGCCGGTTTGCCAGAGCGGTTGCATCAGGTACATCAGGTGGCAGAAGGCGTGTTCGGAGTCTGTCTCACCAATGGGTTGCCAGTTGCCTGTTTCGAAACCCGGAAGATCGATAATGCCATCCAGGTCGCCGTTGTGGGCGAAGGTGTGCATGCGTCCTCCCAGTGCGCGGGAGAAGGGCTGGGTGTTGCGCAGCTGGCGCTCCCCCACCGTCGCCATTCGGATATGGGAGATGATGATGTTGCTCCTGAAGCCGTGCTCCTGCAGAAACCGGACACAGGGGCTGTTACTGGCCGGAAAGGGTTCGCGAATCAGGCGTACATCCAGGTGTTCATAGTGGGCTACGCCCCAGCCGTCCTTATGGGGGCCGTTCAGGCCACCGCGATCGGCGAACTCCTCGAGGGAGAAAGAGATGTTGGTGTTGTAGAGGCTGGAGAGGGCAAACAGTTCACACATAGGGTATTCGTTATTCGGTACCGATCAGGGTCTCGTCAATGAGCAGGTCAACGATAGCATGCAAAGCCTCTTCGTGGGACTTGCCTTCAGCCATAGCCTGTTCATAGGCGGCTACCTGGCGGTGGGCACTGGTTCCTTCCCGTAGAATGGTTTTCATGTGCTCCAGTTCGTCGACGCAGTTGAAGAACTCTGCATCCTCCCTGATCAACTCGATGATTTCATTGGCCAGTTTTTCGAAGGGCACAATCTCCCCGCGACCGAAATCCAGGAGGCCTTCATCGATGCCGTAGCAGTGAGCTCGCCAGCGGTTTTCGTTAATCAGAAACGTATTGTACTGGCGCCAGCGCTGGTTGCGTCGATGCAGGCGGTAGAGCATGCGAGTCCAGCAGAGATAGAAGGCGGCAACACACATCGCATCATCAAGTCGGGTGCAGACGTCGGATATGCGCATCTCGAGGGTGGGGTAGCGTGCACTGGGGCGGACATCCCACCAGATTTTGGTCGCATCTTCGATAACGCCTGCCTGTACCAGGATGTCCACGTGGCGCCGGTACTCACCGTAGCTGTCGAAATACTCGGGGGTGCCGGTTCTGGGCATGCCGTCCCAGATGGAGAGGCGATAGGATTTGAGCCCGGTGTTGCGGCCTCGCCAGAACGGTGACGAGGTGCTCAGTGCCAGCATGTGGGGCAGCACGTAGCGGACCTGGTCCATGATATCCACGCGCAGGTCGTCATCCTCGATCCCGACATGGATGTGCATGCCGCTGATGACCAGTTGGCGCACCACCTCCTGGAGGTCCTGTGCAAGCTGCTCGTAGCGCTCCTTGTGGGTGTGCTCCAGCTTGGAGGGTTTGCCGAAAGGATGGGTTTACGCCGCAACCACGGCGAGGCCGTGGCGTGCCGCAACGGTGGCAACGGTTTTCCGAAGGTAGGCCAGTTCCTTTCTTGCATCACTCAGGGAGGTGCAGACATCGGTGCCTACTTCTATCTGGCACTGCAGAAACTCGGGGGAGACCTGCCCCTGAAGCGGCCCCTCGCACTCCTTGAGCATGGATTCAGGGGCCTCGCTGATCAGGTTGCGACTCTCCCGGTCGACCAGCATGTACTCCTCTTCAATACCGATGGTGAAGCTGGGCTCTTTCATATCACCTCTCCCTGTTTGGGTCTGGAGGAGAATGCCTGGTTGAGCAGCCCGGATGCATCGAGTACCGCTGAGAGATGCTCATGGATGAACCCGGCCCAGTCTTCTGCTCCTTCGTCAGATGCAATCAAATCCTGTCTGACTTCCAGCAACACATGAGGGTGGTCGGTATGCTCGCAGTGCACTTCCATTGTGTATCCCAGTGGGCTCCTGGCATGGTAAGGCTCATTGTCTCCGACACAGATTCCGGGGAGGGGGCGACAGTCGTTGGATGAGCGGTCCGGAGACTCGCTGGTCCCTGTCTCAGAGCACCCCGATGTGCCAGGGGCGCTGATAACCCCGGTATACCGGGGTGAAACTGTGCAGTGAGAGAGTCACCGGCGTCATGCCGCGGGCCGCGATTTTCCCCAGCTCCTCAGTAACCCGGTTGTGATAGGGCCAGAAGAGTTCATTTTCGCGGCTGATGATCTGCTCGGTTGTGAGGGACTTGTTGGCCGGGATATCAATCTCGTCACTCACCTCGGGGATGGAGGAGCCGTCTCCAGGATGTCGATTCAGATCGATGACCAGCCGCGAATAGCCGCTGATGAAGAGCCGGGCGTCAAACAGCATGGCGAGTCGTCGCGCGGTATTTTCCGCACCGATATCGTAGGCGATATGCTCTTCGAACAGCGCCTCGTCTATGCCCATTGTGCCCAGTGTTGCAGGTGTGCGGTTGCGTGTGTGATCACACAGGATGACCAGTGCACTGCCACCTTCGGCATTGTGCAGCTCCCAGGCTGGTGGCTCGCCAGGCATGAGGAGGGTAGCGGGTGAATTGTTGGCTTCAGCGGTTTCGGGCATGGCTCCTGTGCATCTCCAGTGCACTTTTTTATTATGTACAGGATGTACGGTAAACCGCGGGCGCAGGGATGCGCAGGAGCGGCTTGTTTCTTCCTAAACCAATTTGACGCCTGAGTATATAGCGCAATGCTTGGTTAAAGCTTTGTGTACGCCCAGCATGGGTATGAACTAATGAGGTGAAAGTCCTCTGTAGGAAGGTCACCATCCATAGCGATTAATAATCCTATTAGATGCGAACT
>NZ_MPRJ01000108.1 GCF_002020805.1 Solemya velesiana gill symbiont | reverse complement strand
CTTTCTCTTGGGGTAGACGTTATCTTCAGGATTCAGGGGAGAATTTCAACAGCCTGTAGACGTAGCTCTTTATCCTTTATCCTTTATCCTTTAGCCTTTGTCGGCTTTCCTACAAAAGACATCCAACCTACATTCAACTCCCAGTAGCGGATACTGTAACTGATTGATAAATCATAAATAAAGAATAATGGCACACTGCTTGCTCAATCACTCTTCAACAGGAGTGAGCCATGAGAAAGCAGGTAAACAGAATCACCATAAACGACACCACCCTTCGGGACGGTGAGCAGTCCGCAGGAGTCTCTTTTTCCCTGGAAGAGAAACTGGCCATTGCCACGTCGCTGGACGACATCGGCGTTACCGAACTCGAGGTGGGCATCCCGGCCATGGGAGAGGACGAGCGCACCTCCATCCAGGCCGTATCAGGCGTGGTAAAGGGTGCGCGACTCATGGTCTGGTGTCGTATGCACGAACCGGACATCGAGCAGTGCCGTGACCTGGGTGTTCATAGCGTGGATCTCTCGATCCCTGTTTCTGACCAGCAGATCGAAAAGAAGCTTGGTCGCGATCGAGACTGGGTTCTTGAGCAGATCGAACGGCGGGTTGTCCAGGCCCTGGAGCTGGGCCTGGATGTCTGTGTAGGCGGCGAGGATGCTTCACGTGCTGCACCTGAATTTCTCTGGCAAGTGGTGGAGCAGGCCGAAAGGGTTGGTGCTCGCCGTTTCCGATTTGCCGATACCGTAGGAACCATGGAGCCGTTTCATGTCTATACCGTGATCGGTGATCTCCGGTCCATTACCGACATGGAGATCGAGATGCATGCCCATGATGATCTCGGCCTCGCAACAGCTAACACGCTGGCAGCCATTCGTGCCGGTGCCACCCATGTGAACACAACCGTGCATGGTCTCGGTGAGCGCGCGGGTAATGCGCCCCTGGAAGAGGTGGTGATGGGGCTGCGTCGCTTTTTCGACCAGGGCCGCGACATCGACATGGCGCGATTCACCAAAGTTTCCGAATTGGTGGAGAGCGCATCTGGTAGAAGTGTCGGCTGGCAGAAGAGCCTGGTCGGTGCCGGTGTCTTCACCCACGAGGCGGGGATCCACGTGGACGGCCTGATGAAGGACAAGCAGAACTACCAGGGCGTCGACCCTCGGGAACTAGGTCGCGATCATCGCTTCGTCCTGGGTAAACATTCCGGTAGCCACGCCATTATCCAGGCCTACGCAGATATGGGCATACAGCTTACCCGTACCCAGGCTGAGTCTGTGCTGGAGCGGGTGCGCCAGCATGCAGTTGAGTACAAGCGTACACCCGATATACACGAGCTGCGCCGTTTCTATATTTCGGTTAACGGAGAGAACAAGGAATGGATGCCTCAGTGAACAGTAGTGTGGATCTGCCTGGCGAAAAGGAAACTGAATTGAAGCCGTTCTCTATCTGGAAGCTTATCGGGGAGGATGTGGCCTGCGTTTTTCAGCGTGACCCGGCAGCCAGGACCCGCCTGGAGATTATCACCACCTACCCAGGTGTTCACGCCATTCTGCTCTATCGCATGGCCAGCCGGTTGTGGAGCAAGGGTTGGCGCTACCTGCCACGGTTGATTTCTTACATCGGACGTATCTGGACAAGTATCGACATTCATCCCGGTGCGACCATTGGTCGACGCTTTTTTATCGATCACGGTACCGGGGTCGTCATCGGAGAGACGGCCGAGGTGGGTGATGACGTCACCCTCTACCACGGAGTCACCCTCGGTGGTGTCTCCTGGAACAAGGGCAAGCGTCACCCGACCCTGGGTGACAGGGTGGTGGTGGGTGCCGGTGCCAAGATACTCGGCCCGATAACCGTTGGGCAGGATGCAAGGGTCGGCGCCAACTCGGTGGTGATATCGCCGGTTTCGGAAGGCAAGACCGTTGTCGGAATCCCCGGAAAGGTGATGCAGTCGAGCCGCGTCGCCAGTGAGATAACGGATGGCATCGATCTCAATCACCACCTGATTCCTGATCCTGTAGCAGAAGCAGTGAACTGTCTGCTGGAGCGTATACGCCTGCTTGAGCAGGAGGTCGGGGTGCACGGTTGCCTGCCTGGTGGGAAGGTACCCGATGATGAGTGTGATCACTGCGATGCCCAGCCGGTTTGTGAACCTGTTGTACCTGTGGATTTGAAAAAGGCGAGGGCGTAAGCATGGATATGCTCGATTTCGAAGAGGGTGCCCTCTATTTCGATGAGCCCCTGCAGGCCGAGGCGAAGCGCTGCCTGGACAACGCAGCGGAGGAGTACGGCGAGGAGTCTGCGGAGCAGCTTCTGATGCGGGCCTACTTCCTGGAGCCGGAGCACCCGATGGTGCTGGTGGCGCTCTACCGCTACTTCTACTACCAGCATCGCCTGGAAGATGCGTTGATGGTTGCCGACCGGGTGCTGAAGGTCTTTGCGCACCGGTTGGAGATACCCGAAGACTGGAATGAATTGAACGAGATGGAGATCGGCGGCGGTGTGCTGATCTCCATGACCATGATCCGTTTTTACATGCTTGCACTGAAAGGGGCTGGCTTTCTTGAACTGCGACTGGGCCTTTACGAGTCGGCGCTGGCGCGTCTCAACAAGGTGGTCGAATTGGATAGCAACGACAGGCTGGGCGCCAGGGCGCTGATCGAAGTGGTACAGGAAGCGCTGAGTAGTGATGCAGGGCCTGAAGTGGCCGTACATGGTTAATGGGAGAGATGAGATGAGTGAGAGTGAGTTCGACCTGGATCTTGAGGAGCTCAGCAGTGCTGAAGATTTCCTTGAGTATTTCAAAATCGATTTCGATCCATCGGTGGTCCATGTAAACCGCCTGCATATTCTGCAGCGTTTTCACGACTACATAGAAGGCGCGAAGGAGATGCCCGAAGATGAAGATGAGCGCAGGGGACTTTATGCGGGTTTACTGAAAAGCGCCTATACCGATTTTTTGGAATCGGATGCGATAACCGAAAAGGTGTTCAAGGTGTTTCGCATGAATGAACCAGTCAGCGTTGAGATTCCGCTGATGGAGATCACAACCCAGGTAGAGAGCGGTGTTTCCAAAGTTTGAATATGGCGAAGCGGTGCGGGTGATCCGCAACTTGCGCAATGACGGTACCTATCCAGGCAAGCCAACAGGCCGCCTGCTAATACGCCGTGGCAGTGTGGGATATGTACGGGACGTGGGCACTTTTCTGCAGGACCAGTTGATCTACTCGGTCGACTTCATCGACCAGGGTATCATGGTCGGTTGCCGTGAACAGGAGCTGCAGCTGGAGTGTGATCCCTGGATACCCACCCGCTTCGAATTTAGGGACAAGGTAACCCCGAAGGCTCCGCTGGGTATCCAGGGCGAAGTGATCGCACAAAGCGGTGACGAGGGGGAGATCGAGAAGGTGCTGCGGGATCACCCGGGAGGACCCGCCTACCACGTCCGTTTCAGCGGACGGACCCTGCAGATTCCGGAGACCGCGCTTGAGTTTCTGCATGCTGAAGACGAGGGGGAGTGATGGTTTTGTCCGATCAACACAGCAAGACATCACCCGAGTTCAACTATCACCTGCTGCGCAATGCCCTGGAGCGTTTTGGAAGAAACCTGGGTCAGCTTGAATCTGACGAGTTTCAGCAGATCTATGCAAAGGCGAGCAAAAGCTTTGAACTGGAGTCGCTGGTACTCGAGTCCCTAGAAGCAAAGAGCGTGGTCATCTCAGATCAGCAGCTCGATAAGTCCGTGGAAGAGGTTGCATCCCGCTATAGCAGTCGGGAGGAGTTTCTGCAGGACCTGGAGGCCAATGATCTGGATGAAGAGAGCCTGCGCATCGCACTCTATCGTGAACTGATGTTTGACAGTGTTATGCAACTGGTGGCCGCCAACAGTTCGGCAGTGAGCGATATCGACGTGCATCTCTTCTATGCCATGCATCATGAATGTTTTGAAGTGCCCGAAACACGCCAGGCCAGGCATATTCTGATCACGGTGAACCCCGACTTCCCGGAAAACTCACCGGCTGCTTCCCATGAACGATTGGAGCAGATAGTCGAAAAGCTGGGGGGGAGGGTGAATCGTTTTCCAGAGTTTGCAAAGCGGTACTCCGAGTGCCCTACGGCAATGGAAGGCGGCAAGTTAGGAGATGTGAAACATGGGCAGCTCTATCCGGAATTGGATGTCATGCTGTTCAGTATGCAGGAGAACGAGATTAGCCCGATTGTCGAGTCCGAGATGGGCTTTCATATTCTATTGTGTGAAAAGATCAAGCCTTCCAAGCGAGTTCCCATCAGCAAGGTGAAGACACAGATCCGTGAAATCCTCGAACAACGTCATCGCCGCAATTGTCAGAAAGACTGGTTGGCCTCGTTGGAGAATATTTCCAATGCCTGATGCGAACCAGTAGGAGGGAACCCTTGGCTATTGCAAAAGCCCATTGTTCATTTTGCGGTCAGGAACAGGGTCCCGACTTACCCCTGATTGCAGGTGAAGAGGGGCACATCTGCGAAGAGTGCGTGCGTCTCGCTTCCCAGGTAGTAGGCAGTTGGGGGCGCAAGCGGGCAGCTGCAAAGCCCTTGCAGAATCTGTTGAAGCCTGCAGAGCTAAAAGAGCAGCTCGATCGCTATATCGTGGGGCAGGACCTGGCCAAGGAGACCCTGGCCGTTGCGGTCTACAACCACTTCAAGCGTCTCGGCATGGAGAACGAGAACCCGAAGATGCAAATGGGCGAGGGGGATGTGGAAATCGAAAAGTCCAACATCCTACTGCTCGGTCCTTCAGGTACCGGCAAGACGCTGCTGGCAAGCTCTCTTGCAAAAATTGTTGGTGTGCCGATCGTGATCGCCGACGCCACCACACTGACGCAGGCAGGCTACGTGGGTGATGACGTGGAGAGTATTCTTACGCGTCTGATGGATAGCGCCGAAGGCAACAGGGAGTTGGCCGAATGGGGAATCGTTTATATTGACGAAATCGACAAATTGGCCCGCGCAGGAGAGAGTTCACACGGAACCCGAGATGTCTCCGGCGAGGGAGTGCAGCAGGCACTGCTCAAACTGGTTGAAGGAACGCGAGTCAAGTTGAGTGCCAAGAGTCGCAAGGAGAAGAGCGGGGAACCGCAACTCGATACACGCAATATTCTTTTCATCGTCGGTGGCGCTTTTGCCGGGCTGGAGAAGTATTTGGAGAAACGCCTGGGTACCGGCAGTAAGGGGATTGGTTTCCATGTGAATTTTTCCGACCCGGGTAAGGCCTATGACCAGTTGCACCTGTTTGAAGAAGTACAGCCTGACGACCTGAGGCACTTTGGCCTGATTCCCGAATTCATCGGGCGCTTTCCTGTCATCACGGCTCTGCATGACCTGGATGAAGCTGCATTGGTCAAAATACTGACCGAACCTCGCAATGCGTTGGTAAAACAGTATCAGCGTCTGTTCGAATTCGAGGGCGTTAAACTGGACTTCACGCCTGAAGCGCTAACCTCCATTGCCAAGCAGGCCATAGAGCGGGGAACCGGTGCACGAGGACTCCGTGGTGTTATGGAGGGGCTACTGCGCAAGGTGATGTATGAAATGCCTTCACTCGAAAGCGCGATGGGCTGTGTGGTTGACGAGGATGCAGCTAAAGGGGGCAAGCCTGTCAGTATTACCTGTAGTGGTTGAAAATAATTCCTGACTTTTGCCTAAGAATTTCTAAGCGTGACTACTTGTTCCATTTTTTGTATCAAGGTGAATAAGGTTTAGTGTAGATTGCTTTCGGGGATGACCGATGAATATCTTGTTAACACTGTTTAGTCGAGCTATCTGTGCCGAAAATTTGCCGGATTCAGTCTTGCAAGGTCGTGCGATGTAGTGAAAAATGCAACGGGCGGTCTCCCCAATTAGTTAATTAAAACAAGTAGTTATGATTTTATTTCATATCTACAAAACAGGCGGTCGCACGTTTGAATCGTGCCGGGCGCGCCATACAAAACAAGGCTTACCAAACTTCAATAGGCCTTCTGTCATTTTAGGGCCTGTTCACATAAAAAGTATTAAAATGCTTTTCCATGGAACTAACACAAGAACAGTACAAAATCATTGAGCCCTTGTTTCCCAAGCCAAGGGGAATAAAGAAATACGATAACCTTCAGGCACTTAACGCCATACTTTATATTGCTGAGCAAGGCTGCAAGTGGCGCGCCCTTCCTGAATATTTTGGACGATGGCACAGCATTTATATGCG
>NZ_MPRJ01000107.1 GCF_002020805.1 Solemya velesiana gill symbiont | reverse complement strand
TACTCCTGCAAAGCCTTGATGCAGGTAGAGTTGTACGTGGGTCAAAATTCGATGCAAATTATGGGGGTAGGTGGGTCAGTTTTGGGCGCAATTCAACAATCATGCCGTTAAAGAGCAATGGATAGAAACCAATTCGTTTATCACTGTTGGGGCTGCCCCGGTGTATAAACGCAAGAAAAAACTGTCCCAACAACTGACCTAAACGAGGCATGCACATACCTACAATCCTCTGACAACAAGATCGAACCTGGGTGGTTCTGGGCGATTTTTGTTAATTTTCTATTCAAATCTGGTGTCCGAAGGCGCGAAATCACTCTAATAAGGTGGCCTGACTTAGACCGTCAAGGAGGCATTGTCGCCCTGAAGGCAGAACGCACCAAGACCAAAACAGAGAGGCATATTCCATTAACACCAGATGTCCTAAGCGATCTGAAACTACTCAAAGCTAAAACCATCAAGGCAGCTGGTCTGAAATACTTACTAGATGGCCAAGTGTTCAATGCCACCCTGTTTCATGATGGCTATTACGTTGAAGAGATCGGAATTGACCAAGTATCGAACTTCTTCAAAAAGCTATCGAAGGAACTCACAGCCAAGCATGAAGAGCATGATGTGAGACAAATCCGCATATCATCCCACAGGCTACGCCACTCCATGGCAACGATACTGGCTCCTCAAGGTGATATAAGAGCATTACAGGATAGTTTGGGGCATACTGATGTACGAATGACATTGGAGTACGTGGAATCCAACATAGAGGCTCAGAAGACTTTACTGGCCAATTTACCCCAAATAAGGCCGTCTAGCGGAAAAAATAGCCTCTAAATGTTTGTGGATAGACTGATTTTGTGGTATCAGTTGAGAATCCAGGTAGTATATCGCCTGGATGATGCAGGGATCCGAAAGGATTTATTGCGCTTTGGATAAAAAAATGGCGGATGGGAGCACTCCCATCCGCCTGGATCGCCTGACTAGAGGAAGGAAGGTTGCCAGACTGTCTCTGGCTCGGTTTCCGAGGAAAGTGAAAACTTTCCAGGGCGATTGTTCTTTAGCCATAACAGGTGGCCCCAAACCACCTGCCTACCGAAGCTAAAAGCTTCGTGGGAAAATGGAGCCGGCGAGAGGATTCGAACCCCCGACCAGCTGATTACAAATCAGCTGCTCTACCAACTGAGCTACGCCGGCACAATTCGTTCAGGAGGCGCTATTCTAGAAGATCCTTCAGAGTCTGACAACGCGTGAACATGCCTGTTCACGGATTTTCAGCGCCGGATAATTTTCCCGAAGAGTCGCGGATGCACGACCAGCGCCCTCTCCTTCAAGCCGGACATCGATCCAGTGAATGACACTCTCAGAAGAGCGCGGCCTCACTTCCACTTTAAACCCCTTGGCCTCGACCTCCCGCTGACGAGCCTGGGCATTTTCCCTGCGGGAGAAGGCGCCGAGTGATATGGTATTTCTCAGGGATCCCTGCAGAAAACGGCGCACATCCCTAAATCCCTTGGTCTTCAGCGCTTCCAGGCTCTTAATCGCCTCTTGCTGGCTATCTGCAGCGGGAATCAGAACCCAGTAGCCGGTTGTTTTGATAATCGACTGCTGGCGCCGCAATGCCTCAAAACCCAGCTTGTTCAGGTTTTCAGAAATAGCGATTGCCGCTTCCTCTTTTTCAAAAGGACCAAGGACGCCGCAATAGGGTGGAATCTCCCGTTTTTCCTCAACAGGGACATCATCGTCAGCTTTCGCAACCAAGGCTTCGCCGCTATCTTCCTGGTCGCCTTCTTCCTGGAGATTTTCCCTGGACGTCTCCCCTGCTGTCTCCTGATCATCCGGTTCTGCTATTTCCTGTTGTGGTACCTGATCCGCCATTCCAGTCGCCATGGCAGCAGGCGGTTCCTGCTGGGGCTGACTGTCCGAATCAGCAAGCAATGAAGGCGGCTCCTGTCCAGGGTCGACACCTGCACCCTGACGCTCAGACAGCAGTTTGATATTGCCAATCCCAGCTGATACCACGGGAGAAAGCTGTGCTACCTCTTCGTTCTCGCTGCTGTAGCCCCAGATGAAAATAGCGATATTGGCCAGCAGGACCAACAGAAACAACCACCTCATTTAGGATACTCTCCATCAGTCGCAATCATGGCCAGGCCCACCATGACCAGGTCTGGGATTACTGTACCTGTACTCTCCAGAACTTCCAGTAACTTCCGGGATCCACTACCGGTCAAAATAAGCGTCAGCCTTGCCCCCAGCTCCTGTGCCGTCTTGGCAATAACCCGCTCAATTAAAGCGGCCGCCGCATGGATCCCGGCAGCAGCCACTGCGGTAGCCGTATCCTTTGCCAGGAGCTGTTTTCCGCAGGCCACATCAACCCGGGGGATGTTGGTCCTCTCCAACAGTGACCGACGCATCAACTCAAACCCGGGCAGTATCAGTCCACCCTTGTGGACGCCATGGGCATCGATCACATCGATGGTTATGGCCGTACCGCAATCCACGATGCAGGCCGCACCCGGATATCGCCCGTGTACGGCAACCAGGGTGAGCCAACGATCAACGCCAAGCTGTGCCGGGTTTTCATACGCATTTACCACGCCTAATGCCTGGGCAGAGGTTGTGACGATCTCGGGGGTTACGCCCCACACGTTTTGTGACCAGTCTGAGAGGTGTTGCTCAATCTCTCTACCGGCAACGTTTGCAACAACCACCCGGTCCGGCGTATCGGCATCACCCCAGCAATTGGCGGCAATCTTCGCAAAGGCATCTGATTCATGTGGAGCTGAATCTGCTGAAGAGAGCTTCCGGTTATCCAACCAGGACCACTTGAGATTGGTATTGCCGATGTCGATCAGGAGCACAGTTGGCACAGTGTTGTCAGGCTGGTTCATGTCGACTCAACCCACCGGTCTCAGACTGACCTCGCCACCATGATAGGGACGGGTTGCCCCTTGGTGCTCCAACAGCAGGGCACCCGCAGCATCTATGCCCTTGTGAACCCCTTCGATGCGCCGATTACCCATCTGCAGAGTCACAGCCTTTCCATGATAGAGGTCCAGTCGACGCCATTCGTCTATCTCAGGTGACAACCCTTCAGATTCAAATCTTGAGAGTGTGCTCAACAGGTTTTCGAGCAACGTGGAGACAAGACAGTTGCGGGAGATGTTCTCACCTCCCGGAAGACTGGCGAGATCGATCCAGGGCTGGTCTATAGCCTGCCCCTGTGAGTCACTCATCCGCGTGTTGAGACCAAGCCCCATGACAACCCGGCTTGGACCTGCATGTTCGCCTGATACCTCCAGCAGTAGTCCTGCCAGTTTCCGGTCCTGCCAAAGCACATCGTTGGGCCATTTCAGCCCAACCTGGTCGATGCCCACTGCTTCAAGACTACGGGCAACGGCAATACCGGCTGCAAGGCTGAGACCGCTGAGATCAGCAAGCCCCATACCGTAGTGCCAGCCTATTGAGAGGTAGATATTGCTGCCACAGGGCGAGACCCACTCACGCCCCCTTCTGCCGCGACCTGCGGTCTGCTGCTCAGCAATGCAGACATGTCCGGACGCACTGCCCTCCTGGGCCTGCTTGTCCATCAGGTAGCTGTTTGTTGATGCGATCTGGTCGAGTATCTCCAGCTGATCCATCAGACCCGATGCCCGGTCACTCAGACCGTCGCGAATCAACGCCTCATCAAGGAGTTCCAGCGGCTCCGCAAGCTTGTATCCCCTGCCTCGCACCGCGAACAGCTTGATCTCCATCTGGTCGCGGATATGCGTCAGGTGCTTCCAAATAGCCGCACGACTGACATCGAAACGTTCAGCCAGCTCTTCACCGGAATGAAATTGCCCGTCAGACAACAGGCGGATAATCTTGAACCGCGTATCCATCAAGTGATTTTACCAGCCCCTTACAGATCACCATAACTCTTTGTATTAATGCGAGTTATGCACTTCCTAGCCATTCATTACGACGCGTCTCGGTCTCTGGCTCCGGTGACTCCAGCAACCACAGGTGGCAGGTATCTGCAGGCGCGGGCTGAGGTTTCAGATCAAATGCCATCAGCTCATCCCGGCGAAATGCATGCACCTGGACCGGTTCACCCGGCGTTCCGGCTGCAACCAGGTCATGCACGTTGCCGTTTGTTACGCGTATACCGTTGATAGCCACCAGCGTATCCCCGGCGGAAAGACCGGCCTGCTGCGCTGCGCCGCCATCGAGGACGACCGCCAGCTCGACATGGCCGTTGTTGTTTTTCACGCGGGCACCCAGGACCGGCTTTGCTTCAGTCTCTGAATTTTCAGGCTGCTTGCCGGAACCCTGGTCATCCGGGGATTTAGCAGGACAGAGCTTGTAGCCGATTCCGAAATATTCCAGCAACGTTTCCAACGCCAGCTCTTCGGTACCCCGCACCGCCTGATCAAAGAACGCCTTCAGGTCAATGCTGGTCACTTCCATCGCCAGCATTTCGACATCCTGTTCATGTACACCGACATCCACCCGACCATGTCGCTCCCACAGGGTTCGCATCACATCTTCCAGTGAATAGTTGCCAGCGGTTTCTTTCCTAATGGTCAGGTCAAGGGCAAGTGCCACCAAAGCACCCTTTGCGTAGTAGCTGACAATGGCATTGGAAGCGTTCTCATCCTGCTTGTAGAACTTGGTCCAGGCGTCGAAACTGGAATCGGCAAGGCTCTGTTTGAATCTGCCGGCTCCTCGCTGAACACGGGTAATCACCTGCGCCAGTAGTTCCAAGTAACTCTCAGGCTCGATACGCTTGGTCCTTACGAGGGAAAGATCGTCGTAGTAAGAGGTGATACCTTCGAAGGCCCAGAGCAAACGAGTATGCACCTCTTTGATCAAATCGGCGCTTTTGAAGACCTCAGGCCTGATTCGCTTCACATTCCACAGGTGAAAATACTCGTGGCTCGCCAGCCCCAGGAACTGACGGTAACCGTTTGTCACTTTCTCCTCGCCTTTCTTCGGCAGATCAGCGCGCTTGCAGATCAGCGAAGTGGAACTACGATGCTCGAGACCGCCATAGCCATCTCCTACCGCCATTACCTGGAACAGGTAGCGATCCATTTCTGGCAATTCGCCGAACATCTCGATATGACTTTCACAGAGCATCTTGAGATCTGCACAGAGGCGCTCCATATCCGCCTCGTGCCTTCCGGTGACAGCTACGGCATGGGTGACACCTGCCACATCGAACTCGGAATAGTCAAACGTACCCATCTCCACCGGATGATCTACGAGTTCGTCATAGCTGCCAGCCTGGTAGCTGCCAAAGCCAAGATAAGGAGCCTGTAGCCCGTTTAATGTCGTGGCAACACGCCAGGACTCATATCCGTCTCCATCCGGTTTTATGAGTTCGACTTCGCAGGGTTGATCATCCTGACCCTCAACACGCAGGAAGAGACTGGTACCGTTAAAATAACCGTGGGTCGTATCCAGATGGGCGCTTCTTACCGAGAGATCCCAAGCGTATATCGTGTAAGTCACGACCAGTTCACCCTCATAGGGCGCAAACAACCAACTCTGCTTGTCCTGCTTCTCCCAGGCAACGGGTATCCCATCAGAGTACGCAGAGAGGGTAACCAGGTTTTTGGCAAAGTCCCTGATCATGTAACTGCCAAGGATCCAGGATGGCATGACGAGCAGTTGCCCCTGATCATCAGGCTGCACAATGCGGAGTGTTACCTCGAACAGGTGAGCTTCGGGAGAAACAGGTTTAACCCGGTATTGAAGATTAGCGCTCATGACTTACTCCTGGACTGCACATTGAGCTTGGCCTGAATAAAACCGCGGTGAGGAACATGAAGGAGATCGGCAAGTTTGCGAACCAGGTACTCTTCGTATTTATCGATGCGGCCGTCTGCATAGGCAACCTCCCATAATTTTTCGAGCATTGCTATTTTCTGATCAGGAATGAGATCACGATCCAGTAGAACAGTAAACTGATCGAGCGAGATAGATGCATCCACTTCAGCTTCAGCAATCGTGATTAGCTCTTGTACCTCTTCCACTGCGAGCTGATAGCTTCTGACCAGGATATCCTGAATCGTATCCCGTTCTACGAGATGGAACTCGTTATCCGATCGGCTGATCTCAACAAGCAACGCGGCAGTCGCCATGCGCAGAGCATGCTCGGCTACCTGAGGGCTCTTGTCATGGAGCTCACTTTGCAGGCGCTTGTCAAACAGTTCTTTTAACGTTTTGAACATAGAGTCGTAAGCGTCCGGCGGCTACACCCTGGTCAATCAGAGCTTGATGTGTTGGAGGCGCAGATTGGTTTCAGTGACGTCGAAATGGGTCGGGTCGAACTTG
>NZ_MPRJ01000106.1 GCF_002020805.1 Solemya velesiana gill symbiont | reverse complement strand
TGGCTTCTAGGCTTTGCTGTCTCATCGTTTTCCTGGGAGTGGAGATCAATAGATCGATGGTATACGATTTTCGAAATTAATCAGAGTTGCCTTAGATATTGCTCGTGTTTGTTTCGCGAAGATGTTTTAAGCATCCGGCGATTTTTTGGAGCAGTTCAGATGATCAAGACTCGCATACTGGATGTACTGGATGTACTGGATGTACTGGATGTACTGGATGTGCTGGATGTGCTGGATGTGCTGGATGTGCTGGATGTGCTGGATGTGCTGGATGTGCTGGGTGAGCGGGCGCTGTTGCTGCCCCAGCATCTGAATCATGCGCTGCAAGCCAATGACCAGGTCAAGTACTACTTCACCCTGCTGCAGGAAACAGTAAACCACGCCGAGCAGCCGGAGGCCCCTTTCAGCTCTCTTCAATACGAGAGAGAGATCAGCGGTATTGCCGAGACCGCCCTTGATCAAGTGGTCGAGGCCAGTTCCAAGCAGGTCCACGGTGTCTACCGGATCCCCCAGGCCGGTAACCTGGTGGCAAGTATTGAAGCAGGTGTTTCTGCCATGCTGGAACCCATCGAGGCCGCCTATGGTCATGATGCAGAGCCAACGGCCGGTTTTATGCATCGCTTCGAGAAAATGCGTGAGGAGCTGCCCCGTGTCGAAGATGAACAGCTCGAGGGCAGCAGTATCTGCAGGATGAGCAGTGCAAAGCGTGGCAAGAAGGACAGTCTCCATCATGCGATCAATGAGCTTCAGGGCAAAGTGGCCGGTGAAGTGGTGGACGGCGCCTCGGTCTACGGGATAGGAAAGGACGACCTTCCCCTTATCCGTTCGTTCATGCGAGGGCTCAATTCCACGGCGCCATTGAAATTCGATCATCCCGGTCTGGGTACCACTGCCACCCGTTCCGGCAAGCGCCTGGTGATCCAGAACGATATCGGTACCACGGATGCCCATGTACTGGTTGTGACGGTCACCGGCCTGACCACGGTGCTTACCTACACCGATATCCATATCCGCAGGACCCAGTTCTTCCAAAGCCTGTTCGAACCTTTTGCCGTGGATTGGGAAGACACCCGTTCCCAGCGTGCCAGGGGATTGGAGGAGGGTGATGCGTTCTATCTCTGTGTCGGTTGCTATACAGCCACTGATGCAAAGGATCATGAAGGCTATCTGCAGTTTCTGGGTTCCCGCATCGTATTCCTGATCGATTGGAACCGGGCTCGGAAACGATTGCGTAATTTCATCAAAATGCGCGATGCCATCGATAAATTGAAGTGGGCAGCAGATCATGACTACGGCCATCGCGGCTTTATCCAGATGGGGGCAGAGCACCTGGTTTATGAAGCGATAAAGAATGCCGGGCCGGTTCCTATTCGATACGGCGAGCGCCTGGATACCGTAATGGGACGAGAGGCGGTGATCTCATTTCTGAAATACGTGCTGAGAGTCACTGCTGAGGGGCTGCTTGAGGACCGCTCGGATCGCCTGATCAGGGACGAGATAAAAGCTGAACTGCTCAATCATTTCCATAGTACCGAACAGGACCTGCTGAGCCTGGCAGGGGATCATGCGGCCATGATTCTCGAGATTGCGGGCGTCGTACGGGAGGGGCTGTAGAGTGTTGGTCACGCCGATTCCAGGCAAAGCCTGGTGCGCATGGCTCAGCGCACCAAGAGCTGGGAGTCCCGGGCGGACGATCTGCTCACGCTGGTGCGTGATGGGGCCAAGCAATCTCCGGATGCAGTCATCTACCGCGAGTTGTTAACCGGTGCTGACGATGCGGCTGACAGCCTGGAAGATGCCGCTTTCCTGCTCAGCCTGCTGCCCGAGGCAGGTGAGGGGGTGCCGGTGCCTGAACCACTGCTGCGGCTGGCTGACCTGTTGGTCAGTGACAGCCAGGAGTGGATAAAGTGCCTGGCCAATACGGCTACCCTGTACCATGGAAGAAATCGGGAAGATATCCAGGATTTTCTGCAGGCGGTGGATCAGAGTGTCACCATCGAGCACCTGACCGACGAGGCGGAGCGTGAGGTGACATCACTGTTGGTTCGGTCGGATGCCAACATGCGCCAGTTTCACCTCTAAATGCAGATTACAAGCGCCATGGAAGAGGCGGCTGACGCCATATCAAGATCCGCCCTGATGCTCAGTGATTACGTGCTCAACGAGATGATGCAATGAGCGGCAAGAAAAAATCGCCGCCGGTCGACCCTCCCAGGGTGGTCAGTATTGGCGAGCCGGTTGCCGACTGGGTAGGCGTGACACCCGAGTTGGTGGGTGTGAAAGCCTACAATCTGCTTCGCATGGCCATCGTCGGTTTGCCGGTGCCTCCTGCATTCGTGCTGAGCACCTCGGTCTGCCGGGAGTTTCTGGGCAAAGAGAGCATGGATCGAACAATGGTCGAGCAGATCAAGGCGAATATGCGGCAATTGGAGTCACGCACCCAGAAGGGATTCGGCGGTACACGGCGACCGTTGCTGGTCTCAGTACGTTCAGGTGCGCCGGTATCCATGCCGGGCATGCTCGATACCATACTCAACGTCGGTCTGAACGGGCAGACGGTTGAGGGGGTGATTCGTATGACGGGTAATCCCCGGCTGGCCTGGGACTCTTATCGGCGACTGATACAGTCATTTGCCGAAGTGGTGCATGGTAGCGGCATGCAGACCTTCAACACCATTTTGGCGGAGCATATGGCCCTGGCCCATGTCGAGGACTCCCGTGAGCTGGACGCCTTGAGCATGCGGGCGGTGTGTCACGATTTGCTCGATGTCTATCACACTGCAACCGGGCGGCGCTTCCCCCCAGGATCCCATGACCCAGCTGATCGAGGCTGCGGAGGCGGTGTTCCGCTCATGGCTCAGCCCGCGGGCCCTGGAGTACCGGCGGATGCGTGATATTGATGACGAGCTTGGTACGGCTGCGACGATACAGAGCATGGTGTTCGGCAATAGCGGTTGCAGTTCAGGTTCGGGTGTCGGATTCACCCGCAACCCGGCAACGGGTGAAAACCGGCTGTATCTCGATTTTCTTATCAACGCACAGGGTGAAGATGTGGTGAGCGGGCGGCTTCGGATCGAGGACAGGGCGCAGCTGGAGCGCCACCTCCCTGAACTGGTGGGCAAACTTGAATCGGTTAAACGCAAGCTGGAACAGGAGTTCAAGGAACTTCAGGATTTTGAGTTCACCGTTGAGAACGGCGAACTCTATCTTTTACAGACACGCATTGGGAAATTGACCCCCTTGGGCAACCCTGCAAGTGACCGCGGACTTTGTAGATGAGGGGATACTGGCGCCGGAGGAGGCGGTAGAACGCCTTAGCGTGTTGGACCTCGGGAGGATTCATCGCAGACGGCTGTTCACCAACCAGGGGCAGATTCCACTGGCAGTGGCGGTCCCTGCCAGTATCGGCGTGGCCAGCGGACGTGTGGCCCTGGACAATGAGCGGGCGGGCCAAGCAGTGGAGTGACCAGGGTGAGCCCGTGATTCTGGTGCGAGGGGAGACCTCTACCGATGATATTGTCGGCATCGCTCATGCAGATGGCATCCTCACTGCTGCAGGTGGGCGAACCTCCCATGCCGCGGTGGTTGCCCGTCAGCTAAACAAGGTGTGCCTGGTCGGTTGCGCGCCCTTGGTTATCGATTTGGAAAAGCGTTCGATCTGGTTCGAGCAGCAGGAACTTGCAGAGGGCGACTTTCTGACACTGGACGGCGATCACGGAACTGTCTACCAGGGGCAGCTGAAAAGCGAAGAGGAGCGGCCGCAGCATCTGCTCGAGAAAGTCGAGCACTGGCGCAAGGGTGTGAATTACACCCCGCCTGCTGCATGACAGTGTTGTTGCTGTCGTTCAGATTGGTGCGGCAATCCCAGGAAGGGTTCTAAAGGGGCCGGTCCTTGGCCCCTTTCTCATCAGAATACCAGGTTCATCATGATGATCATGACGGTCAGGAACAGCACGGTCATGATGCTGCCGGCCTTCATGAAGTCGGGCACGCGATAGCCGCCTGGACCCATGATCAGGGCGTTCACCTGGTGGGTGGGGATCAGGAACGAGTTGGAGGTGGCAATGGCCACGGTGAGTGCAAATACCGCCGGGTTGGCGTCGGCGCCGATGGCGATGTTCACCGCCAGCGGTACAAGCAGAACGGTTGCTCCCACGTTGGACATGACCAGGGTGAAGAAGGTTGCCAGTACAGCAACAGCGGCCTGGATTACCCAGATGGGCATATCACCGACCACGGCCAGTACCTGTTCGGCAATCCACTTGGCGGTGCCGCTGGTCTCCACCGCCAGGCCCAGGGGGATGAGGGAGGCCAGAAGAAAGACGGTTTTCCAGCTTACTGCCTGGTAGGCCTCTTCGATCTTCAGAACGCCGGACAGCACCATGCCCATGGCGCCGGTAAGCAGGGCCACGGAGAGGCGAATGTCGGTGAAAAGCACCATGAACAGGGCAATGCCGAAGAAGATGGCGGCGGGGGCCACCTTGTGGGGGCGCAGCTCTTCCGGGCGCGGGTACTCGGTGGTGATGACTACGAAGTCGCGGTCCTTCTCAATGCGCGCTAGGTCCATCCAAGCGGTGTGCACGATCAGGGTATCGCCCGCCTTCAGGGGCATGTTGCGGATATCGTCACCCTCGCGCAGGATCTCGTCGCCGCGGTGCAAACCGATCATGGCCAAGCCGTAGGTCTTGCGCATCCAGACGTCGCGGGCGCTCTTGCCGATCAGGCTGGAGCCGGAAGGGATGACCACCTCGGCGATGCCCGCCTTGCTGGTGGCGAGGTCGTCCACGAAGGTGCGCATGGTTTCACGCAGCTTCAGTCCAAGGGCATTGACCATGGTTTCGAGGTCGTCGGGGGAGGCGACGACACCCAATACCATACCGGATTGGATGCTGACATCCCGGGCCAGGGCGCCGGGGCCGACGCGGTTGGCCTCGCCGGGCAGCTTGGTGGCGATGATGCGCGCGCAGAAGTCGGTTTCCACCTCGTCGATTAGTTTGCCGATCATCTTGCAGCCATCTTTGACCACGACTTCCCTGACCTTGTAATCCAGGCCGTAAACCTCGTGGAAGTACTGCATGGGATCACCGGCGGAGGTGCTGCTCTCAGACTTGGTCTTGGGCAGGACGAAGCGGCCGGCTAGTACGAAGTAAATAATGCCGGTGGCGATCAGCGCCACACCGATAGGTGTGACGGAGAAGAGACCCCAGGTCTCCATCTGCTGCTCCTTGGGCAGCGCCTGGTTGGAGGTGAGGATCAGATCGTTGAGCAGAATGAGGGGGCTGGAGCCCACCATGGTCATTGTACCGCCGAGGATCGCAGTGAAGCCCATGGGCATCAGCAGGCGGGACATGGGCAGGCCGGAGCGGGCCGAGATGCGGGAGACTACCGGCAGGAAGAGTGCTGCCGCGCCCACGTTCTGCATGAACGAGGAGATGAAACCGACGGTGGCGGAGATAATGGGGATGATACGTGCCTCGGTGGTGCCGCCGATCTTCAGGATGAAAGCGGCAACCTTGCTCATGATGCCGGTCTTGTCCAGGCCTGCACCGATAATCATGACCGCGATAATGGAGATCACGGCGTTGGATGAGAAGCCGTCGAACAGGTGCCTGTTGTCCACCAGTCCCTGTTCCAGTCCCATGGCGGGGGCAAGCAGGGAGGTCAGGCCGAGCAGAACCATGACAGTGGCAGCAGCCACATCCACGCCCACCACCTCGAAGGCGAACAGGTAGATGGTCAGCATCAGGGTGGCGGTTACCCAGGCGATCTCAATAGAAGGGACCACGCTGGCCAGAAACAGGGTAAGGGCGGCGAAAACCACGGCAGCGATGACCTGTTTTGATCCCCGGATTCCGGGTTTGGAAACGGTCTGCTCTTCATCCGCAAGTGTGTTCATGACATCTACTCTTAGCTCAGGTTGTGTTCGGATAAAAGGTGTCGGTCTGTCTGCAGCAGGAAAAGCAATACATCATCACCATTGGGGTCGCAGTGAGGCGAGAGGGGCCTCTCCAGCGCATCAAGCGTCAGGTAATGACGGTATTCGGTTTCAGCTTTCCAGGGATCGGGCTGCCGTGGATCTGTACTATCCGGCGGCAGGGTACGACAGGCTGCGGAAGCGTATAGCTATGGATAAGCGTCTCTGCAGCGGCTCTCCCGACAAGGCAGTCAACAGGAGGGGAATGGTTGCGATTCAGTACAACAAACGATTCCACGCTCAAGCACCTATAACGGATTATGCTAACATAATTATCGAAAGGTTGGAATTTGCCCGGTGCTTCAGTTGCAGCCTTCTGTTATTACATCTTGATTTACAAAAACTTTTTTCCTGCGCTGACCGCCATGGAAGGCTGAAAGCCGAGGCTGACCAGGACGTCCGGGGCACTAATAGGTTGTCGAAGGCCGAGTCGATTTTGGGGACTTGGATGTCCCAAAATCTTTCACGAGGTCGAAGACTCGCTTGGCTTATGGCTGGCAGCTGCTGGAGAAGTATGACCCGGCCACCCTGGCGGGTTAGAATGATTACTTTAAAAATGCATTGAATCTCTCTCGAGCTGTGGCAAGAGGCGTTGCTGTTCCAGCGGCTTTCCGATGAGTGCGTTATCTTCAAGGGTGACGCACAGCGGCCGGATGAGAAGAAGTGTTAACAGGCCCCAGGAGAAGCGCATGTCCCGGCAATTGGATAAGACAATTGAACTCATCGATGCTGCCAACAACGAAGACCCCAACAGGGAGTCGGCTGAAGGCAAGGAGTGGCCAAAGGAATTCCTCTACTCCCACCGCATGACAGACATGCTGGAGCGCTTCAAACCGGATGCAGACGAGGTGGGTCAGATATCCATTCGCGCGCAACACATCGAGCGCTGGAAATCCCCCAGGGACGCCTTCCCGATGAACCGCCAGGGCTACCTTCAGTGGCGTACCCAGCTCTACAAGTTCCATGGCAACAGAGCGGGAGAGCTGATGGCCCAGGCCGGTTACGACGAGGAGTCCATCGAGCGTGTGCAGAAGGCGATCGGCAAAAAGGCAGTCAAAGTCAATCCGGATACCCAGCTGCTGGAAGACATCGCCGCGCTGGTGTTTATCGAGCACTACATGCAGGCATTCGCGGACAAGCATCCCGAATACGATGAGGAGAAGTGGATCGACATCATCCAGAAGACCTGGAAGAAGATGTCTGCGGATGGCCAGGCCTTTGCGCTCTCCGGAAACCTGAAGCTGCCTGAACCGCTGGTGCCCCTGATCCAGAAGGCATTGAACGCGGCTTGATGTTTTTTGCAGGCGCCCGTCCTCTTATCCGGTGAAAGGCGGGGTATGCTTCCACCTTGTCAGCGCATGCCCGTGGAAATCAGGGGCGTTCTGGGTGGACCTGGCCTGCTGCTTTATTTAAGGAATCGGCCCATGATCTTCTGGTAGGTGCCGTCTTCTTTTGCCATTTTCAGTGCATCCCGGGTTTTAGCCACGATGTCATCGGCGGTGGATTTGCTGTAGGCGAAGTAGAGGCCGCGGGAGAATACGTCCAGCTTGTGGGTGCGTTCAAACTGGGCGCAGTCAATGGACTTCTTCTCACACAGGGCCTGGAGGCCAAGATTGCTCATGGGCAGGAGATCGATCCTGCCGTGCAACAGCATGTCCAGGCTCTGCTCGTTTTTGGCGACCGGGAACAGCTTAGTCAGGCCTTGTGCCCTGAGATAGTCATGACGCACGTCTTTGGTGAGAACACCAATACGGTATTCTTTGGCGTCCTGTACAGAACCGATGTTGATGTCATTCCGGCTCTTGAGTTTGTAGAGGTGATAATCCAGGGAGATGACGGTGTCGACCCACTTGAATAACGGCTCCCGGGCTTCGGTTCTTGCCATTGAGAAGATGAGCGTGTTGGGTTCATCCTGGGCCATCTGGTAGGCCCTCGCCCAGGGTAGGATGCTGATCTTGTACTCCAGGCCGATTCCATCCATGACATCGCTGATGAGATCGATGACCGGTCCTGACGGTTTGCCTTTCTCCATGTAGTGCATGGGGAGGGCCTCTTCAGTGACCAGGGAAATGGTGTCCGCATTAACAGTTGATACGAAGGCTATGCTGATGATCAGCAGGCGGAGAAGATTCATAGATAGGGTCGGATTATTTAGGGCCTGTTCACGTTAATCAACGTGTCTGAGATGAGTGAAGCCAGGATAAAGAAGGTGAACATCACATCCAGTTTTTCGAATCTTGAAAAGATCCG
>NZ_MPRJ01000105.1 GCF_002020805.1 Solemya velesiana gill symbiont | reverse complement strand
GAATTCCAGCGATTGCGGCCATTTGTCTCTTGGAAATCAGGCCGTATTGAAAGCGGCTGGTACAATAGAGCTCAAATAAGGGACTATTTCAACAGCCTGTTAGACGATCGTGAATTCTTGCTACTTCACTGAATTTATATTCAGGTGACTGTTTCCACGACTTCTTCGTGCTCCCATCAAGTGGCCGCTTCCGTTTTTTCCGGTGCATAACAGACCTCATCTCATCCAGAGATTCATAACCATATGCTAGGCCACGACAGATATCTCCACATATTTCAATCTTCTTCCCAGAGCGCCCTGGCCAGGACTCGTCGCTTTTAGGACAATTGGTAGGATAAATAAAATTACTGTCCGGCCACCAGGCACCCCGGAATTCGAGCGCAGACACTGCCTGCAAGGGAGAAAAAGCGATAAGAGTAGCTAATATAATGCTTCGCATAGCCAGTTCCTTTATTGACTGTCGAGTGCTCTATTAACTACAAGTCTATCTAGGAATAACTGAGCAGAATCTGAATCAGGTGATAAGAGAGTAAGGTGCAAAGCAAGAATCTGAACACCGAGGGCGGCTTGTTTAGATTTGAATGCGTTGATTTGGCCAGAATCCGTCATCCAGAGTCTGACACTCTCTTTGTTCAACAGCCCCATGCTGCAGAACGCGGCGTTTGGTGGAGGGGGATTTGTGCCTTTTCTTGTTTCTTGGGACAAATTTGGGACACTTTATTCCAATTTTACACAGTTATCCACAATCAATTACAATTAAGAATATGGCGTAAGGCATTGAAATAATTATGGTATTAATTTGTCATTTGCTGTGGCCTGAATTGTTAAATTCAGGCTTGAAAACCGTTGAGGGTTTGTAGCCCTCCCAGGGTTCGAATCCCTGCCTCTCCGCCATGTGGCGGGATAAGAGGGCGCGCAGCTCGCGCAATGCATATCAGTGGCTTTGACAGTCCCAGCAGAAGTCATGAAATGGATGGCCTCTACGGTATTCAAGCAAACAGCACAGGTTGGTGTTTGGATGTATACACCTCAGGGTGAGTCCAAAGTGGCCTGTGAGCCATCCAGCCACTTTTGTCATGGGCTGCGCCTTTTGACCTACTCGCCTGGAACACCTTCTCGGTTTACTACTGTAACTGCTCACGGAATCCTCAGCTCTGCAACATCTTCAGGTGCTGGTTGCTGATTTCTCAGATACATAAAGCCTACAGAAAAGTAGTAGTGCTTAATATTGTGGAATACTGCTACAAGGCATCCTGATTGTTGCTATGACGCAAGGCAGAAGCAACTAGCACCTGGTGGCAGCATGGATATAGCCAATCGCAGTCGCTCATACCACGCCAAAGCACAGATGATTAACTCACAGTTAGCTGACTGGCCCGCACCAGGTGATTATTGTGGAAGTCACCACAACCGGTGGCAAAGGTGAGCCAAGGGGGAATCCTGTGACTGCAATTCAATCCCTGGACCTAAATATTCCACTCAGTCTATATTGGATATCCCGCAAACTACTGTGAAATATCACTTATAAAGGTGTCTAATTCTTTTTTACGAGAGAGCTGGTGGTGCGAGAGTTCTAAACAAGATAAGTGGCAGTAAAGTGAATCGTATGCGATTACGCATACGTAAACTGATAAATTTGGAATCCGCGGAATAAACGACGCTCTTTATACGTTTGTACACATAAGCAGCAATTTAAATTGTGGGAATTGTATGATTATTTTAAGTATCTATAAGCACATGGAAATGTTGATTTGATGATAAAATTGCGTTCTTGGATGAATTTAAATCACTTAACAACCAATTGATTGCATTACAGATCCCCATTATCCTTACATGTTTCGAAAAGTATGGATGCAAAGCGAGGCAAGATCTAAGACAGATCTTGTACGGCAAGCAGGGATTCCTGCAGATATTTGAGGTCTAGCTGCAAAAGAAAAAGGGCATTAAAGCCATTCAGTTTACCTCGGAGACATTATGATTAAGGTTTTACTCGTCGACGATCATGAGCTTGTTCGAACAGGCTTTCGCAGTATCCTCGACGGCGATAATACAATTTCGGTCGTTGGTGAAGCGGTAACCGGGGAAGAGGCGGTTGAGAAGGCCAGGCAGTTGGAGCCCGACCTGGTCTTGATGGACATCAATATGCCCGGCATAGGTGGTATCGAGGCGACCCGTAAAATCCGTCGCATGATGCCGGAGACCCAGGTGATTGCAGTGACCGTTCACGTGGACACCCCGTTTCCTGAACAGTTGCATGATGCCGGTGCCTTGGGCTACCTGACCAAGGGCTGCCCGGCAGACGAGCTGTTTGAAGCCATCAAGACAGTGGCTGCCGGCAGACCCTACATCTCCAGCGACGTATCCAAGAAGATGACCCTGGCGAGCTTCTCAGGCGTCGATCCGGAGTCTCCGTTCAGCAAACTCTCCCAGCGCGAGATGCAGGTACTGCTGATGATCACCCAGGGTCACAAGACCCAGGATATCTCAGACTCCCTCTGCCTCAGCCCCAAGACAGTCAGTACCTACCGGCACAGACTATTTGAAAAGCTCAACGTGGAAACCGATGTTGAGTTGACTCACCTCGCTTTGCGTTATCACCTGATTGGCAACAAGGCCTGACCCATTGTTTGACTCAGACTGTACCCAGTGCTCTCGACTGGCAGATTTCCTGGTAAAGGTAAAAAACGACTATCCTGACTATCACGCCGCCCCCGTGGCGCCATTTGGCGACCCCGATGCAAAGGTGCTGGTGGTAGGGTTGGCGCCTGGCATGCACGGGGCAAACGCCACAGGCCGGCCCTTTACCGGGGACTACGCCGGCATATTGCTCTACGAAACACTCTACCGTTACGGTTTCAGCACCGCGGCGGAGTCAATCTCTGCCGACGATGGTTTGCAGCTCAAGAACTGCCGCATCACAAACGCAGTCAAATGCCTGCCGCCCCAGAACAAACCTGTAGGCAGTGAAATCAACCAGTGCAACAGCTTACTCAAAGCGGAACTTGAGGCATTACCGGACAAGCCGGTCATCATTGCATTGGGATCCATTGCCCATAACGCCGTACTCAAGGCCGTTGGACTGAAGCAGAGCGCGTTCAAGTTTGGTCACAACCAGCTGCATGAACTGCCGGATGGGCAGCGCCTTATCGACTCCTATCACTGCAGCCGTTACAACACCCAGACCAAACGGCTGACGCCGGAGATGTTCCACGCTGTCTTTGAGCGTGCCAAGGAAATCATCTAGGCAGCCCGTCATACCGGTGAATGCCGGTATCCAGATGCACCAGGTAAACCGAGTTCAACGCTTGGATTCCTGCATCCGCAGAAATGACAAGTCCCATCCCTTGTTATAATTCCTCGCAGCATTGAACAGAGGACATTCCGCTCGTGAGCTTCGATCACAAAGCCTTCCTTAAAACCCTGACCACCCGGCCCGGGGTCTACCGCATGCTCGACAACAGCGGCGAAGTGCTTTACGTGGGAAAGGCGAGGGATCTGAGAAAGCGGGTCGGCAGCTACTTCACACGATCGCTCAACAGGCGTATTCAGTCCATGGTGTCGAAAATCGATGCCATCGAGGTGACCGTCACCCACACGGAAGCCGAGGCCCTGATACTTGAAAACAACCTGATCAAGCGTCACAAGCCCCGCTATAACGTTTTGCTCAGGGACGACAAGAGCTATCCCTACATCTTCCTCTCGGATGAGGCGTTTTCCCGCCTGGCATTTCATCGTGGGTCAAAGAAGGCCAAGGGCCGCTATTTCGGTCCTTATCCGAATGCAGGTTCCGTGAGGGAGACCCTGCAGATCCTTCAAAAGCTGTTCCCGGTACGCCAGTGCGAGGACAGCTTTTACAGAAACCGCTCCCGACCCTGTCTGCAGTACCAGATCAAGCGCTGTACTGCACCCTGCGTGGACCTGGTAACCCCTGAGGCCTATGCCAAGGATGTGGATGACGCCATGCTGTTTCTCGAAGGCAAGGCGGGTCAGGTCATTGATAGCCTGGTATCACGTATGGAACAGGCATCGGAGAAACTGGAGTTCGAACAGGCGGCGCGCTATCGGGACCAGATTGCCGCATTGAGACGCATCCAGGAACGCCAGTACGTCAGTGGAGAGCATGACGACCTGGATATCATCGCCTGCAACTCGGCCGGTGGCATGAACTGTATCCAGCTTTTTTATGTTCGCTCGGGTCGTAACCTAGGCAACAAGGTGTTTTTCCCCCGCACGCCGGAGGAGTCATCGGAGGCGACTATCGTTTCAGCCTTTCTTGCTCAGCACTACATCGGCAAGCTGGTTCCCCAGGAGATCATCGTCAGTACACGGCCTGAAGATGACGAGGTGCTCGAAAACGTATTGAGCGAGCAGGCGGGCAGGCAGCTCAGAATACGCTCGAATGTGCGAGGGGACAGGGCGCGCTGGCTCAAGATGGCCATGCAGAACGCCAAGCTGGCCCTGGACTCCAGGCTGGCGAGCAAATCCGGCATGGAGCAGCGGTTGGATAACCTGCAGACGGCCCTGGGCCTGGAGGAACTCCCCGGGCGCATGGAGTGTTTCGATATCAGCCACACGGGAGGTGAATTGACAGTGGCGTCCTGTGTCGTATTCGACCGGAACGGCCCGCTGAAATCAGACTACCGCCGATTCAACATCGAAGGCATTACGCCGGGTGATGACTATGCCGCCATGGACCAGGCCCTGAATCGCCGCTACACCCGCATCATGAACGGGGAGGGCAAGCTGCCTGACATTCTTTTTATCGATGGCGGAAAAGGGCAGTTGAGCGCTGCAGCCCAGGTGCTTGATGAGTTGGCCGTTACGGGGGTTTTCCTGGTGGGCGTGGCCAAGGGGGTGTCCAGAAAGCCCGGAATGGAGCAGCTGTTCTTGTTTGGCTCCGATGCCCCGATTATACTGCCAGCAGATTCACCGGCCCTTCATCTCATCCAGCAGATCAGGGATGAGGCACACCGGTTTGCCATTACCGGACACAGGCAGCGGCGCGAACGCCGCCGAAACACTTCGCTGTTGGATGAGATCCCCGGAATAGGGCCTATACGCCGTCAGCGGCTGCTCAAGCAGTTTGGCGGCCTGCAGGGCATCAGCAGGGCAGGGGTGGAAGAGATGGCGAAGGTGGAAGGCATCAGCCTGCAACTGGCCACACAGATTTATGAAGCCTTTCACGGCGAGGAGTAAGCTGGCGAATGCTGCTTAACATACCGAACATTCTTACCCTGCTGCGCATCGCCCTGATCCCCGTATTCGTGGCCCTGTTCTTTCTGCCCTGGGAGCATGCTGAAGAGGCATGCGCCATTGTGTTCGCCCTTGCGGCCATCACCGACTGGCTTGACGGCTACCTGGCACGCAAACTGGAGCAGGTCTCGCCACTTGGCGCCTTCCTCGACCCCGTGGCAGACAAGCTGATGGTCGCAACAGCTCTGATCCTGCTGGTCGAGGCCGATCCGACACCTGCTTTGGCCGTTCCCGTTGCCGTGATCATCGGCAGAGAGATCGCCATCTCTGCACTCAGGGAGTGGATGGCCGAAATCGGCGCCAGGGCACAAGTGGCGGTATCGGTGATCGGGAAAATCAAGACAGTATTCCAGATGACTGCGATTTTCCTTCTGATCTGGCGCGATCCGCTGTTCGGACTGCCTATCTATACCATTGGCTACGTGTTGCTCTATGCGGCGGTAATCCTCACCCTCTGGTCCATGATCGTCTACCTGAGGGCCGCCTGGCCCAGCCTTAAAGGCGAGACTGGAGGCACCGCCCAGACCGAAGAGTAGGGCTGAGAGGAGGGGGCAAAGCAACCCTCGTCATTCCGGCGAATGCCGGAATCCAGAGAATCTTGCTCCGAGCTAACAGCAGCGCCCCAAATCCCTGAATAACACCCAAAAAGTCCCCCGCAAACCCATTATTTCCCTTGACACTCATGACTGGAACATTACAATAGCCCGCGCATCTGGCGATGCGGGAATAGCTCAGTTGGTAGAGCACAACCTTGCCAAGGTTGGGGTCGCGAGTTCGAATCTCGTTTCCCGCTCCAAATTCAGGATAAACCCCGAGTCACTGCTCGGGGTTTTGTCCATATAAGGGTGGAAAAAAATACCTTTTTACAGGATACTTTCCGCCTCTGAACAAGTCAGTGGCTGAGTGGCAGAGTGGTTATGCAGCGGCCTGCAAAGCCGTGGACCTCGGTTCGATTCCGGGCTCAGCCTCCACATAAAACGCTGTAAAAAACAGCAGCATAGAGCGCCTCTCGCGGCGCTCTTTTTTTCCTAAACCGCCTCAACCCCCGCAAAAAGGGCCTCATGCCACTCGCAAAAAGGTGCTTTGCCACTCGATAACGTGTTAGTTTGTCCGTTAAATCGTGCATTAGACGCGATCAACACACTGGACGGACAAACCAGAGCTATAGTCAAATCTGGTGTACAACCCCTTCAGTAGTACCCTGCTCTTGATCACTTTCTACACGCTCACCATCCTTGAACTTCACTCCCTCGACTACATCTGCAAGCAGTTTGTAGCCTCTTAATCGGCGC
>NZ_MPRJ01000104.1 GCF_002020805.1 Solemya velesiana gill symbiont | reverse complement strand
CCACAAGAGGCTATCGATCACCGAATGAATTATTTATGGGGCGGCAAGTAGATTTGCTTGCTGCGTAATTGAATTGCAGTTATTACTTGAAACCGCCCATACCATGTTACGGGTAGGCGATCTGCAACGATCCATTGCTTTTTATACCGAAGTGCTGGGCATGCGGTTGCTGCGTCAGAAGGATTATCCCAAGGGGGAATTTACGCTTGCGTTTCTGGGTTACGGCAGTGAAGCTGAAAACAGCGTGATCGAGCTTACCTATAACTGGGGAGTGGATAGTTACGAGATCGGCAGTGCGTTTGGTCATATTGCCATCGAAGTGGATGATGTCTACCGGGCCTGTGAGGAGATCAAGAGCCGTGGTGGCAAGATCATTCGGGATGCCGGACCGATGAATGCAGGCACCACCATCATTGCTTTTGTAGAGGACCCCGACGGGTACCAGATTGAGTTGATCGGCAAACGTTAATGATCCGGTGACATATTCGATCGCCGAGATAACAATCAGATTATACGGGTCGTGGAAGGGCGCGCTGCAAGGAGCAGGGCAAAGGCCCAACCGATACTCCCTCCCAGTGCGGTATACACAATCGCGAACATGGCAGGCATTTCCGCCAGGCTGGCCCCGATAATAAAGCGCTGCAGATTTTTCTGTTTTGCTTCGGATTCAGTACCTGGGGTTGGTTGAGTCTGCCAGCGCCTCTCTTCTGACTGGCGCTTGGCAGCCAGCTTGAGACCCAGGTAGGGAAGGGCTGAAAGGAAGCCGACCCAGAGAATGATGTCCAGTATCTCCTGGGATACCGGCGTCGTCTCGACCTGGGTGGCCAGAAACCAGATGACCCCGCCCAGAAGTGAAACGGAACCGAGAAGCGCGCCCCACAGGATCTGCTGTGTTTTTTCCGGATCAAGAGGGTTTGTATCCGCCATCTCTATATATCCAAGGGCTATCTACAAACGTACTATCGCAGGTTTCTGCCCGGGCGTTTTGCCCGTTTTCCCCGCAGGTGCTTGGTAGCCTGCTTGGCCCGCTTCTCGGTATTGGCAATCAGCAGTGCCTGGCTGCCAATAATCATGTCATCCGATTCGGGCTGACGCTGCAGGTAGCTGCCGTCCGATTGCATGTCCCAGGCGCTTCGCTGGTCCTGTAGCTGGGTATCCAGCAGGAAGCGCAGGTTCTCTCTCAGTTTCGGATCTTCAACAGGTGTGACCACCTCTACACGGGATTCCAGGTTGCGCTTCATTGCATCAGCAGAGCCGATGAAGTACTCCTCGTCCCCCCCGTTGTGGAAGTAGTAGATACGTGTATGTTCCAGGAACCTGCCGACAATACCGACCACCTTGGCATTTTCCGAGACCCCTGGAAGCCCTGGGCGGAAGCGGCAGGTATCACGGACGATCAGGTCCACCTGGACACCATCTCGGGATGCCTCGTAAAGGGCGCGGGTGATATCGGCGTCTTCCAGCGCGTTCATCTTGAACTGGATCAGCCCCGGATTTTCCTCGCTGTGCAGTTTGCGTTCGCGGTCAATCTTGGCAAGGAGAGCCTGCTTCAGCATTTTCGGCGAAGGAAGCAGTTTTTCGTAGCTCCGCTGCGGCGTATAGCCGGTAGTGAGGTAGTTGAACAGCTCTGTGGCATCACGTCCGAGATTATCGTCGTTTGTCAGTATGCCCAGGTCGGAGTAGAGACGGGCGGTGCCGGCGTGGTAGTTACCGGTACCAATGTGCAGGTAACGCTTGAGTCCACCGTAGTCATTGCGCACTACCAGGATGATTTTCGAATGGGTCTTGAGGCCGACGACGCCATAGGTGACGTGGATACCTGCCTCTTCCATGCGGTTGGCCCAGCGTATGTTGGCCGCCTCGTCGAAGCGGGCCTTGAGCTCCACCACCACGGTGACCTGCTTGCCGTTTTGTGCTGCACGGATCAGTGATCTCACCACCTGGGAGTCGCTGGAGGTGCGGTAGAGGGTCATTTTGATGGCGCGCACCTTGGGGTCCTGGCTCGCCTCTCTGAGAAAGCGTTCCACAGAGGTGCCGAAGGATTCGTAAGGGTGCTGTAACAGTAGGGGGCCCCGTTCGCGGATGATATGGAAGATATTACGGCTATCTTTCAGTTCCGGATGATCCACGGCCTGGTGGGGTGGGTCACGAAGTTCAGGTAGGTCGAGAGATGCAAGCTCGAACAGGTCCCGCATGGCTTGCATGCCGTTGACTTCGTAAACGTCAATTTCTTCATCCAGGTGCAGTTCTGCCGCCAGCATGCCGCGATGCACGCTGTCCATGTGGGCCTGAACCTGCATGCGAACGATGGGGGCGAAGCGCCGGTCACGCAGCTCCGATTCAATCATAATGAGCAGGTCATCGGCATGCTCTTCGTTGCGCTCGGTATTGGCGTTGCGGGTGACCCTGAACAGTTCACAGCTCATTACCTCCATTTCCGGCATCAGCATGTCCAGGTTATGGGAAATCACATCCTCGAGACGCACAAAGTGGTTCTTATTGTGAATCTTCAGGAAGCGCGGTATGCCGGCACCCACAGGAATCTTGATGCGGGTGAGGGTGGTCTTGCTGGTTTTTCCGGGGTAACGCAGTTGCACCAGCAGGTTGAGTGACAGATTTGAGATGAACGGAAAAGGATGGGCCGGGTCGATGGCCTGCGGTGTGACCAGGGGGAAGATGTTCTGGTAGTAGTAGTCACGCAGGTAAGCCTCGTCTGCCTGGTCAAGTTCATCGTAGTTGAGGATGGCGATGTCGTGCTCACGCAAACCCTCCAGCACATCTACCAGGGCAGTGAGCTTCTGCGCTTCGATTTCCCGTACCACCTGGTTGCACTCGTCGATCTGTTCCTGGGCGGTGCGGCCATCCACTGTGCGTCGTGACATGCCGGCACCCACCTGCTGTTTCAGGCCGCCGATACGCTTCATGAAGAATTCGTCAAGGTTGGAGCTGACGATCGCGATGAATTTCAGTCTCTCCAGCAGGGGAACACGAGTGTCAGTGGCCTCATGCAGCACTCTTTTGTTGAACTCCAGCCATGTCAGCTCCCGGTTCAGGAAAAGAGAGGGATCATCAAGCGTCGGGACTGTCGTCGCAGATGTGTCGGATGCGTTGGCGGTAGCCTCGTCATTCGCTGCATTGGCATTTCCCGAAAAGGGTGCGGCAGTGGTGGTCATCGATGTATTCCGGGTGGTGTCTGGTGGTTTAATTACAAAAAAGAGATTGTTAAAAACTCTTTATATTTCAATCATTTTTACCATAAAAACGCTGTAAAGTCTCAAGAGATTTTGAGTAGTGATACTCCATCTGCCGTGGACTGTAACGATGCTCCGGTGCAATCGGGCACGCCAGCCTTGCCAGGCAGTTCCTGGCACAGACTGACGCGGCCTGTAGCCGGAAGGTTGTGCACTTATTCAAGTCTAGTCCAGTTTCCACGCTTATGGCGGAGGCCGGGCAGCTGGTTGTGCAAGGGCGGGTCTGGCAGCTGTGGCAGGGATTGGGGCCTTCTGCGTGGGCGGTTTTAGGTAGTTCTATATCGGTAATCAGTACTGCTCGGTATGCAAACCAGAGCCCCCATTGCCCATTGATGCCGATCCCGAGAGGGGAGTCATGATGCCACCCTGCATACCTGCCCAATCTCTGCAGTGGTACGGTTACCGGGCCAGGGAAAAGCACCTGATACCTGTCTCTCCCAAGGAGCTTATCAGCAAAAAGCCTGCTCTGTTCTGTACTGAAGTTATCTATAGGATCAGTTCGTTTGAACTGGTCTTCCGGGATTGCGCTCCAGAGTTTTTTTCCACCATGGCCTATCAGGATGAGTGACCTGGGATGATGTGAAAGGTTGGATGAATCGATTTTGGTCCGGATTTCAGCAGGTAGGGCATCCCAGCGCATTACTGAGATCAGGTTGAGTCCTGCCGATCGAAGTGAGGCGGCTTCAATATCCAGATATTTCAAAAGGCTACGCTGCTTCCTGGATTTGAAATATTGTTCTGCTGATTCCCATAGCCGGATCACAGGGACTAGCGAGCATGCTCCGTCATACAGATTTCTACGAAAAAGTGACCCGGCGATGTCTCAAAAGGCAGGAGTATGGTTCTTCCTGTGTGGCTGTGGGATATGGTGTGGCCTTTTCCTGAAACGACCCCGGGGATTGCAAGGTCGAAATCGTATCCCTGTTCACTGAGACTCCGTTTCGCGCCACCGGTTACAATATTGGTGATCTCGCCTACACAGTCCGTGACGGTGTCATTGATGTGGCTAATCTCTTCTCCAAGCATCCGGGTAGCCACTTCGAGAATGACGGGCTGGGGAATGTGATAGCCATGGAACCCTTTGCCTGGTTACCTGCCAAGTCGATAATTCTCGTTACATCCCCTTTTGCGATATTTCCATTTTTTAGAGTGGGGGGCGGCTGATACCTCCATCTGCGCCATGGTGGTGAGGACATTAACGATAGAGTGTAGAAAGGGATTGATGAATTCGGCCTTCATGCTGATTCCATTACGATTATTAGTGTTATTGGTAATTTACGTCCGATTGTATCGGCGCTGTCCATATTTACTTTACAGAAATATTTACCTCGGGTGGAGTTTTATTTGAACCAGTTCAAAAAATTGAGGCAAAAAAAACCTGGCTGGAGGAGCCAAGTTTATAAATAACTACCAAAGGAGGATGGAGGAGACAAAAGGTACAGCAAGACTCAGCACTACTACGATACTGCATTCGGCTGAGCCTTGCAGACCTTAGACCGTACAGTTAGATGTCCTGTAAAAAGGCCATCATAAACTGATTAAAAAATAATACAATAATAAAACGCTTACGTCAACATTTTTTCTATGGTGACGATGAAAGTGTGATGTGGTCCACAAAAAACATCGGTGCAGTAACTCGGTAATTATTATTTAAAACAATAAGATAGTGAGTGTTGTTAAAGTCAGCACAGGGGAGTGAAGGGTTGCAGTATGCAGGTGCCGGATAGGAATTGCCAGGGCAGGTTAGCTCAACAATCTCTCAAGTGTTCTGTCGTAAATCGCCGAAAGTGTATCGAGATCCTCAACCGAGACACACTCGTTGACTTGGTGGATAGTGGCATTGAGTGGGCCCACTTCCACAACCTGGGCGCCTGTGGGGGCGATGAAACGGCCGTCCGATGTGCCGCCGGACGTGGATAGCTCGGTTCGGTAACCGGTTATATTGCTGATAGCTGCCTGAACAGCATCTACGAGTGCGCCTTCCGGGGTCAGAAAGGGGTGTCCGGAGAGGCGCCAAGCCAGGTCGTAGCTCACACCCTCTTCATCGAGAATGGTGTGTACCCGGGTCTTGATTTTCTCCTCGTCCAACTCGGTGGAGAAGCGGAAGTTGAACAGCACCTCCATCTCGCCGGGAATGACGTTTTCGGCGCCGGTTCCTGCGTTGATGTTTGAGATCTGGAAACTGGTGGGGGGGAAGTGGTCATTGCCCTCATCCCAGGTTTCTCCACTCAGGCGGGCCAGGGCCGATGCTGCACTATGGACCGGATTGGAAGCAAGGTGAGGGTAGGCCACGTGGCCCTGCTTTCCGAAAACCGTGAGAATGCCGCTGAGAGAACCTCTTCGTCCGTTCTTCACGACGTCACCAACCCGGTCTGTGCTGGACGGTTCGCAGACCAGGCAATAGTCGATTTTCTCGCCGCGCTGTTCCAGGGCCTCCATAACCTTGATCGTGCCGTGGGTGGCGATCCCTTCTTCATCACTTGTGATCAGAAAAGCGATTGAACCGCTGTGATCCGGGTGATTCTCCACGAAGGACTCCACTGCCGTGATCATGGCGGCCAGGCTGCCTTTCATGTCTGCGGCACCTCGCCCGTAGAGCAGGTCGTCCCGGATCTCCGGTGCGAAAGGATCAGAGTCCCAGGCTTCGCTTCTGCCCGGGGGGACCACGTCTGTATGGCCGGCAAAGGCAACCACAGGGCCGGTATCGCCCCTCCGTGCCCAGAAATTGTCCACTTCGCCAAAGCGCATTCGCTCGATCTGGAAGCCTATCGCCTCCAGGCGCTGGATCATCACATCCTGGCAGCCTGCATCCTCCGGCGTGATAGAGCGACGGCTGATGAGGTCGATGGCGAGATCCAGGGTCTTTGACATGTGTTGAATTAGAAGAGTTCGCTGTACTGCTTTTCTGAATACCCGACTATACGATGGTCGCCCAGGTCAAGTACCGGGCGCTTTATGATGCTGGGGGTTTCCAGCATAACCCGTATGGCCGAGGCTTCGTCGATATTATTCTTGACCTCGTCGCTGAGCTTGCGCCAGATCATACCGCGGCGGTTGAGCAGGGTCTCCCAACCCAGC
The DNA here is from genome assembly GCF_002020805.1 of Solemya velesiana gill symbiont. GTDB lineage: Bacteria > Pseudomonadota > Gammaproteobacteria > Chromatiales > Chromatiaceae > Sedimenticola_A. The sequence goes on along the minus strand of NZ_MPRJ01000104.1, from coordinate 223 downwards.
TCCTTCACCCATCCCCGGAGCCGGTTTTCATCCAGGCCCAGTTTCTTGAAGTCATGAAATTCATACTCGACACCGTTCGCTTCAAGCCACTTCCGGGCCTTCTTCATGGTGTCGCAGTTGGGTATTCCGTAGATCTTTACCATGGTCAATTTTCCAATCGCAGAGACTTGGGTGATCAGTTAAGGATGGTCTGAAAAATAAGAGTTTTCATTCACCAGGCACC
>NZ_MPRJ01000103.1 GCF_002020805.1 Solemya velesiana gill symbiont | reverse complement strand
TTTTCCTGGGAGTGGAGATCAATAGGTCGATGGTATACGATTTTCGAAATTAATCAGAGTTGCCCTAGTAATTCAGCGATGGGACAGGGCTTGTAACTGGCTGCACGCTTTAGCGTATACATAGACCGCAATTCCCTAATTATAGTTCTTTTGTCATCAACTCAGAGACATTTCACTGGAAAGAGGGGATAAAATAAACCATGAAGAATAAGAGGTATATTTCCATGAGCCGCGATAAGCTCCATGTTGATAATGGATGAATTTGCATTTGATCGCTTGTACCATGCCCAAAACCTCCATACTACGGATAGGATTTACATAGATGAGTGCTAAGTGGGATACGCGTTTTCTTGGGTTGGCCGCTCACATCTCGGCCTGGAGCAAGGACCCTTCCTCCCAGGTGGGTGCCGTCATAACCGACGGAAACCGTATTGTCTCCCTGGGCTATAACGGGTTCGCTGCCGGTGTCGTGGATGCGTCGGAACGCCTGGAGGACAGGAGCATCAAGCTGAATCTCACGATCCACGCCGAAGAGAACGCCATGATTTTCGCAAAGCGGGATCTCAAGGGCTGCACAGTCTATGTGACACATCCGCCTTGTCCGCGTTGCGCATCAAAGCTGATCCAGGATGAGATCGGGCGAGTGGTCTCCATCGCGCCCAGTGAAGACTTCCTGTCCCGCTGGGCGGATGATCTGAAGCTCTCCCAGGAGATGTACAGGGAGGCCGGGGTCGAGTTCATCACCTATGACCTGGAAGAGATCAACAATGAGACTGCCCAGGTCACAATCTCACCCGGTGGTTTCTTCAAGAAAGTGTTGAGTCGCTGCCTGGAATCGATTTCCTAGTTCCAGCTTACCGATTGGAGCAACATGATCACCTGTTCGTCTTTTTTCTGCTTGGTGATCTTTACCGGCAGGTAGTTGAGATCAGGCGCCAACCAGATGGTGGAGTCCGAGGGGCGATTGTCTTTTTTGCGCTTGACTTTCAGGGCGGTAATGGTTCCGGTACCAGTCTCAACAGGCTCTCTTCCATCAGCGGAAAAACGGTAGCTTTTCAGCCTGCCGCCGTCGGCAACCTTGAAGTCGACACGACTTTTCTCCTTTGCCATGGCGATCATGAGGGCCAGTTGCTGGCTAAACTTGTCCTGGGTTCCCGTGGGTATCGTCATGGTCCAGCGTTTTCCGCTACTGTGGTTGGTCACATTTCCGGTGCGCCAGTTGAAGTCGACGGTTACCTTTCGCGGATTCTCCCTGCGACGATGATGATAGAGGTAGTTGTCAGGGATGACGGCTCCGTTCTCTATAGTGCCCTGGCTCTGTTCTGTTATCTGGTCATCCCGAAACAGGGAAGCCAGGCCCGTAGCAACGGTATAGGCTCGATAGCGGTAGAGTCCGGACTGATCCAGTTCGAGGGTGATTATGACCTTTCCCACGGCCATGTTGTCACGGCTGAGGTGGTACTCGGCGCTGAAGGGGGTGAGTACCGTCTCCGGGTTGGACCACAGCGGGTTGGATCCCAGCAGCATCACTCCTGCAATCAGCATGTTGAGGATCTGCCGGTGTGCGCTCATGAAGGGGGAGGCTCCTGGTAGCTCATGGTGACCGGGCCATCAAGTGGGATTCCGTCCTTGACTACCTGGCTCCCGTTCATCTTCAGCCGGCCCTCAGCGAACCAGCGGATGGCCGTGGGGTAGATGATATGCTCCTGGGTCAGAACACGTGCTGCCAGGCTCTCTTCGGTATCGTCCTCTTCAACCGGTACATTGACCTGCAGGACCAGGGGGCCGCCATCGAGTTCTTCGGTGACGAAGTGGACACTGGCTCCGTGCAACTCGTCATTGGCGTCAAGGGCGCGTTTGTGGGTGTGCAGTCCACGGTACTTGGGGAGCAGGGAGGGATGGATGTTGAACATCCGGCCGTGGAAACGGCTCACGAACTCCGCTGAAAGAATGCGCATGAAACCGGCCAGAATCACCAGTCCGGGTTCATAGGTCTCGATCAGGTCGCCAAGTGCCTGGTCGTAGCCTTCGCGATCTGCATAATCCTTGTGATCCAGCACTTTGGTCGCGATTCCAGCTTTCCTCGCGCGCTCCAGGCCGTAGGCGTCGGTCCTGTTGCTGATGACCGCGCGGATCTCCACCGGCAGGTCTGCTGCAGCCCCATCGATGATTGCCTGGAGATTGCTTCCGCTCCCCGATATGAGGACTACCAGCGGCAGCTTTTTCTGCTCGATCATCAAGCGGTGACCTCCACGGAGGGTTCACCTTCTGCCACTTCGATGCGGCCCAGTTGCCAGACCGTCTCACCCTGTTCTTCCAGCAGGGCTGTTGCACGGGAAGCGTCTTCCTCGGCAATACAGACCACCATGCCGACGCCGCAGTTGAAGGTGCGCAGCATTTCAGACTCCACCACGTTGCCCTGTTCCTGCAGCCATTGGAAAACCGCCGGCCGTTCCCAGGCGTTGCCGTCTATGACCGCCTTGGTGTTGGTTGGAAGCACCCGGGGCAGGTTCTCCGGCAGGCCGCCGCCGGTGATGTGGGCCAGGGCGTGTATCTCCACCTGCTCATGCAGCTTCAGCAGGGGTTTGACATAGATTCGGGTGGGGGCCAGCAGGGCTTCGCCCAGCGTGGTGTCGCCCATGGCCTGTCCCAGGTCAGCGCCGCTGACCTCGAGTACCTTGCGAATCAATGAGTAGCCGTTGGAGTGGGGGCCGGATGAAGCGAGTCCAAGCAACACGTCTCCCGCCCTGACCCGGCCTGGGTCGATGATGCGGCTCTTTTCGGCGATACCGACGCAGAATCCGGCAAGGTCGTAGTCACCTTCACTGTACATGCCAGGCATCTCCGCGGTCTCTCCCCCGGTCAGGGCGGCGCCGGAAAGCTCGCACCCCTTGGCGATGCCCTTCACCACATCGGTGGCGACATCTACGTCCAGATGTCCGGTTGCGTAGTAGTCGAGAAAGAAGAGCGGTTCGGCACCGGTCACGATAATATCGTTTGCGCACATCGCCACCAGGTCGATGCCGATGGTATCGTGCTTGTTGAGCTCCAGGGCCAGCTTCAGCTTGGTGCCGACACCGTCGGTACCTGAAACCAGTACGGGCTCCTTATAGCGGTCCAGCGGGAGTTCGAACAGGGCGCCGAAGCCGCCGAGACCGGTCATGACGCCGGGGCGGAAGGTGCTTTTGACGATTGGCTTTATTCTCTCCACCAGGCTGTTACCTGCATCGATGTCGACTCCCGCATCGCGGTAACTGAGTGAGACGGAATCGGTTGGCTTGTTCTGGTCCACTGATTACTCCAGGCTGGGATTGTTTGCAGCCCGGTATTCTATCAAATAGCGCAGGGGAGTTGCGCCAGTTTTTTTAGACAGGGAATGGCCCGCAGGTATAGAATTCGCCAGATTCAGGTAGCAAAGATCACTATGACGATGCCCCTATTTATGAACGACAGGCGTGATTTCACCGGGTTGGGCGCCCTTTACGGCCTTATCTTACTGCTCGCAGCGATGGCCACCCCCGCACTTGGGGTACAGGTCGACGGCCTCTACCAGGCAGAAGTGCCTGTGGCAGGACAGGAAGCGGCGCAGGGCAATGAGGCGATCGGGCGTGCGTTCGGCAAGATGTTGATCAAGGTGACGGGCAACCGGAATATTGCCAACCGCCAGGAATTGACAGCGGAGTTCGCCAAGGCCCCCCGCTATGTCCAGCAGTATCGCTATCGGCTCGATGCCGAACAGCCAGCTGATGGCGCAGATGTACAGCCGGAAGGCGCCGAGGCTGCAGAACCGAAAAGATACCTTCAGGTGGTTTTCGACGAACAGGCGGTGAATCGTTTTCTGCGCCAAAGCAGACTGCCGGTCTGGGGCGATAACCGTCCTGGTGGCCTGGTCTGGCTGGGTGAGGAGAGCAAGTCCCGGGGGCGCCGGTTGACAGGTGCCGAGAGCTCGGCCTGGTCGGTACTGGAGTCAGTGGCCCGGCAACGTGGTGTGCCCCTCATCGTTCCATTGATGGACCTGGAGGATCAGTCCCGACTGCAGGTGGCTGATCTGTGGGGGGATTTCGAGCGCAATATTTCCGGCGCCTCTCATCGCTACAGTCCGGATTTCGTACTGACCGGTCGCCTGACCCGGGTCGCCAGTGATCTCTGGCGTTCCAGGTGGACCCTGTTCCAGGGGGAGAAAATCTCGTCTTGGAGCAATGACGGTCGTTCCCGGAATCAGCTGCTGGGCGAAGGTGTCCAGTACGCCTCTGATTTGCTCGCAAACCGGTTCGCGCCCATCGGTGGGGCCAGTGAATTGACCCGGGTGCGACTGCGCGTGGAAGGCGTTGGCTCTCTGCGGGAGTATGCCGGGGTGGGCGGTTTCCTCTCCTCTCAAAGCGCCGTGGCGCGCATGGATCTCTCGGCGGTGGAAGCCAATGCCGTGATCTACGAACTGCAGGTCAGGGGGGGGCTGGAAGTTCTGGAACAGGGCCTCGCCCTGGGCGGTCTCATCGAACCCGACGGTGATGCGGTCATGGGTGAGGAAGCCGTGGCTGAAAACGTCGATCTTTTTTACCGGTTGCGCCAGTGACGAGAGAGGATATCCCCAACCTGATCAGCGTACTGCGCATCTTCCTGACCATTCCCGTGGTCTGGATGCTGCTGGAGCAGCAGTTCGAGATTGCGTTGGTGCTGTTTTTCGTGGCCGGGGTTTCCGATGGCCTGGACGGTTACCTAGCGAAACACTACGGCTGGACCAGCCGGCTCGGCGGCCTGCTCGATCCGTTGGCAGACAAGGTGCTGCTGGTCTCAAGCTATCTCTCCTTGGCGGTTGTGGGGATGATTCCGGTCTGGCTGGTGATGCTGGTCATACTGCGTGATCTGGTGATCGTAACCGGTGCGCTGGTCTACAGCTTCAGGGTCGAAGAGCTGGAGGCGGAGCCCAGCATGATCAGTAAGGTCAATACCGTGACCCAGATCGTGCTCGTGCTCTCGGTGGTGTTGGATGAAGGCCTGTTGGCGTTACCGTCCCTGTTCATCACCATCATGATCTGGGCGGTTGCCGTGACCACCGTGGCGAGCGGCGCGGACTATGTCTGGGTGTGGAGTCGCCGGGCGGCCAGGCAGGGCAAAAAATAAGGTTTATCCGAAAGTTTCCAGCAACGATTTGACGAACGGTATGGTCAGCCTCCGCTGGGCCTCCAGGGAGCCCTTGTCCAGGTGCTCGATCAGGCGTTGAAGGGATGCCATATCCCTGGGTACATGACGAAGAATATAGTTCCCGGTATCCCAGCTCATGGTCAGGCCACGGCGGTTCGCCCCGTCGATAAGCGCCTGGATCTTCTCATCGTCTCTTAGTGGCCTGAGCTGGTAGCTCAGGCCCCAACTCAGGCGTGATCTCAGGTCGGGCAGGTCAACATCAAGGTTGAGGGGGGCCTGGCCTGCGGTGGTGATCAGGGAGACCCCCTGGTCGCGCAGCCGGTTGAAGAGATGGAACAGGGCAGATTCCCACGCCTTGTTACCAGCCACCGATTCGACATCATCCAGGCAGACGAGGTTCATAAAGTCGAGATCAGCCAGGATTTCAGGTTCAAACATTTCGGCCTGGCCAAGGGGTATGTAGGCCGCGGCCTTTCCCAGTTTGTCCGCATACTGGCAGGCGGCTTGCAGGAGGTGGCTTTTCCCACTGCCCTCCGGTCCCCAGATATAGAGGAACTGTTCGCCACTGCCGTCAGTACAGTGGCGCAGGTGAGAGATCACCTGGACATTTCCACCCGGTACGAAATTTTCCAGGCTTGCGCTTTCACGGAGGCTTATACCGAGGGCAAGCTGTCTGTTCATAAGGTGATCTGTGCCTGGCGGGTCATTTTTCCAGTTTGGCTGCGGTTGTCGCGAGGCGTCTGCCCAGGGCGCGGCAGAGGCTCTTCTCCTCGTCGGAGAGGGGCAGTTTGCTGTCGGTGCCGGCCAGGTGGCTGGGTCCGTACGGGGTACCTCCGGTCTGGGTATGCAGCAGTTCTGTTTCACTGTAGGGAAGACCGACGATCAGCATGCCGTGATGCAGCAGCGGCAACATCATGGAGGTCAGTGTCGTTTCCTGGCCACCATGCATGCTGGACGCGGAGGTGAACACCCCGGCAGGCTTGCCCATCATGGCGCCCGAAATCCACAGTGGGCTGGTACCGTCGATGAAGTACTTGAGTGCAGCCACCATGTTGCCGAAGCGGGTAGGACTGCCCAGTGCCAGGCCGGCGCACTGTTCAAGATCCTCAAGGGTGGCATAGGGAGCGCCCTGCCCGGGAATGCTCTCTTCCGTGGCCTCGCAAACTGCAGAGACCGCCGGAACGGTACGCAGGCGCGCCTCCATTCCCGGGACCTCCTCAATACCGCGGGCGACCTGGTTGGCCATCTCTGAGGTGGCGCCATAACGGCTGTAATAGAGAATGAGGATATAGCTCATCAGAGTATGTCCAGTACCTTTTCAGGGGGGCGACCGATGGCGGCCTTGTTGTCCTTTATGACAATGGGGCGCTCGATCAGCTTGGGATGATCTACCATTGCCTGTATGAGCTGGTCGCGGCTGAGTTCCGGATTGTCGAGTCCGGCCTCCTTGTACTCCGCCTCTTTTGTGCGCATCAGTTCCCGTGGTTCGAGGCCCAGCATGTTGAGAATGTTTTTCAGGGTGGCGGCGTCAGGTGGCGTTTTGAGATATTCGGTGATATCCGGCTCGACCCCCTGGTCCTGGAGCAGTTGCAGGGTCTGACGGGATTTGCTGCAACGGGGATTGTGATAGATTTCCACGCTCATGAAGTTTTTTCTCATGTGGTATTAAGATTGCGCTATTGTATCCGACAGGGTGCGATTTAAAACCGCGGATTCAACTCGCTAGTGCAACAGGTGGGTTGATCCCGAAAAATACCTGATTAGGTGTTTTAATGCTAAGGCATTTTCGAGGGCGATTGTTCAGTTTATCCATCACCCGGTTGATTTCAGTCTGTGTGATGGTCGTAAAGTCCAGATGCTTTGGGAAATACTGGCG
>NZ_MPRJ01000102.1 GCF_002020805.1 Solemya velesiana gill symbiont | reverse complement strand
CCGCTCTTTCCCGGTACTCCGGGGAATATCTTCTTCCTCTAGTCATAAGGCCTATCCTCTCAAGAAGTAGACCCTCCGACAAACCCGGGGCGATTCAATTCGTGCTTAGTACGGTCATCTACCGGTGCAACATCTGTAAAAGGGTTTGCCTCTTTGTAAAGTCGCTTAGTTGTTGCCCAATCAAAAATGACACTGTAGTGATCGATATGATCTTTTATGGTTTTAACCGACAATGTTTCCTCGTGTTTTGTATTCAAAATTTGTTCTACTGTCTGCCCCCGGAACGTAGCTGGGTTAGCTGGTAATAGCATGATCTTTTCTCGAACGTTCTCGGCATCTTCAGGTTCTACCAACGTAATATCAATATCCCCGAAAATCTCAATCAACCTTCTCTGTTTTGCTTTATCCCCTTTTGGGATTCGCCATTTTCCTCCTTTTTTTGCGATACGGTTATCGTTGTATCGCTTGATTAACGCTGAGAGTGCAGTCCCTTGCGGCTGAGACTGCTTAGGCACGGGGGTGAACACCGGGGCTTGATTTGGCAAGAGAGGGTTAGCATTTACGAGTGATGAGATTTCCTCTGGTGACATACCGGCAGCACTCATGGCGGCGAAGTCCTCAGGTTTAAACTCTTTTTCTACACACAGTTCAGGTCCGCTGAACTTAACCGTACAACAATCAGGTTTAGGGTAGCTCTTTTTGGTTTTCCTCATTCTCAACTCCGCAAACCATTGGTCAGTCTGTAACGCGAGGATACGAGCCATTGGTATCGCTTTGATGGTCTCGTGCGTTCTTAGTGTTCGCTGAAATTCCCGCTTTCCGACAATGCTGCGCAGATCGTTTGGGATGACACGACGAAAGTGGAAGACTCCAAAGCGATTTCTCTGGAGATATGACGGCAGTTTTACGCTCATATTTACCCCGCCTACCAGGCTGCGATGTAGCAGTCCAATGTAGTAGAGGTTAGAAGAGAGACGTGGAGAGAAGAGAGAGGTTGCAAACCCCTTAGAAATCAATCACTAAGGGGCTTGCTAATATGGTGCCGAGAAGAGGACTTGAACCTCCACTGGGTTTCCCCAACTAACACCTGAAGCTAGCGCGTCTACCAATTCCGCCACCTCGGCTTTTCTTTGATCAAACAAGCCCTGTGTGGGCGTTCAATCTCAGAGGTCGCGAACTTTACAGCGACATTTCCTGCTTGTCAACGGTACAATAGGCAAATTCTATGACAAATCAGGAAGTAGTTTGTGGCAAAGAAGAAACCGGGTAAAACAGCACGTGAGCAGGACCCCCGCCGCACGTGCGAAGCGAAGAAGTACGATAATCCCATCCCCAGTCGGGAGTTCATCCTGGGCGTACTGGAGAAGCAGGGCGTGCCCATGTGGCGGGACGAGCTGGCAGTCAGTCTCAACCTGAGTGATGAGCAGGATGTCGAGGCGCTTCGCCGCCGGCTTAACGCCATGGAGCGCGACGGCCAACTGGTAAGAAACCGCCGGGGCGCCTTCTGTATTGTCAACGCCAAGGACCTGATTGCAGGCCGCGTGATCGGCCATCCTGATGGCTTCGGTTTTCTCAAGCCCGACGAGGGCGGGGAGGACCTCTTCCTCACCCCGCACCAGATGCGCCAGGTACTGCATGGCGACCGTGCCGTGGTTCGCGTGGTGGGTGTCGACCAGCGGGGCCGGAAAGAGGGTGCCCTGGCGGAAGTGCTGGAGCATGCTAACCGCCAGGTGGTGGGACGGTTCTACCAGGAAGCCGGTGTGGGCTTCGTGGTGCCGGACAACAAGCGTATCAACCAGGGTATCGTGGTTCCCGAGGCTGATCGGCAGGGCGCTGGTTATGGCCAGATGGTGATGGCCGAGATCGTTGAGCAGCCTACCAAGCGTACCCAACCCATTGGAAGAATCGTGGAGGTGCTGGGGGACCACATGGCACCCGGCATGGAGACCGATGTGGCCATCCGTACCCACGATCTGCCGGTGGAGTGGCCCGAAGAAGTGGAGGTCGCCATTGCCGGCCTGGGGGGCGAGGTACCCGAGGAAGCGAAAGAGGGCAGGGTCGACCTGCGCAATCTGCCCCTGGTCACCATAGACGGTGCCGATGCCAGGGATTTCGACGACGCTGTTTACTGCGAGGCCAAGCCCAAGGGGTGGAAGCTGCTGGTTTGTATCGCGGATGTCTCCGCCTACGTGGAGCCGGGTACGGCCCTGGACCGGGAGGCACGCCAGAGGGGTAACTCGGTCTACTTCCCTGGCCGGGTTATTCCCATGCTGCCCGAGGTGCTCTCCAACGGTCTCTGCTCCCTCAATCCCGAGGTGGATCGTCTCTGCATGGTGTGCGAGATGTTCATCGACAAGGAGGGTAAGATCGCGCGCTCCAGTTTCTACGAGGGGGTGATGCGCTCCCACGCCAGGCTCACCTACGACCAGGTTGCCGACATGCTGGCGGAAGGGGAGCCGAAGCTCTGTGAGCAGTATGCTGATCTATTGCCCCACCTGCATGGGCTCTATGCGCTCTACCAGGTTCTGCACGGGGCACGCAGCGTTCGTGGCGCCATCGATTTCGATACCACCGAGACGCGTATCCTGTTCAACAAGGAACAGAAAGTGGAACGGGTGGTGCCCCTGATCCGTAACGACGCCCATAAGCTGATCGAGGAGTGCATGCTGGCGGCCAATGTCGCCGCGGCCTGCCTGCTGCTCAGGAAAAAACAGCCCGGTCTCTACCGTATTCACGACGGCCCCCAGGCAGAGAAGCTGCTTGATCTTCGGGAGTTCCTGGGCGAACTGGGCCTGGGATTGGGTGGTGGTGCGAAACCCACCGCAAAAGACTATGCAGATCTACTGGATTCAGTAGCGGATCGTCCCGACAGGCACCTGATTCAGACGGTACTGCTGCGCTCCATGTCCCAGGCTGTCTACAGTTCCGAAAACAGCGGTCACTTCGGGCTGGCGTTTCCTGCCTACGCTCACTTCACCTCGCCGATCCGTCGCTACCCCGACCTGGTAGTGCACAGGGCAATCAAGCACCAGCTCAACGGCATGGGTGCTGATGAGTTCGAATACTCTCCCACCGAACTTCAGGGCCTGGGGGAGAGCTGCTCGGCCACGGAGCGCCGGGCCGACGAGGCGACCCGGGACGCCATCTCCTGGCTCAAGTGCGAGTACATGATGGACAAGCTGGGTGAGTCTTTCGAGGGCATCATCACCAGCGTCACCTCGTTCGGCATCTTTGTTGAGCTGGATGAGATCTACGTGGACGGCCTGGTGCATATCACGGCCCTGGACAACGATTACTACCATTTCGACCCGGTAGGGCACCGGCTCGCCGGTGAACGGACCGGCCAGGTCTACCGGTTGGGTGACCAGGTGAAAATCAAGGTGGCAGCGGTCAACCTGGACGACCGAAAGATCGATTTTGTGCTGGATGGCAACGCTGAAGTAGAAGATGAAGGCAGCCGTTCTAAGCGAAGCAGAAGGGCCAAGCAGTATAAATCGGGTTCCCGGACTGAAACCGCCGGCAGGAAAAAACCGGCCAAGAAAGAGGGTGATAAGTCCAGGAAGAAGCCCAAGAAGGATAAGAAACCGAAAAAATCAAAGAGCGGCAAGTCGGACAAGGGCAAAGAGAAAAAGGGCGCGAAGCGTGGCCATCGCAAAAGCAGGAAGTAATCCCTTGTTAATGGGCATGGTCATCCGATTTTCCGGAGTGGTGTCATGAGCCAGGGTCAACTGGTTGCAGGGGTGCACAGTGTACGCACAGCCCTGAAGCACGGTGCGGGTTCGGTGCTCGAGATCTGGGTGGAGGCACGTCGCCGTGATCGTCGGATCAAGGAGGTCATCGGACTGGCCAAAGCCGCCGGTCTGCGCGTGGCCCAGGTGAGCCGGGAAGAGCTCGACGCACTGGTCCCTGGAGCCAATCACCAAGGGGTGGTGGCGCGTACTGAGGTACCTGCTGCACTATCTGAAAAGGACTTGAAGAATCTGCTGCAAGATATTGAAGATAAATCATTTCTACTGATTCTTGATGTTGTTCAGGACCCCCATAACCTGGGTGCCTGTCTGCGCAGTGCAGACGCGGCCGGTGTGCATGCCGTAATTGCCCCCAAGGACCGCTCTGCGGGATTGACGCCCACCGCCTGCAAGGTGGCTTGCGGGGCGGCGGAATCCATACCCTTTATACAGGTAACCAACCTGGCCCGAACTCTGCGCTGGTTGAGCGAAGAGCTCGGTATCTGGCTGGTGGGTACCGCCGGCGAGGCGGATGACGAGTTGTTCCAGGTGGACCTCAAGGGACCCCTGGCCATTGTCATGGGGGCGGAGGAGAAGGGCATGCGCCGCCTCACCCGGGAGGCCTGCGACCAACTGGTCAAACTGCCCATGGCCGGCTCCGTGGAGAGTCTCAACGTCTCGGTGGCGGCGGGGATCTGTCTCTTCGAAGCGGTGCGCCAGCGCAGATCATCCTGACGTTCCCAAAGCCGGGGAATATCCTGCCCCCTTTTCGGCTCCTAACCCTCTAGTACAAAAAAGAAATTCCCCGTTGCAAGGCGTTTCCTGGCGATGTAGAATGCGCAGCTTCCTGGCACGGGAGGTGTTCCTTTGCCGTACCCTTGCTTCACCGCACTATGCGGGAGGCTGTATTAATCCGTAAGGGGATACAATGAGACATTACGAAGTTGTTTTCATGGTCCATCCGGACCAGAGTGAGCAGGTTCCCGGTATGATCGATCGTTACCGTTCGAGCATCGAGGGCAAAGGTGGCACCATCCACCGCCTGGAAGACTGGGGTCGCCGCCAGCTCGCTTATCCGATCCAGAAGCTGCACAAAGCGCATTACGTGCTCATGAACATCGAGTGCGACAGCGAAGCGCTCGAAGAGCTGGAAAATGCATTCCGCTTTAACGATGCAGTTCTGCGCAACATGGTTATCGCACAGAAAGCTGCTGTCACCGAAGCCTCTCCGCTGGTTAAGACTGACGACAAAGAAGAGTCGCCCAGGGCTTCCGCCGGAGATGAGCCTGCACAAGCACCTGCTGCTGCAGAAGCACCCTGTGCTGAAGAGACTTCAGAAGGGGCTGCCGAATAAGCTTTGGTACTGTTCATGACCGTTTCGGCGGTCTAATCCAGAATTTAGTGAGGGATAAACATGTCACGTTATTTTCGTCGCAGAAGATACTGCCGTTTCACCGCTGAAGGCATCACCGAGATCGACTACAAGGATCTCAACTTGCTGAAGCCCTACATCAGCGAAACCGGCAAGATTGTGCCCAGCCGTATTACGGGCACCAAGGCCAAATACCAGCGTCAGCTGGCTACGGCCATCAAGCGGGCCCGTTACCTGGCCTTGCTGCCTTACACCGACAGTCACTGATCTGTTGGTGTTGCCTGGGCACCTGATGGTGCCTTAGCTGCTGTTTGAAGCTGCCGGAAGAGCACGATGCGGGCATTGGCATCACTGGTGATGCGGGGCAGGTTTGAGGCGGTGATGCTGGCCACGGTGTTGGCCATGTTGTCGCTCCTGCTGCCCCCGTCGAGTATTCTGAGTTCTGCGGCAGTAGCGCTGGTCACACTGCGCAACGGTCCGGGTTACGGCTTTACCGTCGTAATCATTTCAGGTTTGACCTGTGCCGGGCTTGCCTATGTGACCTGGGGAGCTGCAACCCCCGTTATCGGGTTTTCCCTCCTCATGTGGTTATCGATCTGGTTTGCGGCAACGCTGTTGCGATACAGCCGCTCCCTGGCCATTACCATGCAGGGGGTGCTGTTTCTGGGACTGCTGGTCATTGTTGCCCAGTACCTGCAAGGGCAGGACCCGGTAGCGCAATGGCGCAGTCTGCTGGAACCTTTTACCCAGTCGCTGGTTGAAGCGCAGATGGTGGAGGAGAGCAGACGGCAGGAACTGGCAGAGGTTATGGCCAGGTGGGTGCCTGGTGCCGTGGCCGCCGGTTTTATCCTGCAGGTGATGGCGTCGCTGTTCATGGCGCGCTGGTGGCAGGCAATGCTTTACAACCCCGGCGGGTTCAAAGCGGAGTTCCACCAGCTCAGGATGCCACGGATCCTTGCGATCATCACGCTGCTGGTGCTGCTGTTCCAGACTGGCGTGGCCGACCTCGGCGCTTTTGCAGATTATGTCGCCATGTTGTTGTTGGCGGCCTGGTTTCTGCAGGGCCTTTCACTTGCCCACGGCGTTTTGGGCAAGCTGGGCGCAAACAGCGGATGGCTGGTAGGAATATATTTTCTGCTGGTATTTGCCATGCCCCATGCGGTTACCGCACTGGCGGCGGCAGGATTCGCAGATGCTTGGTTTGATTTTAGGGTACGCCTCCAGGACAAAAACGGACCTGGAGAGACGAGCTGAAGATATAACACCTGTTCAGAGGTAAATACGATGGATGTCATTCTGTTGGAAAAAGTAGATAAACTTGGTGGTCTGGGAGACAAGGTAAGCGTGAAGCCGGGTTACGGCCGCAACTTCCTGATTCCCGGCGGCAAAGCTGTTGCCGCTACCAAGGATAACGTAGCCGCGTTCGAAGCACGCCGCGCGGAACTCGAGAAGCAGGCGGCAGAAGTGCTGGCTGCAGCTGAAGCACGCAAGACCGCGATCGAAGCGCTGAGCGTCACCGTTGCTCGCAAGGCCGGCGACGAGGGCCGTCTGTTCGGTTCTGTCGGTACTTCCGACATCGCCAGCGCAGTAACCGAAGCCGGCGTTGAGCTGGCCAAGCGTGAAGTGCGTCTGCCGGAAGGTCCTTTCCACACTACCGGTGAGTACGAGGTGCAGCTGTACCTGCACACCGACATGGACGCGACCCTGAAGCTGACCGTAGCTGCTGCCGAAGAGTAAGCAGCTCTAGTGGCTTTATCGCTGAGAAACCGCTGGCAGCGGGCGTACGCTCGTTGCCAGCGGTTTTCTTTTTTTCAGGAAAATTCCTCCCTTGTGAGAACAGTCTGATTGGACCTACGCTGACCGCCATGGAAGGCTGAAAGCCGAGGCGGTTAGTCCCCGGTAGCCGTGAGGCCGCACTGCTTACCCGTCGTGTGCGCAGCACGCTAGAGGGGAAGCAAAGTAGGCATCCGAACACGGCGTGTAGTCATTGGGAGGCGACTGTGGAGCGGTAACGAGCTTGCG
>NZ_MPRJ01000101.1 GCF_002020805.1 Solemya velesiana gill symbiont | reverse complement strand
TGTAGCTCATAAGTGCTTCGTCTCTTGGTCGGGAGAAGCGCCGACTCTACCAGCTGGCCCTTCAACTACCAATTGCACTTATTATCCGAAACCGCCATGCATAGGTTTGAAGTGTTAAATGATAAATCAAAATCATAACAAGGCTATAAAACCCGGACGTCAAATACAGCGCCTGTAGTTCCTCTCTAAGCAGTTTTTGCCTACAGTTATTGCAACATTGGCGTCTGCTTCTGACTAGGAGCGGACAACTCCATACCAACGAACTAAGGACGGCTATGATCGTATTGCGGGTGCTCTACAATTAATGCAAGAAGGTCCGTTCAGGGTTGAGCTCGGCTGTTTGACCTTCAATGTAAAATGTCTGCTTAGCATTCATTAGACACAGGGATGCATGCAGATAGTGTTATAATTACACTATGTCATTAAGCCCTCGCCAAATCCGCTTCATCAACGAGTACCTCATCGATAGAAATGGGACCCAAGCTGCCATTCGAGCCGGATACAGCAGAAAGACAGCCAGGCAAATAGCCACAGAGAACCTTTCAAAACCTCACATCAGGGCTGTGATCGACCAGAAGTGCCGGGAGACCGAGGAGCGGCTCCAGGTACAGCGTGATGACGTTCTACGCGGCCTCCTGAGCGCCTTCATGTGGGCTAGAGAACAAGGACAGCCTATGGCGATGATCGCCGCTATGAGAGAGGTAGGGAAGCTCCTGGGGTACTACGATAAGCCCGTAGAGAAGCCCGTACTGTCCAGCGATCTGAAGGAGTTGAAGCGGCAGTATGAGGCCATGACGGACGAGGAGTTGCTGGCGCTAGTCCAGGGGGAGTAGGCGACCGTGACCGCATTTAAAAGCGGTGGCGGACTTGGGTTCGCCGTGATGCGCTACTCCTCATTTTCGGAACAGTGCGCACCTCACTTGTGCGGAGTATCTTGTCACCCTTCAGGCATGGTAGGTTTTCTCACATAGGTGGGTGCCTCGTAGACTGAGTAGTCGATATCTGTTTCATTCCAATGAGCTTGTTTCTGCTCCCGGCGCTGTGCAATGGTTACGCCGAAGATTTCTTGGTGGAGCGTTTCCATGCGCTTTTGCAGTTCGGCGGAAGTGGCCAAGTCTAGAACAATTGCAGCTCGTAGATATCCCTCGCAGCGGGGTTTCATCTCGGGTGGTGCTTTGATGCCCTGACGGGAGAGTTCGAAGAGTTGTTTGAGTTGCCGATCGAGTTCCTCGAAATAGGCAGTGTTCGCATCATGTTTAGTTGTCATTTTTTACATTATGGGGCTGTGGGCGTTTAGGACATTAAAACAGCTGTTTTGAATTACCTCCTAGAGATTTTTTATATAGAAAAGAGTTTTTTAGGGGCTAGAAACGTCCCAAACGTCCAAAAATGGCCCGACAGCTGCCGGGGCCAGTATTTAACTAACTACTTTCTGGCTTCGATCCGATCCTGTAGCAGTTCCATCTCGGTTTTGAGACGAATACCACGCCAGCCCCGGCTTCCTCTGATCTTACACGAGATAAAGCCCCTGTCCGACAATTTACGGCCGAAGGCTTTTTTAGTTATAGACGATACAAGCCTGTCCCCATCGTGATAAAAGTGGAAGCTGCCGTATAGGTCGGCAGTATTGCATCGCTCATTTTCCCCGATAACGCACATGTCTTCTATCCATTCTTGGAATAGATCCATTTCGGTGCGATATGAGACGGTAGCGTTACTGATACATCTTGGAATGGTTAGTCCGCTTTTTAGGTACTGCCGATACCCCTCCAGTGCCCAGTTCAAGATTCCAGATAGCTCTGCCGTGAGCCTTTTGGTTAAGTGCTTGTCACGTTTGTCAGCATCGAACTTCTGCTCGAAGGGTACAAGCCGGATCCTTCGCCAAATAGCGTGATCTTCTCCCCGAATTATAGGCTTATGGTTCGTCACCATGATGGGACAAAAGTTGGGTCTGAATTCGACGGAATGCCTGCCATAAGGAACGCGTCCTGTAAGGATGTCATCGCCAGTCATTCGCTTGACCATATCTTCATCTAGTACTTGGCCATCACCGACCTCGGATGTTGATATTAACCGTGCGCCCTGTAGCCTGACGATGTCTTCTCTTGGGCCTCCACTGCTCTGAAAGCGCCTCACCATGAACAGAGAAGGATCTACTGTCCTGCAGTACTCTCCGAGGAGCCAGTTTAGAACTGAGAGAAATGTGGACTTTCCATTTGCACCATGCCCATACAACACCACAAACATCTGTTCAGGGTTACCACCGGCAAGACAATATCCTACAAGCTGCTGTAGGAAGATCCCCAGTTCGTTGTCACCTCCTGTTATCTCCTCGATGAATTGCGTCCACCTTGGGCATGGCGCCTCTGGGTCATAGGTCGCTCGGCTACATTTAGTGATGTAGATGTCTGCACTAGGATTAACCAGTTCATTTTTTCGCAGATCGATGATCCCATTTTCAACTCCAAACAGATGATCGTCACGGTCAAGATGGGAACTAAGAATTGAGATGCCAGGCTCTGACTGCGCCAAACTAAGAAGGTTATTCAATGCCGCTGCTCTTTCAGAACTTTTGGCAAATCTCCGAACTTTTTCTAGGAAATCAGAATTCTTTTCTCCTGCGTATTCTTTTTCTATTGAACGGACTGTATGCTTTGCCCGCTGCTGAATTTCTCCCTTTATTGATGGTCTCCATAGATGATCATTCCGGATAAACCAACACGCAATATCAGGTACATAGCGTACTTCATTGCCATGAAGTCTGAGAAATAGCTCTGCGTTACCTAACTCTGTTAGTGGTAATATTTTTCGTCCTTCGGGGTAAGAATAAGCAGACTCCAGACATTTTCTAGCCTCAGCATCATCAAGTGGTGGAGAGCATGAAGCAGCGGCTTGTCTAATTTGACCCCAAGCCTCGCCTTCTTTAACGCGCTTATTTCGCAGACTGCAAGCCAACCTGAATAGGCCATCATTACGCTGACCCTCCACAAAGAACGCAGCCTCATTAGCAGGCTTGAAGCTTCCAGTTGTAGTTGGTGTTAGGACTTCATGGCATAGTGTAATTGGTATAGGTGTTATGTCAGCGCTCTCGTCAGCGAATTCATAGGTAACTCCATCGATTGAAGAGCCGGGAGCGACGATATAGCCACCGTCTGATTTGAAATCGAGACCGGGGCGAAAACCAGTCCGGTTTTTCAGTCTCGTATTACTGCACCCGAAATAATAATGTTTGCCTCCAGATGGGGTTATAACAGTCAGGGTGTAAGGTAGCTTTCCATGAACAGACTCAAGTTCTGTTAGGGACTCTAGACCTTTTGCCCCTTTTTTAACGTCAATGTCAAGAACTTCGATTCCTGATGTACCTCCTGTAGCGATACCGATGTTTGCATTAGGGTATTTATTCCACCAATTCTGAATGGTGGCTTCATCTGTTGTGGCCTCCTTGACTCCATTAACTGTGCGTGGATGTTTACCTTTGGAGTGGCAGTCCTGGTTTTTGCATGAGCATCGGCCATCGACTGATGTGTGTAATGGGATTACATGCCATCCTTTTTCAGCATAAGAAAGGGCTATTTCTTGCGTTGATTGTTTGGTGCGGTTTTGTGTAGTGACTTTACTCATGACAGTCACCGCCTTATTTGACTAGAACAACTTCAGGGTCAACGCCCATTTCGGTCAGATAAGTACGAATTTCACTGTCTGATTCGTTCAGTCTACTTATAATTCTGTCATCAACTTCATAGCGCATGAGCAAGGTGAAGTGGAGGTCTTTATCCACTTGTTTGACTATTACCGGGCGCCTGTATGGATTTCCTTCCGTATTCTCTAACTCACAATCAATAAACTCACCAATGAACTGTTTCCGAATCCTGTAGTTTCTATTTTGGTTGCCTGTAAACCATTTCCGGTCATTTTCTACCCATTCATAGTCTGCTTCAGTGCTTATAAAATCCAGTTTCTCTTCAGATAATTCAAGCCGTAAAATATTTCGGCGAAATATCTTGTATGTATATTTTTCAGGTGCTGATCGAATCCGGCTATTACATTCCAAGAAAAAGTTAGGATTAAAAATTGAATCCTGGCATTTTTCGCATAGGTCATAAAACCATTCATCATTGCTGCCACTAAATTTCTTACAAAACCAAGTACCGTCAAGAAGAATGGTGTCTCTGTTGATCTCTTGATCACATCCTGGGCAGTGAGTAGGGTCGTTGTCTTCAAGGCGAAATAACTTGACTTTAGATTCGAGTTTATACATTTGGAGTATCCTCTATATATTGAGAACGATACGCGATAAATACAGCAACAGACTGATCAATATGAATATATTATTGTTCCTCTACTAAGAGAGGAGTGGGTCGTTGCTACGATTTATCGGGCGTCGGCCTTATTTATTTGTCAGTAGGGGTGTAATCTGGTGATGTCTCGCGAGATTCAATCCATTCATGAAGCTCATCTGAGCGCCAGGCTACAGTCCGTCCACTCAGCTTGTATGGGGCAGGGAAAGCGTTTTCGGAAATCAGCTTATACAGTACCGAATGGCTTAGGCCGGTCATTTGAAGGACGTCAGGTTTCCTATAGAAACGCAGATCGAGGGTAGCGGTAGTTTCCATTGATGTTTCCTTTAGGTTGTTAATGTGTCGGAAACATCATCTGATTTAACGAATGTCTTCTCAGGAAAAATCAGGTGAAAAATAGACCTATATTTTTCCCATGAAGATTCTTTTGGTGTTTTCTGAGTAACTTTACGTAGGGATACAGTACCTGATCGAAAAAATCAGACTCATATTCCTTCCATTCATCAGGATGAATATCATCGAGTCTCTTGCGTGTTGCATCACTTTCAATATCAGGCTCTATGATTGCAGCAAGTTCAGTAATCGTGCTTGCTTTTACTTCTTTGCCATATGTGTTTTCAGCAATGGATCTAATAAGTTTTCGTTGTTGTAGCATGTTTCCGCCAGATTTAAATCCACGCTCTGGCGTTGTTTGTACTTTTAATCGTCTAAGTAAATCAATCAAAAGCATTTGTTCACTTTGGCTCTCAAATATGGCAGTGCTTTCGGTTATTGTAAGAAGACGATTAATGCAATTCGACATTTGAGAAAGCGTATTTTTGGTAAAGGGTTGTTCAGTTTCATCATGATAGGTGAGTAGCCCTTCTGCTACAGCAGCTGCAAGATCGCCGGGTGAGCATTTATCTGATTTGCTTGCGGCAGACAAGAAGTTGTGATCCTTTTTCAATTTCGCCATGAAAGGGTGGTCAATAGAAGTTGGGGTATCGAAAGGCGGGAACTCAAAAGCGGTGTCCCTGGCATTGCTCCATGCCGCAATATAGTCTTCCGCGTCTTTGATATCTTTTTTATCCATATATTGAATCCTTTCAGTCACTGTTTCGGTCCGGATGAGTTTGCCTCAACATTTAGTTTGATGAAGTTGGTTCTGTCTCTGAATCTTTTACTGTCACTTAGACAATATGGTATGTGATGAGATCTGAGGAGATCATAGTTGGTATGGGAGGAGGGATGGCAGGATAATTTGACGGTATATTTGACGGTATATCGGTATTTTTATAAATATAAAATATAAGAAAAACAATAAGATGAAAAGGAAATTCAATAGTACCCGTACCACCAAATTATAACCCAACGATGTCCAGAATTTTCCTGAAGCCCGCGTAGTAGCGGGCTTTTTTGCTTCCCTTTTGTCCAATAACGTCTATTATTATCCAGTAGTATCCCGTCATTTTTACGGTATTTCTGACGGTCTATGCAGTATGCGTGTAGACATGTACCGCCAAAATTCTCCGTTATTTTAGTGGTACAGGAGGTCGAAATGGCACGGAAAACACACCCACTCAGTGGATTCTGAGATTCGAGCTGCAAAGCCACGTGATCGGCAATACAAGCTGTCTGATGGTGGTGGGCTCTATTTGCTGGTACATCCGAATGGTGGGAAGTATTGGCGGTTGGACTATCGTTTGGGGAGTAAGCGGAGAACTCTCGCGATTGGGGTGTACCCAGATAAAACCCTACAGGCAGCCAGGGAAGTGCGTCGTAAGGCGCGACAGGCCTTAGCCAATGGGATAGACCCTGGAATCCAGAAAAAGGCCCAGAAGGCTGCAGAGAGTGATGCGGAGACCTTTGAGGTCATAGCCCGGGAATGGTTTGGCAAATTTTCCCAGCGATGGTCCAAAGGGCATGCTGATAAGATTGTTCGCCGCCTGGAGCGTGATGTTTTCCCCTATCTCGGGCGTCGGCCTACCAAAGAGATTACCGCCCCTGAAGTGCTTGCTGTGCTGCATAGGATCGAAAGTAGGGGGGTCCTGGAGACTGCGCACAGGGCAAAACAGAACGCCGGCCAGGTATTCAGATATGCAGTAGCTACAGGGCGAGCTGAACGTGATCCAACAGGAGACCTGGAAGGTGCCCTCCCGCCACCTAAGAAAAGCCAGTTTGCCGCAATTACAGACCCGAAACAGGTAGGTGAGCTTTTGAGGGCGATTGACGCCTATGGGGGTTCCCCTGTCGTCAAGGCTGCCCTCCAGCTTTCTCCTTTGGTGTTTGTCCGTCCTGGGGAGTTACGGCAAGCAGAGTGGTCGGAAATCGATCTTGAAGCAGCGCAATGGGTGATACCTGGTTCCAAGATGAAAATGGGCTTTGATCATATCGTTCCGCTTTCGCTCCAGGCCGTGCAAATATTGAAAGAGCTACACAAACTGACAGGCAGAGGCGTCTACGTCTTCCCAGGTGCGCGGTCTAGCAAGCGACCACTAAGTGACAATGGAACTAGGACCGCTCTAAGAGCTTTGGGCTATGGAAATGATGAAATGACCCCTAACGGTTTCAGGGCTATGGCCTCAACCCTTCTGAACGAGCAAGGTTGGCGCCCTGGTGTGATCGAGCGACAACTTGCCCATTCAGAGCAAAATCGAGTACGGGCTGCATATCACCGCTCTGAGTATTTAGAAGAACGGAAAAAAATGATGCAGGCCTGGGCGGATTATCTCGATGGATTGAAGAGTGGGGCTGATGTGGCATTGACTCTGTGTCAGGATAGATAGCTGTTCACAGTTTCTGCTTTTAGTCGAGCTTTTGGGAACCTCGAAAAACACCGTCGTCATCATCAGCTGATCACGTGACCGGTTAAAACAGCAGCCCAATATTCGATTTCCCGTTCATTTCTTCGTTCTCT
>NZ_MPRJ01000011.1 GCF_002020805.1 Solemya velesiana gill symbiont | reverse complement strand
CAATTTCCGCCTGTTTAACCCACTTGCGTAGGGTCTCTGCAGTACAGCCTACCTTGGCAGAAATCGATTGAATCGCTGCCCATTGTGAACTGTGCTGATACAGAAGGGTGGATGACAAATTTACAGTTTTAGGTGGAATTCATACATTTACTTGGCGTTCATATACATGTGATTTTACATAATATTAATTATGCGCTTTATATAGATGAACTGGTGTTTGAGTCTTGATCAAGCCGCAACCTGATTGCCTGCTGTCACCTCGATCTTTGCTTGCGCCAGGTTCTCTCTGCACATTGTGATAACTTGAACATCATATGCAGCATGCCGTCACGGGTATCGCTAAAAGCCAGCAATTCTTACCGGTCCTTTTGTAGCGTTAACGTTGCCTTTCAAATGCCTTGTACGCATCTGTTCGGGTTTTTGCCTGCCAAATTCCATGCAAAGCCGATTTCACTTTTGGCTGAATCGACGCTTTGGTGCATTCATGCCTCTGGCTTTGAGACTGAGCAATACCTCGCGCCAGTTATTGTGCATTTATGGATGCACGAGCTTGAAATCCAGCGACCTCAGCAGCACAAAAAAACATGCGCGCAACGCGGCTTGTCGAAATACTAATAATTTATTAAAAATATCAGTAGGATACGTGGAATTACTAAGTAAATTTATAGATTGTGTCGGGATGTCTCGAAAAATCAGAAGTGTTGCGAGGAGTTTTAAGTATGACCCGCAGATAACCTCTGCGGGTCATATCGCAGGCCAGATTGGGTCTTAACCCTGTCTCAGGCGGGCGTAGATCACATCTTTAAGCTGGGCGCGCTCGTATTTCATTTTTTCGATTTCTTCGTCGGCGATGGGCTGACCCATCTCTTCGAGCTCGCGGATTTCGTTGTCGATCTTGTCGTGCTTGGCAACCTGGGCTGCAAATTGAGCATCGGCAGCACACATGGCTTCAAGCTTCTCGTGGTACTCTGGAAATTCGTGGTCGATATCGTGGTGCTCGGAAAGCATGTCCCCTCTCCTTTTTGTTGGCTACACGGTAGAAAAGACCGTTAAAGGCATTAGCGAGATGCACTGCCTTCCTCTTTAGTGAGAAAGGCAGTGCAGCTGTATCGATTTAGCCCTTACGCTCCTGGACTTCTTTGATGACGGCCTCAGCAACGCTGTTCGGGCAAGCCATGTAGTGAGAGAACTCCATGGAGAACTGTCCACGACCAGAGGTCATGGTACGCAGGTCGCCGATGTAGCCGAACATCTCGCTCAGAGGTGCGTCGGCCTTAACGCGCACACCGGTGGCACCCGCTTCCTGGGACTTGATCATGCCGCGGCGGCGGTTCAGGTCACCGATTACGTCACCCACGTGATCTTCAGGAGTGAATACGTCCACCTTCATGATGGGCTCCATCAGCTGAGGCGACGCCTTGGGTACAGACTGGCGGTAAGCGGCCTTGGCTGCGATTTCGTAGGCGACTGCAGAGGAGTCAACGGGGTGGAAACCTCCGTCCATCAGGATGACCTTGACGTCCAGCAGCGGGAAGCCGGCCAGGGTGCCCTCTTCCATACTGTTTTTGAAGCCCTTCTCTACTGCGGGCCAGAATTCGCGAGGTACGTTACCACCGGTGACCTGGGATTCGAATTCGAAGCCGCTGTTCTGCTCGCCGGGTTCAATGACGTAATCGATCTTGGCGAACTGACCGGAACCACCGGTCTGCTTCTTGTGTGTATAGCTGTCTTCGGTGCGCTGGGTGATGGTTTCGCGGTAGGCAACCTGGGGCTTACCAACATTGACCTCAACGCCGTGGGTACGCTTGAGGATGTCGACCTTGATATCCAGGTGCAACTCACCCATGCCCTTGATGATGGTCTCACCGCTCTCCTCGTCGGTTTCGACGCGGAACGAGGGATCTTCCTGCATCATCTTGTTCAGTGCGATACCCAGTTTCTCGGAGCCTGTCTTGTCTTTGGGGGCGATCGCAATGGAGATCACGGGATCCGGGAAGACCATGGGCTCCAGGGTGGCAGGGTTCTTCTGGTCGCACAGGGTGTGACCGGTCTGGGTGTTCTTCAGACCCACCAGGGCGATGATATCGCCGGCCTGGGCAGAATCGAGCTCTTCACGGGAGTCGGCGTGCATCTCAACGATACGACCGATACGCTCAGTCTTGCCGGTGTAGGTGTTGAGCACGGTGTCGCCCTTCTTCAGGGTACCGGAGTAGATACGGGTGAAGGTCAGGGCACCGAAACGGTCGTCCATGATCTTGAACGCCAGGGCGCGCAGGGGGCGATCGGGGTCCACGATCGCCTTATCACCGGTCTCATTGCCTTCCAGGTCCACTTCAGGCTGGGGTTCAACCTCAACGGGGTTGGGTAGAAAGTCCACAACAGCATTCAGCACCAGCTGGATAGCCTTGTTCTTGAAAGCAGAGCCGCAGTAGGTGGGGAAGAAGTCCAGGGCGATGGTGCCCTTGCGGATGCAGCGCTTGATGTCGTCAATGGAGGGCTCCTCCCCTTCCAGGTAAGCCTCCATCAGGTCATCGTCCTGCTCGACTGCAGTCTCGATCAGTTTCTCGCGGTACTCTTCTACCTTGTCCGCCATGTCGGCAGGTACGTCCTGCAGTTCGTACCTGGAAGGATCGCCGGAATCATCCCATACCCAGGCTTTACGGGTCAGGAGGTCCACAACGCCAGTGAAGCCGTCCTCTTCACCGATGGGCAGCACCATTACCAGGGGGTTGGCGCCCAGGACGTTCTCGACCTGATCGACAACGCGGTAGAAGTTTGCGCCCAGGCGGTCGAGTTTGTTGACCAGGATGATACGGGCAACTCCGGATTCGTTTGCATAGCGCCAGTTGGTTTCGGACTGGGGCTCAACACCACCGGAACCACAGAAAACGCCTACACCGCCGTCCAGTACCTTCAGGGAACGGTAAACTTCGATGGTGAAGTCAACGTGCCCGGGGGTGTCGATGATGTTCAGGCGATGGTCATCCCAGTCACAAGAGGTGGCTGCAGACTGAATGGTAATGCCGCGCTCGCGCTCCTGATCCATGAAGTCAGTGGTTGCCTCACCGTCATGTACCTCACCAATCTTATGGGTCTTACCGGTCAGATTCAGAATACGCTCAGTGGTGGTGGTTTTACCTGCATCTACGTGAGCGAAGATACCGATGTTTCGATAACGTGTAAGGTCTGTCATTTCTGTTTCCTAGTTTACCCAACAGTACCTGGTGGGGGTTGTGACGGTTCCTGCCAATATTTCAGGTGTGGCTTTGCGGGTGCAGACAGTACCAGCAAAGAAGCCAAAGTCAATACCTGAAAGTGATCTGATTTTGCCTAGAGGCACCCTATCTAATAGGTAAATGATCAATCAAGACAAGCAGACAAAAGTCTTTGATGAACCCGGTAAATTTCTACGTTTTAGTAGGAATTGTTACTTTAACTAACATCCATTACATACTGATTAATAAGTATATTTACAATCAATAAGATCAAAATTTAACTGTATGTGCCACGGGTGTAGAGAGTGTTTCAACACTAGCCAACTGGCAGGAATTCAACAAAACGGGCAATTTCTGCAAAGAGATGAAAATTCAAAAAAAAGCGGGCCGGAGCTTTTTTGGTTTGATCCCTCTACCCTACTCTGCTGCCGGTGCTGTTGGCCTGGGCGCATAGGAATAGGGGTAAGGTGCATATCCGTAGGGAGCGGCTGCAGGTGCGTAACCGCCGTAAGGATATGGCCAGTAGTAAGGTCTGCTGCGACGTGGGGGAACGGGGCGTTCCGGCCGTTCTGCCACAGAGGTCCCCTCCTCGCCTTCGGAGGTTGACGCTGCGCTGCCATAACGGTCCGCAAAGCTCGGGCGTGCAGGTGGTTGGGGACGTTCCGGGCGCTTGGCCCAATCCGGGCGTTTAGGGCGGCTGCGCGTGGCCCAGTCAGGGCGCTCAGGCATCGGACGTCTGTAACCGGGTGTAGCCCACTCAGGCCGTGCTGGCGGTGTGGGCCTGGCTGGCCGCTGAGGTGCAGCAGCAGAGGCCTCGCTGGATGGTGCAGGTGCAGCCGGTGCAATCTCTGCTGATGCAGGAGTTTCAGCTTCTACTGCCTGGGCGGTTGTGGTGGCTTCTGCAGCAGGGGGCGGTACAGCTTCAGGCTGGGCCGTTACCTCTGCAACTGGCGCTTCAGGCTGTGGTGCTGCAGGTTCCGCGGTTTCTGCCGGGGGTTCTGCAGGAGCAGCCGCCTCCGTCATCTCCACTACGGTCTCAGTGGCAGCCGCTTCAGCTGCCGGGGAGTCGGCCTGGGGGGCTGCCTCGGCAGTGGCTGTCTCCTCCACTGCAGGAGCGGGAGCCGCCGCCGATGAGTCGGCAGTTTCTTCAGCGGTAGCCACTGCTTCAGATTCTACGGTTTCAGCGGATTCTGCAGCTGGCACAGGGGGCTCCGCCTCAGCCTGTTCTGTAACGACGATAGCAGGCTGTTCGCCAGCGGTTTGTGCTTGCTGCTGATCGGCAGCTTCTGTTTCCGCTGGTTCCACTGCTGTTTCGACAACCCCGCCTTTCTGTTCGATGGACTGCATGTACAGAAAGACTGCGGCTACGATGGCGGCCACAAGAATCATCTTACCGATCGTTCCACCAATGGAACTCTTAGCCTTTTTAGGTGCAGGCGCAGGAGCGGTTTCCGTCTGGCTTGTCTGGTTTTCGGAAGCCATAATGCCCATTTCCTCCAATTTTTCTGAATTTGTGCATTATTCGCAGTCTGTTCAACAGGCGCTGCGGTTTCCTGTTCTTCCTTCACTGATGAAGCAACGGCTGCTGGTTCAGCAGTGGCCGAGGGTCTTGTTGGTTCAGCTGATGTTTCTGCCTGTGTAACTGTAGCAGATTCGACGGCAGCAGATTTTTTCGCGACCTTCTTTTTAGCCACTTTTTCTTGGCGGTCTTTTTCTTCACAGCAACCTTCTTTTTAGGAGCGGCAGCAGTTTTTTCTTTGACTCTTTGGGTTCCTGCGCTTCTTCGTTTTTTTCGTTGTCGACCATGTCGCAACTCCCCATTGTTTAAATTTCAGCAGTAACCAGCGATATTAGCATATGCTAATAAAACGTACTTGAGCTGAGTCAAAGTCAGGACATCGTTATTCGCATAGGCATAAACATTGATAATTCTGTCAGTTAGTGTGTTTTTTATCAGTTTTCAAGGTCATGCAGGAAATTTTGACCTGCAAATATCGAAAGTAATTTACGCACCCTCTCCATTCCGTCTATCAGGTGCTTTTCAATTTCGTCCATGGTGATTGGCCCATCACTGCGCCCAGCTGCCCAATTTGCCACCACGGAACAACTGGCGTAGCAGACGCCGAGCTCCCTGGCCAGTGCCGCCTCCGGCATGCCTGTCATGCCCACCAGGTCACACCCATCGCTGCCCATGCGGTCGATCTCTTTCGCGGTTTCCAGCCTGGGGCCCTGGGTAGCACCATAGGTGCCGTTAGTTATGAGGTCGATTCCGGCAGATTCCGAAGCCTCAATCAGGGCGTTGCGCAGTTCATTGCAGTAGGGCTCTGTGAAGTCGATGTGGGTTACATGGGAGAGGTCCGTTTCAAAATATGTATGACTTCTACCGTATGTGTAGTCGATTATCTGGTCGGGAATGACGATACTTCCCGGCGCCATATCTTTTCTGATACCGCCTACGGCAGCGACACCGATGACGCGTTTGATACCAATATGGCTGAGGGCCCAGAGGTTGGCCCGGTAGTTTACCTTGTGGGGTGGTATGGTGTGAGCAGACCCATGCCTGGGAAGAAACACCACCTCAAGCCCATTGAAGATGCCATGTACCAGCGGTGAGGAGGGTTCACCAAAGGGGGTGTGTATCACTTCCCTTCTTACGATCTTCAACTCTTCGAGTTTCGTGAAGCCTGAACCGCCGATTATTGCTAAGTCTGACATTATGTCCCCTGCCCTTCGCGCATTATTAGTATCGTCTTTATCTTATCCCAAGGGCCGGATGCCACCTAGTCTCTCTTTTACGTGAACATCCTGTTACACCGCCGCTCCTCGGCTCTGGCATCCTGCTTCGCCTCTATCTCCGTGGGAGCCGCGCGCCTCGCGGCGAATGGGCCTATTGCACACTTGGTGATTGGATCAAGGCCGCTATCGGGGCGGGGCGCCCCTCCCACACCCACAGGCAGTGATCAAATCCGACGAGCTACTCCTCCATCCCTGGCATAAAAAACCGGGCTCCCCTTGTGGAGAGTCCGGTTTTATTGCTACCGGTGAGTTACCGGTGCGCGATTACAGCTCTTCAGCGTTGTCAGCGAGGTAAGCAGCAACACCACCAGGGGTCGCGGTCATACCCTTGTCGCCGTCTTTCCAGCCTGCGGGGCAGACTTCGCCGTGCTCTTCGGTGAACTGCAGGGCGTCGATCATACGCAGCATCTCGTCGACGTTGCGGCCCAGGGGCAGATCGTTAACCACCTGGTGACGAACCATGCCGTTCTTGTCAATCAGGAAGGAGCCACGGAATGCAACGGCACCGTTGGGGGTTTCCACATCGTAGGCCTTGCAGATTTCGTGGGTCAGGTCAGCTACCAGGGAATAGCCAACCTGGCCGATGCCACCTTCGTTGACAGGCGTGTTACGCCAGGCGTTGTGGGTGAAATGAGAGTCGATGGAGACACCGATTACTTCCACGTTGCGCTTTTTGAACTCTTCCAGGCGGTGATCGAAAGCGATCAGCTCGGAAGGACAAACAAAGGTGAAATCGAGGGGGTAGAAGAAAACAACGGCATATTTGTCGTTGGTTGCATCTTTGAAGTTGAAGGCATCAACAATCTCGCCGCTGCCGAGTACAGCTGGCGCAGTAAAATCAGGAGCTTCACGACCTACTAGTACACCCACTTTAGTGTCCTCCAAAAGTTGTCAGGTAAAATGAATTAGACGTTTTCTAAATTTGAAGACGCATCCTACTTGGATATTTCCTACTGATCAACTGTGGATATAAAAAAACCTCCCCTGCCGCAGAACAGCAGTGGGAGGTCTCAAAATTTTTTATCGGTCTACGGCTTAAGCGCGTGCTGCAAACATCCCGCTCTGCTCGAGTTTCGGCAGAAGTACGGAAGATTCACGATCCAGGCGCAACTCAATCGCATCGAAGAGTTCGATGGTTGCATCCATGAAATCCTGTGTGAATTCAAAGTTGCAGTCCTTGAGCCACCGCTGGTGATAGGATTCGAATTGCTTGCGGAGCGGTTTCTGACCTAAGATGAAACCCCATGCCAAAGACTTCAGCTTCGGGTCTTCATGGGTCAACAGGGGGGGGTATACACCCTTGTCCTCCGCGGAAAGATGGTTTTTCAGTTTTTGACCCAGATCGCAGAGCAGTTTGTGCGCTGTTTCTGCCGTGGGTCTGATCTTGAGCTGTTCAGGGGTCATGATTGCCCTGAGATCGCTGATCATTTGAGCTATTTCTGTCTGACGGCCACGAAAATCATCCAATACCTTCATGATTGTTTCCTCCAATTCCTACTGGTGTACCCCGCATCCAGTCACAATCGGCCGATTCTCTATTATTTGATTGCCTGCCTTGGCAGATCGGCCTATTGATACCCTCTGTATGCGGGTAATAAAACACGCCGAATAAGCATTTAATAATATATTGTATTTATTGTTTTTTGCTTTATTCGAGCGTATGTCCTTTTTTGGCACAAGAACTGATAAATATTTGGCACAAGAACTGATAAATATCAAGAATATTTTTGGAGAGTTTCTAATTTGATTCGTGAGTTACTCCAGCCCGAGGTCAAGAGATGGCGATGTCTCGTACTCGGCAATCAGGTCAATTGCCCTTTTCCAGCGTGGATCAAGCCGCAACTCTTCCTTGGTCTGCCTCTTTCTGCCATGCATTCTGAGCAGCCGCATTTGGGATGCGGGGTCGCTGTAATCACTCAGCGCCTCCAACACCTCCATCGCACCCTCGGGGTTATTGCATACGAGGACCATGTCACATCCTGCAGTGAGGGCTGCATCGGCCCGCTCGGCATAGCTTCCCGCTTCACCGGCTGCCGCCATGGTCAAGTCATCACTGAAGATAACACCCTGGAAGTTCATGCGTTTTCTCAGTACTTCCTGTAGCCAGAAGCTTGAAAAACCAGCCAGATCCGGAGATACCTTCTCGTAGATCACATGGGCAGGCATCACTGCTTCGACACCACCGTCGATCAATCTCTGGAAAGGCATCAGATCTTCCATCATGACATCTTCCGGGCGACGCCTGTCCACGGGAAGCGCCAGGTGAGAATCTTCGGTAACACCGCCGTGTCCTGGAAAATGCTTGGCAACAGCTGCCATACCGGCATCATGTACACCTTTCATCCAGGCTGAGGCGAGATCGGCAACAATGGCGGGTTGCGTATGGAATGCCCGATCACCAATCACCTCGCTGACACCCCTGTTCAGATCGAGCACAGGTGCAAAGCTGAAATCGACCCAGACACTTCGCAACTCGGATGCCATCAGCCAGCCAGTCAGCTCGGTATAATGACGGGCCGCCAGGTGGTTGCTGTTGTAGAGCTGGCCGAACCAGGCGGCGGGCGGCAGGCGTGTGAACCCCTCTTTGAATCGCTGTACCCTGCCCCCTTCCTGGTCCACGGCTACGATCAGTGAAGGTTCTCGCAGCGCGTGAATTTCGCTGACCAGTTCGTTGATCTGGTCGGGCGATTCATAATTTCTGGCGAACAGGATAACTCCACCGGTTGCAGGATGGCTTAGCATCTCCCGTTCTTCCTGCGTCATATGGTGACCTGCAAGGTCGAGCATCAATGGGCCGTGGCTCATCGGAGTGGTACTCTGCAAGTTGTTCGTGTCATTAATAATTCCAGTTTTTATTGTTATAGACGATAATGTAGATAATTAATCCGGCACCATAATATGCCATGTTCAGCCGTTGTGCGCAGGCCTGCAGCAAGGCATCAAAACTTACTGTAGCACTCCTACAGTAAGTTTTGATAACGCAGTCTGTAGGTCTGCGCACAACGGCCTTTGGTTCCCAAATTAAAAAGTGAGGTGCTTCAAGAATGTCCCTGCTCCGCGTTGTGGCTCTTGCCAAGGGAATAGCCATTGCCAGCAAGCCACGCCTTGATCAGGAACATTCTTGAAGCACTGAACATGACATATTATGGTGCCGGATTAATCACAGTCGCAGATTATATATGGAAAAAGAATATGCGCTTTGTATCTCTCGTACTTTTGATCAGTTTACTGGCAGCTTCTTTCAACGCACTGGCCGCCGATGATGAAGAGGCTGAAAAGGCCCCCAAACTCCCTGCAGTCTATCACTCACTCTCGCCATCACAGGTCGCCAATCTGCAGGAGCATAGGAAATATATCCGCTGCGACGTTCAGTTGATGACCAAGGGCGATGAGAATGCCGCAAAGATCAAAATGCATGATGCGGCACTTCGCCACGAAATGCTTCTGCTGCTGGGAGATCAGAAAAACAAGGAGCTGAAGACCCCTTCCGGGAAGGAAAAACTACTCAAGCAAGCCCTGAAATCGCTGCAGCAGGTTATTGAAACCCTTGAGGGAGACAAGGAGATCATTTAGGATCTCTATTTCACCAACTTCTTCGTCCAGTAGGTCTCTATTCCAAAATCTCCACTGGCATGCCGTTCTCGACCATGTCGAAGAGGGCCATGATGTCCCGGTTGCGCATCCTGATACAGCCATGGGATCGGGGGATGCCCATGGGTTCGGTGTCGGGACAACCGTGGATGTAGATGTAACGCCGCAGGGTGTCCACATTGCCCCCGAGGTTTCTTCCCGATTCTGACCCGGTAAGCCAGATGATACGGGTCAGGATCCAGTCTCTCTCCGGGTATTGGGCCGCAAGTTCATCTGAGTAGATCTCGCCCGTGGTACGACGACCTACGAAGACCGCGTTCTCGGGTTCACCTGCTCCAACCTTGATCTTTACACGGTGCTTACCCCTTGGGGTGCAGCCACTGCCGGATAACTCCCCTGCCCCATTCAATGCCGTGGATACGGGATAGTTGTGCAGTACAGCCTGGTCACGGTGTAACTCAATGACCTGTTTCCCGAGGTCCACTCTCAGGAAAACCATCTGATCGTCCTTACCAGGATCTGTATGGGTTGTTGATGAGGTTTGCATTGTAGTATCGGAGGTCGCCTGAGACCTCTTCTCCGGCCCAGTCCGGCATTTCAAACCCTTCGTCCTCACTGTCGAGTTCAACCTCGGCCATGATCAACCCGGAATTATCACCTTCGAATACATCCAGGTCCCAGACATGTTCTCCGCATTTAACCTTGTACCGGGTTTTATCGATATAGGGTTGATCGGAATTCAGTTTAAGCATCTCTTCGGCATCGGGCACAGGGATTTCATACTCGAACTCCGCGCGACTGATCCCCTCGGTAGACCCTTTTACGGTAAGGAATGCGGTACCCTTGGCGACTCTTACCCTCACGGTCATACTGGGCTGATTGGCAAGGTAACCCTGCTTGATCCGGGACTCGGAAATAACGCTGTCCTTCCAGGCATCATTTTTCACGAGGTATTTTCTTTCAATTTCGGTCGCCATTCACACTCCCTTGGCTGTTTAAGTCAGTTCTTCTCGAATAGCGCAATGTATTCCACATGGGCAGTATGGGGGGAACATGTTCATTACCCCGGCAGCTACCAGTCGATATCCCAGGTTATGCACAAGCTCTCCTGCATCCCTGGCCAGTGTTCCAGGATAGCAGTAGAGGTAGACCATGCGTTCTATCCTCAGCTTGGGAAGATGCTCAAGCACCTCAAAGGCGCCGGAACGTGGGGGATCCAGCTGGGCATTGTCAAATTTTTCCCGAAGCCACGGTTCCTTATCCAGGCTGTCATAAAGGTTCGCGGTAAAGTAGCGACTGTTGCCGATACCATTGTTCTCGGCGTTCGCCCTGGCACGTGCCACCAGGCCGGCATCACCTTCCACACCGACCACCTCTTGAGTGCGCCTGGCCAATGGGAGCGTGAAATTGCCCAAACCACAAAACAGGTCCAACACGCGATCGGTCTCCCCTGGATTGAGCAGATTCAGGGCGTGGTCCACCATCAGTCGGTTCAGCTCGCTGTTCACCTGGGTGAAATCACTGGGCAGGAAGTGGATGTCGAGATAGTAGGCAGGCAGCCGGTAACGCAAGTCTACTGTCTCGCCTTCCAGGGGACATATGGTCTCTGGTCCACCTTCCTGCAGGTAGATAACAACGTCGTGCTGCGCTCCAAATGACTTCAGGCTGGCATGATCGGCATTGGACAGGGGTTCCAGGATACGAAACACCAACACGCAGAGCTCGGAGCTCGTCTCCCATGGAGACTTCGATCTGGGGCACTTTTTTCCCTGATTGAAAGCGATGCAATCAGTTCACCCAGTGGTGTTATCAATTCCCCCACTTTCGGATGGAGTACATGACAGCGCTCGATGTCCGTTATAAAACTGGATCCCCTCTCCCGGAAACCTACAAGTACCTTGCCCTTCTTGGGTACATATTTAGCGCCTAATCGGGCTTTTCGGCGGTAGCCCCATGAGGAAGGTGAAACAAGGGGGGCCAGGATTTCACCAAGTTCCACTTTTCCTATGCGCTGGAAAGCATCCATGAGGGCTTGCTGCTTGGTTGAAACCTAGGTTTCCGATCTTTGATGTTGCAGGCTGTGCAACCTCCACAAGTGCCAAAATGGACGCACTGCGGCTCCACTCCACCCGGTCAGGAGAAGCGGTGATGACACTGCTGACCTGCCCCTCGTCATGTTGCTTGGTCTTCCTGGTGTAGAGAAATTCAATCTCGTCACCCGGCAGCGCGCCATGGATGAAGACCACCTTACCATCGATATGTGTTACACCCCGGCCGTCATGGCTCATGGATTCAACCTGGGCCCTGACGGGATCCGGGGGTAAACGTTTGCGTCTGGTGCGTGCCATTATGGTGTGACGCTCCCATTAGTGTGGATACTGCTCAACGCTTTCACCTTATTTCTGTTTCCACTGACCTCTGGTGTTCTGGTACCACCAGCCTCTACCGGCTTCACGTGCCCATGTCTTTGCGAAAACAGCCCGGACGTCAGGTTCCCACTCCGGGTGTCCATTGGCATCGGCAATTGCCCGGTAGAGTGCGTTGCGGTCGCGGTTTTCAGCGGAGATCAGCTTCTTGACCTTGGTTCTGTCTTTGAGCGAGATGGCAGAAGCCTTGCGTGTTGCGACCAGGGCGTCGCGGGTAAATCCTATGGCGCCACTTTTGTAGTACGGAGCCAAACTTCTGTGCCGGCTTTTCATCGAGGCACGCAGCTTGCGGATCTTGGGGGTGTTGACGTTGAAGTCGGGTTTAGCAGCATGGGCCTGGGGCACGAAAAAATCCACCACGTTGGATGCTACGCGGGCAGAATAATGGCTGTAGTCGATGGCGCTCGCACTGTTGTCATCGGTCTTGGGCGCGTCTTCATCCTCGACTTCTCTGTCCTGGCCAAGAATTTCGTCGACAATCTTTTCGGCAGCCTCCTCGGCCTGGGCTGCGGGAAAATAGATATTGATTGTCACGCAAGCTGCCAATATCAGCAGGGTGGCAAAAGCCGTACTCAGTTTGATCATCCTCATCGTATCGCTCCAGGTTGATGGTTATTCGATAACAGGCGCTCCGCCTTCGGAAATCTGTTCCAGTTTGCTAATAAGAACATGCCAGTCCGTACTTGTGTTGAAGCCGACAATATCAATACGCGGCAGCCCTCCGCCCTTGACAAGATAGTAGCCCTGCTTGGCCGGTTCGATACCGCCCATTTCACACACGCCATTTTCCAACCGGCATGTAATGCCGAGCTTGTCGTAGCTGAATTCCTCAAAAAAACGCAAAAAGCTACGTGATAGCGCACCCGAAACACCCGCACCGCCAAGATTCGAGATGTTGTCCACCGCTTTCTGGCTGATACGGTGACGACTGCTGTCGTTTTCAGGAGTAGCAAATCGGGCATCGAAGGCGATTGGCTGCCAATCTTCCAGGCGGAGTGAATCAATCCTGCCATCCAGTTTTCCGGTAATTTTACCAAAGGAGAAGGTCCTGGTCAGTGCTTCCAGGTCAAGGTTTTTCATCGTGATATCCGCACTCAGTACTGGCAGAACGCCAAAAAGATCTTCCAGCACCAGGTCTCTGATCACGACATTTCCTTCGAAGACTTTAAACAGGGCCATACCGTCTACGCTGAGCCGTCCTTCCTCGTAGGTTACGCCAGGAACCATGCCGGACAACTGTCCGGAGAGTATGGGCCAGCCAAGGGCCTCGCTGAACGACTCCATCGATATTGGTGTCAGGTAGCCCTGGAATTCCACCTTCGGCCCCACGTCTGTCAACCCAACCCTGAATTTCTCAGCGTTGAGGGCGCCATCAAACAGCGGGATTTTTGACTCGGAAGCGAGTTCAATCTCTCCTCCATAAAGACTCAATGGCAACACTGTGGGGCCAATATTGATATTTTCGAGAAGATGCCCCCCTTCCCAACGTACCTTACTCGGTTTTGACAACCCTGAAGCCTGCCAGTTCACTTCACCTTCAACGTTGTAGAGGGCAAACAGGCTCCCGTTAATCTCTTCCGAGACTTTATGTTCTGCAAAGACATTCAACAATCTCGTGTTGATTTGGGATAGCTCGTAGTCCTCCATCTGCATTGCAACTTGTAACTGGCCTGCCAATTCAAGGGATTCAAACAGTGATTCCGCCAGAATGGGCTGAACATAGCGTTGATAGAGCACGGGCAGGTTTATCGGATCGGTATTGAGCTTTAGTGACTTGAGACCGGACTCCCCGGCTGCTTCGGTAATCCTGTAAGCGGCCTCGGCTGAAAAGGAGATGGTTTCCGGATCTCGGAAGTTGAACTTGGATACAGAGATGTCACCCTTTGTTTCGTGGTAGTCGTATGCAAACCCGATGTCGATCGGCTTGTTACCAGGTTCGAGGTAGAAAAATGGTGTTAACAAGGCGCCGGAACGCAGAGAAATATCTTGTTTTCCCCTCCAGTTACTGCCTGAGTAACGCCCTCTCCCCTGCCATTTTCCAGCCAGGGACTCAGCAAGATATGCGCCTTCCGAATCACTGAAACCGAAATCACCGAATTCAACTTGCCAATCCACCGCCCTGACCACCGAATTCTGGCCTTTCAGGTTCAGGTTTGCAGTCATCATCGTCGTGAGTACAAGCTCTTCAGGCCAATCATCCGGGAGATAATCCTGAAAGGCATGTAGCATCTTTTCAGCATTCAGGCGCTTTCCGGTCAGTTGCGCATGCCAGTCCTGTTGAGACTGGTTGACCTTGATGGAAAGGTTCCCAAACACCGTGTATATAGTTCCGGTATTGAGGGCTAATTTCCGGCTTTCTTCGATCCAGTTGAAGCTTACGGGGATTCGGCCCTTTTTGAGCCAGGGATGTTGGATGTCTATCAGCCCCTTTTGGCAGCCGATCTGGCCTGATGTGAGGGTTCCCTCAATGCAATCCAGAACCGGAGATTGGAGCACAAAGGGAAGTGAGGGGTGTTGAATACTTTTTGCCGATATCTGGAATATTGCAGCATCAGGACCGGAGAACTTCAGCTGCAACTTGACGCCTTCGGCCTTCCAGTCGGCACCACTGATGGTTCCCATACCAAGGTCTATGGAGTCGATAGCCTGGGCAAGATTCGAGGTGAGTGAAATCAGCAGCCAAAAAATGGCTACAGATTTTGCCACCGGGTTGAGCCATCTACTCAGCCGGGAATACTCCGGTTGACAGGTACCTGTCCCCACGGTCGCAGATAATTGCCACAATGACAGCATTTTCCACTTCCTGTGACAGTTTCAAGGCAGCTGCTACAGCACCTCCCGATGAGATTCCGGAAAAAATTCCCTCCTCGGTGGCCAGCCTCCGCGTGGTGTCTTCTGCCTCCTCCTGGGTAATATCCATTTCGCGATCGACCCTCGACCTTTCGAATATTTTTGGCAAATACTCCTCTGGCCAACGACGAATCCCCGGAATACTTGCTCCTTCAGCCGGTTGAACACCCACGACCTGTATGTCCGGATTCTGCTCCTTGAGATAGCGCGAGGTACCCATAATGGTTCCAGTGGTACCCATGGCGCTTACAAAATGGGTAATCTTGCCATGGGTGTCCCGCCAGATCTCAGGTCCAGTGGATTCATAATGTGCCTGAGGGTTGTCCAGGTTGGAGAATTGGTCCAAAACCTTGCCCTTGCCCTTCTGCTGCATCTCCAGCGCCAGATCACGGGCACCCTCCATCCCCTGTTCCCGGGTGACGAGAATCAATTCAGCGCCGTATGCGCGCATGGATGAACGCCTTTCTACACTCAGGTTATCGGGCATGATCAGTATCATGTGGTAACCCTTGATGGCAGCAGCCATGGCAAGCGCTATACCGGTATTGCCACTGGTGGCCTCGATCAGGGTGTCCCCAGGCTTGATATGCCCCCTTTTTTCCGCCCGCTGTATCATACTCATCGCGGGTCGGTCCTTCACAGATCCGGCTGGATTATTACCTTCCAGCTTGACTAAAATGGTGTCACTGCTATCAGTGGAGAGACGCTGCAGTTTCACCAAGGGAGTATTGCCGACGAAATCTTCGATAGTTGGGTAATTCATACTGAGGATTTTACGGTAAGAGACAAATAAAAACGAAGCAAGTATAGCCGAAATGTGACATGACTTTTTCATGTCAAATCACATGATCGGCTGGATTACTGCTGAACAGAACCAGGCGACTGTCTATGAGAATCGATAACCAACAACGGGTAAAGCGCATTTTTCTGGCATTTACCACGGGAAGCGCACTTCTGGGCCTCGGGCAACCGGTCTACGCCCAGGAGAATCTGTCCGAAGATCTTTTTTTTGGCGAGATACCTGTTGTGCTCACGGCAACTCGAATCCGACAGCCCATTGAGAATCTCCCAGCATCTATTACCGTCATTGACCGGGACATGATCAATGCATCCGGCGCTAGTACTATCCCCGACCTGTTACGCCTGGTTCCGGGCTTTCAGATCGGCGTGGTGACAGGCTCAAGGTATACCGCAAGCTACCACGGCGTGGCCGACCAGTACCCTCGCGACATGCAGGTACTGGTCGATGGTCGCTCGGTATATGATCCGACTTTTGGTGGCGTCACCTGGTCGGATTTGCCGGTTTCAATTGAAGACATTCAGCGTATCGAGGTCATCCGTGGCCCAAACGCTGCCGCTTATGGTTCAAACTCTTTTGCCGGAATCATCAATATCATTACAGAACACCCGTCCAGTCAGCAGGGTGTGGCGACTAACCTGCTCTTGGGTCAGGCCAGAAATCGTAAAATACATGGAAGATTCGCCGATAGGCTTGAGAATTTGGATTATCGCCTCTCTGTGACCTATGACGAAGGTGATGGTTACACCGGCAGGCATGATGATTTCGACACCCAGAAACTGGACTTTCGTGGTGATTATTCCCTGTCTGACAAGGACGGCTTTCTCATCAAATTGGGATTCACCGATGGTCTGAGAGAAGACGGGGTGGCAGGTGATGAATTCCAGCCGTTCCGAACTGTCGATACGGATATGCATTACCAACAGCTTCGGTGGACCCGCCAGTTGGCCGACAATAACGAATTTTCACTCCAGTTTTATCACAACTACCAGTTGCTCGACGATTTTTACGAACTACCGCCTCCCTATACCGGAATCTGGATCGGCCTTTCACAATTCGAGTCCCATCGGGCAGACCTGGAGTTCCAGCACAACCTGACGCTGGGTGAGGACTGGAAGATAGCCTGGGGGCTGGGAGCCCGGCACGACCGAGGAAAAAGCCATTGGCTGATGGGTACTGACGATTGGATAACCCGCGACCAGGCGCGCGCCTTTATCAATGCTGAAAAGCCAATCTCAGACCAGCTTGTTCTAAACCTGGGTGGCATGGTGGAAAAATTCGAGAATCAGGATGCCCTGTTCTCTCCCCGTTTGGGGCTCAACTATCATTTCGATGAGAGAAATACCTTAAGGATAGGCAGGTCCCACGCCTACAGGGTTCCAACGCTTGTGGATCAGAATGCAGATGTTCGGCTATATGATGCCAACATGAATACTGCAGTTCTTCCACCACCACTACCTCCAATTCCCCTGGTTCCCTTCTACCTGACAGTGGGCGATCTCAAACCTCAAAAAATTGAATCTTTTGAAGTAGGTTACATTGGCAGTTTCCCCAGATACGGAATCACATTGGACGCCAAACTGTTCAAAGAGAAAATCACCAACGCAATTACTGCAGCTGCGGATGATCCAACAAATGCCCCATTTGACCTCTACCAGACCTACCAGTTCATCAACGGTGGTTTCTACGATCTGTCCGGTTATGAATTGGAATTCAATTGGCGACCATCTCCCAGCGTACTTTTACATGCTGGATTCAGTCACATTGACTTCAGCGGTAAAAAGATTGAAGACGTAGGTGATTCTCCAGAATCAATATCCAGTAATAGCGAACCGGTTTCCAAACACATGATCAACCTGCTGGGGAGTTACCGGTTTGACGATGGCTTGGAAATCAGTGCGGCATACTACCGCACCGCTGAGCTTGCGTGGTCAGGAGATGGTGATATTGCACCTGATTCAACTCGAGCAAATATCAAGGTTTCTAAATCATTTCGCCTGGACGGAGCCGACGGCGAAGCCAGCGTCACCCTGGAAAATATAAGTGCGGACGATCCCGACTTTTACTTAAGTAATATCCCCGACACACGGCTCTATCTACAGTTAAAGATGAACTGGAACTAGTCTTTAGAAAAGCGACTCTCAAGGAATGAGGCACATCATGATCATATTGAGATCATTGCCAAGGCTTTCATGAGGCAGGAATATTGAATAAATTCTTTTTCCTGCCTAATAAATCGAGACGTAGCCAATACAGGATTCGGCTATGGTCGATGTTTGCTGCCTGTTTTATCCTGCACCTTTTTCTGATCCCTGTAAGCCTAAGTGCCCAGACATCCAATATCCGCATTTTCGTAGTCAAGAGTGGATCTGCATCCATATACCAACAGCTTACGGATGCATTCAGAAACGAGATCAAGAAAGCATGTCTGAAAAAACCGGTAGCAGCCTGCAGGGACATGGACATCGAGATAAGCTCAATCGATGAGCAGGATCTGGATAGTCGCCTGCATACGCTTGATTCAAATGACCTGGTGATACCCGTCGGAAAAAAATCGGCCGACTGGCTCCATGATAAGCGAATCGCTCATAAATACAGGTACAAGGCCTTATATACGCTTCTCCCGAAAGCTTCCTACGGCCGTCTTGCAGTTTCTGACAGTCGATCATCTGCAATATTTATTGATCAACCATTTGAACGTCTGCTTCATTTTTCCAAGTTAATTTCTGCCGGAAAACCTCATGTCGGTGTATTGCTTGGCCCCAGCACAAAACAATACAGAAATCGGCTGGAGTCAGTGGCATCAGAAATGAATATACCAATTCATTTTGAAACAGCAGATTCCAGCGATCAAATCGGAAACAAACTGCGAAAACTCTTTTCCAGTACCAATTTGCTTCTGACACTGCCGGACCCGGAGATCTACAACCGCAAGAATGTGGTTGGGATCCTGCTCTCCAGTTATCACAACCAAGTGCCGGTTTTGGGTTTTTCTTCCGCTTACGTGAAGGCTGGCGCCCTTGCGGCTGTATATTCGACACCTGAAGATATCGGCAAGCAGATCAGTGACACGGTAAAGAAATACCTTGGTTCAAATGGAAAAAGGCTGGATTCTCCTGGATATACTGAATATTTCAGCATTTCCACAAATGAAAGTGTTGGTAAATCCCTGGGCATATCACTGCCTGATGAGGACAAGCTGAAATCCCTCCTTTTGCAGGAGGAATCGAAATGACTATCCGGGGCTTTTCAAGGATTAAGATCAGGGCCCTTTTACTCGGCATTCTTCCCGCTGCATTGGTGGCCGCAGCGCTGGGCACTTACATCATTACGTCACAGATTGATAATCTAAGGGGGGCATTCATAGAACGAGGATCAACCCTTGCCAAGGAGGCTGCGGCCACGAGTGTTTATGGCCTTTTCTCCGGTAATGAAAATGTTCTTTTCCAAAGCCTCAACCCAATCAAGCGCAGACCAGATGTGATCGCCATCCTAGTATACAGCTCCGAAGGCGAAGTGGCAGCTTTTATTGGCGGCTCCCAGAGTGACAGGATTGATCTTACCCAGGGCGATTTTGAACGCGACAGGGTTTTCACAGAGCAAGTGGTCGCAGCGCTTGCACCTGCTGATTTAAGCGATTATCCCGACCAGGAAACAGAATCCACAGAGATTCCCAGCACCCTTGTGATGGGTGAGGTTGTCTTGTTGATGAGCGATGACAGGCTCAAGGAAAACCAGCAGAGGATCATACTTGTCAGCTCGTTGATTGCCCTTGCCGGGCTTCTGATAACCGCCGCGATCGCCTTGGCCCTGAGCCAACAGCTGACCAAACCGATCTCACGCCTGACACAAGCGGTGATCAAGATGAAGCATGGTGATTTTTCCATAAAGGTACCTGAAGTCTCCAAGGGTGAGTTGAGAAGCCTCGAAGAGGGTTTCAACTCCATGTCCAGCGATTTGAAAAACTCGCGGGATATTCTTGAAGAACAGGTCAAGCAGGCTACCGCCGATCTGATACAGACCATGGAGGCATTGGAGATACAGAACGTTGAACTGGATCTTGCCAGAAAGAGAGCCATGAAGGCGAACCAGGTCAAATCCGAGTTTCTTGCCAATATGAGCCATGAGATCCGAACGCCAATGAATGGTGTGATCGGGTTTTCCAGGCTGTTATTGAAATCTGACATGTCGTCTGAACAGCATGAACTGGTCGAGACCATAGAAAAATCGGCTTCAAGTCTGCTCACAATCATCAACGATATTCTCGACTATTCGAGATTGGAGTATGGCAAGCTCGAACCAGAGTCTACACCTTTCGACATTTACGACTGCTTCGAGGAACCCGTTACACTCCTGGCACCAGCTGCTCATGAAAAGGGACTCGAGCTCACACTATTGATCTATTCTGATGTGCCAGAGCGGTTGATTGGCGATGAGACAAGGATCCGGCAAATAATCGTAAACCTAATCGGCAATGCTATTAAATTCACGCACGAAGGGCAGGTAATTGTTAGGGTCATGCTCGAAGGCGAGACTGAAAACCAATGCTCCATTCTATTTTCTGTCACTGACACAGGCATTGGAATCTCCGCTCAATTACAACAGAGCCTGTTCACATCATTCAATCAACTCTCCACTAATATCAGTAAGAATTATGGAGGAACAGGGCTCGGACTCAGTATCAGCCGAAAGCTGGCTGAAACGATGAAGGGCAAAATCAGCGTGGAGAGTGAAGAGGGACAAGGGTCGTGCTTCAGGGTTTATCTGGGTTTGGAAAAAATTCGGAATCCGCTCGACATCCCACATGATCAGTACACCGAATTATCAGGAAAACGCTGCCTCGTGGTTGATGATCATGAACTATCCCGTCATTCCATTGTTCACATGTTGACGCATATGGACATGAATGTTGATGGAGCAAGCCTCGCATCTCTCGATTCGCAAGAATTCAATGAAGGGTACGATTTCGTATTGCTCGGGGCTTCAACTCACGAAACCGCCGAGGAGGTCGATGGCAGAGTCCAATCAATCAGGCAGAGAACCAATGCATCGATCCTTGTTCTTGCAAGCACATCGGATCATCTTGTACTTGATAAGTGTCAGAAAATTAATGGCGTTACTCGGTGTACAAGTAAGCCCCTTGGACGAAACGCGCTTTATCGTATTTTAGAACAGGGCGTATTTGGCAAAGAAAGAGCTGCAACAAATGGCCAGGTAATTGAAAAGATACCGGATCTCAATCAATACCGTTTTCTTGTCGCGGATGACAATCCCACTAATCTCCGGTTGATTGTTGCCCTGCTACAAGGCAGCGGAGCAGAAATAGAAGCCGTGCAGAATGGTGAAGAAGCTATTAATGCTTTCTCAGAAGGCCACTATGACTTGGTGATTCTTGATATTCACATGCCGGTAATGGATGGCAAAGAAGCAACCAAGATCATCAGGTCAAGTGAACCCGAAGATACACATACGCCTATCGTTGCATTAAGTGCCGATATCGTTCCGGGTCACAGGGAAGATGCCGTATCAGTGGGTTTCGATGAATACCTGGTCAAGCCAATTGAAGAGGAGAGACTCTGGAGCGTGGTCTGCGGATTGCTGGGGAAAGATTGCGGCGTAAAAGCTATTCCGAAAGCCTCCCCCTCTTCCGGTCGCGATATTCTGCCATCACGGGATGCTGAAGAGGCATTGCGAATCGCTGGGGGTAGAAAAGAACTGGCCGACGAGATGTTCATGCGTTTAATCCAGGATCTTCAAACAATGGGCAAACAGTTGCGGGATAATCTGGAAAACCAGGACTGGTCAGAATTAAAGGAAAACGCACACCGCTTGCACGGCTCTGCTGCGGTCTGTGGCGTCTCTGCCCTGAAAAAATATGTTTCTGACCTTGAGCGGGCCGCAGATGAGGAGAGTCTTGAGCAGGCTGTTCGATCAATGTTGCTGGTTGATCAGGAGACCGCCACCCTCTCCTCTCTGAAACTTGCTTGATCCTGTTTGTTTACTTGATAACCTGAAAAACAGTTATTTCAGGCGGTCAGCGAGATGTCATTACCCGTATTGCATCAATCGCTTCATATCCGAAACTGCCTTGTCCAAACCTGAAAATATTGCTCGCGCAATGATCGAGTGCCCGATATTCAGTTCCCTGATGCCCTCAATTGCTGCAATAGCCTGGACATTATGATAATCCAGGCCATGACCTGCATTCACCTGCAGACCGACATCCAGTCCGTGTGCAACAGCAGATTTTATTC
Source organism: Solemya velesiana gill symbiont (assembly GCF_002020805.1). GTDB lineage: Bacteria > Pseudomonadota > Gammaproteobacteria > Chromatiales > Chromatiaceae > Sedimenticola_A. The sequence goes on along the minus strand of NZ_MPRJ01000011.1, from coordinate 16,565 downwards.
TGTTGAACTCTACTTCCCTTTCACCACGTGTTGACGCACCGGCATAATGGCCTGTATGTATCTCCACGACAGGCGCACCCACTTCTACAGCAGCGTCCAGTTGTTGGGGGTCGGCATCTATAAAAAGTGATACCTTGATATCTGACTCGGCCAGTGCTGCGCAAGAGTCCGTTAAAGCCCCGATATTCGAGGCTACATCCAGACCTCCTTCAGTCGTCAATTCCTCGCGGCGTTCGGGCACCAGGCAGCAGTCGCTGGGAGCAATCCGTTGCGCAATCGCCAGCATTTCATCCGTTGCAGCCATTTCAAGATTCATTCGGGTTTGAAGCGTCCCGTTCAATATCTCAACGTCCCGGTCCTGGATATGTCTTCTGTCTTCACGCAGATGAACAGTTATAGCATCAGCACCTGCATGCTCAGCAACCAGTGCGGCCTGTATGGTCTCCGGGTAGCGGGTTCCACGTTGTTGGCGCAAGGTTGCAACGTAGTCAATGTTTACACCTAGTAGAATATCTCTTGGTTGCATTGTTTATTGTTTCCAGCGGTTATTAACTGAAGATATGGTCCTGAAAAGCTCCCTGCTCTTCAATGGCTTGTCACCAATGTAGTAAGAAATCACCTGCCTGAGAAGCGCTTTTGCCTCCCCCCTGCCTTGCTTGTCCAGTTCCTCGCCTGAAGTGATGCCAAGTAAAGTGGAGCCTGATATCGCTTGTTGTGCGTGTTCACCTGTTCTGATCGGCCCTGTTTCAGTTTCAAACAGATAGAATCCGTTCGGATCAATAGGCTCGCCTGTTACGGCATCGTATTCCAGGTTCAGTCCGTATCCGAGTAGTGCCAACAGATTCAACTCGAATGCTCGAAGCACACTGTCCAGCATCGGTGATTGGGAAAGCGCATAAATGGTGTCTTTATAGAGGGTGAAAAGTTCACCATTCGGGTCATTTCTATGAACCAGGCGCATTATCAATTCGTTAACATAAAAGCCGCAATAAAGCGCATTTCCTGTTAGCGGAATCGGTCTGTCACTGACATCATGATTGCACAGATTCTTTACCTCGCCCCGGCCACTCCAGTTGATCAACAGTGGAGTGAAGGGATGAAGGCTACCCCCCCTTTTCCGCTCTTTGTCCGAGTTTGCTCCCTTGGCGATCAGAGGGAATCGTCCTTGAGACGATGTCAGGCACTCAAGGAGCAGGCTGCTGTTCGAGTAGGGTGAGCGGTGCAGAATAAACGCCTGCTGCATTTCAAGGTTGTTTCTGTATGCCACAAGGTTCAATCACCGTAACCGAGACGTATCAACGCGCTTTCATCGCTTGACCAGCTCTTTTTAACCTTGACCCAGATAGTGAGAAAGACCTTGGTTCCGAAGAACTTCTCCATTTCCAGCCGGGCTTGTTTAGCCACCTCTTTCAGGGCGGCTCCCTTGCTGCCGATGATGATGTTTTTCTGTCCGGGGCGCTCAACCCATACCAAGGCGTTTATACGGTAGAGATTCCCCTCTTGTTCGAACTTTTCGATCTCCACGGTCAAGGCGTAGGGGATCTCCTTGGCATAACGGCGTGTAAGCTGTTCCCGTATCAGTTCTGCTGCGAAAAACCGCTCTGGACGGTCGGTCAATTGATCTTCCGGGAAGAAGTTCTCACTTTCCGGCAAGCGTGCCAATACCTGCTTGCCCAGCATATCCGCATTATCCCCACTCATTGTCGACAGAGGTATGACCTCTTCGAATGGGTGTTTCGCAGCTATTTCACTGAGAAATGGAAGCAGAGACTGTTTCTCTTTGACCGTATCTACTTTATTCACCACAAGTATCGTTGGAGTACCGATATTCTTGATGGTCTGTAAAACTGCGGCATCTTCATCTGTCCATCGATTGGCCTCAACCACAAAGACCAGGAGATCCACATCAGCCAGGGCTGTTTTGGCCGTTCGGTTCAGGTATTTATTCATCGCTTGATCACCACGCTGATGAATTCCGGGTGTATCAACGTAGATCACCTGGCCCTGTTCGGTGGTCTTAACCCCGAGAATACTGTGCCGCGTGGTTTGGGGTTTTCTGGATGTTATCGCCAGCTTTTGGCCGATAAGACGGTTCAGCAGCGTTGACTTGCCGACATTTGGCCTACCCACGATGGCGCAATAGCCACAGCGATTTCGGTTTTTCTCAGCCATTGACCAGATGCTCCAGAAGATGACTAGCCGCATCCTGCTCTGCTTTACGCCGGCTGCTTCCTGTACCTTCAGACTCCATTTTCAGGCTGGAGACCTGGCATTTTACGGTAAAGGTTTGATTGTGCTGTTCACCAACAACCTGGGTGATGCTGTAGGCCGGCAGTTCAAGTTTCCTGGCTTGCAGAAATTCCTGCAGGCGTGTTTTTGGGTCTTTCTGCTGAGATTCCGCGGTCAATGCGGAAAGTTTTTCCTGGAAAAGGTCCAAAATGACCTTGTGGGCATTTTCATAACCCTTGTCCAGATAGATCGCAGCAAACAGGGCTTCCATGGCGTCGGCAAGAATAGAGTTGCGTGAATGTCCGCCACTTCTGAGTTCACCTGCACCGAGGCTGAGGTAACTGCCTAGTTCCAATGACCGGGAGATCTCGGCGAGAGAATCCCCTTTCACCAACTTCGCACGAAGCCGGCTCAATTGGCCTTCATCGGCATCGGGGAAACGGTGATACAACTCATCGGCGATTATGAAGCCAAGAATGGCATCGCCGAGAAATTCCAGGCGTTCGTTGTTTTCGCTTCCAGCGCTTCTATGGGTGAGAGCCCTCTCTGCTAGCCGCAGATCAGCGAACTGGTAATCGATTTCACGACAGAGGCGCTCCAAGGACTCTCTCAATTAGACACCAGTTCTACTTGTTCGGAAAAGTTGACCAGAATATCCAGGTTGCCGGCCATGTTTTTCTGAACGGTATAGGTGATATCCACCAGGACAATACCAGGGCTTTTCTGAAGAGTGACGGCCTTTTTGTCCATATCGTAGACGCCATTGACCTTCAGTCTTTTAAAGATCATTCCCTTGATTTGAGAGGGCGTTTTCTTGGTGATCAAAGGCTCCTCTTTCAGGGACATGAGTACACTCTTCACAGTGTAGTGCTGAAGATAAATCGGGCCAATCTTGATGGTCAGCAGTGAAAAGAATCCTATCAGGCCCAATATTGTCAGCCACCCCAATCCAGTCATGCCTTTTTGTTTTCTCAAGGACTTCATTGCCCCTATCCTCCAATTTAACTTCTAATTAATCCCTTCGCCAATCCGTCCCCAGGCTACGGGAACGGGCGACCATGAACGGTTACTATCCCAGCTCATCCATATTCCGAATGCTTCGCCAACGAGGTTCTTTTTCGGAACCAGACCCCAGCATCGGCTGTCGTTACTGTTATCCCGATTATCACCCATTGCAAAGTAGTGTCCTGGGGGTACTTTTATCGGTCCTCTCATCAGGAACTGGCATCCATAGCCAAAATCCGGCGCGAGCGGATTGACCAAAATGTTGTGTGCGCGTTCCCCTAGGAACTCAACACTCTCGATGGAACCGGTTTCACTGGAGCCACTCCCTTCACCAGAATAAATTGCCACTTGCTTCTGATGTTGAGGTTCTCCGTTTACATACAATATTTTATTCCGATAGGCGATAGAATCTCCAGGAACGCCTACTACCCTTTTGATATAGTCCACGTTGGGGTTTTGAGGGTATTTAAAAACGATGACATCGCCCCGCTCCGGATCGCCTATCTCTATGATTTTCTTGTTAATTACCGGAAGTTTGAGTCCATAAGAGAATTTATTGACAAGTATAAAATCCCCGACAAGCAGCGTGGGCATCATAGAACCGGACGGAATTCTGAATGGTTCTACGATAAATGACCTCAGCACCAGGACGACAAGAATAATCGGGAAAAATGAACGTGAGTACTCAACAAGCAGCGGCTCTTTGACGGTTTGAATCTCTGCATCCTGGTTTTTTTGCTGGCGCTTGGACGCAAACAACAGTGAATCTATCAACCAGATGACGCCGGTGATAAATGTAGCGGCAACCAAAAACGCCGGGAAATCAAAGTTCATAGATATGCCTGTCTTCTCTACCGGTTAACTCTCTTTACCAACTTTCAGAACAGCGAGAAATGCCTCTTGGGGAATTTCGACCCTGCCAACCTGTTTCATACGCTTTTTACCAGCCTTCTGCTTTTCGAGCAACTTCCGCTTGCGGGTAATGTCACCACCGTAGCATTTAGCGGTTACATTTTTTCTAAGCGCCTTCACATTCGTGCGGGCCAGAATCTTGCTGCCTATCGCTGCCTGGATCGCCACTTCGAACATTTGGCGGGGAATCAGCTCTTTCATCTTCACCGTCAGCTCACGTCCCCTGAAATCGGCGTTGTCCCGATGAACGATAATGGAGAGCGCATCAACCTTCTCACTATTGATCAGGATATCGAGCTTGATCAGGGGTGCTGCCTGAAAACGCTTGAACTCATACTCGAACGAGGCATAGCCGCGACTGACTGACTTCAAGCGGTCGAAAAAGTCCAGGACAACTTCGTTCATGGGCAGTTCATAGGTCACCTGAACCTGTCCGCCCATGTACTGCATGTTCTTTTGTACGCCACGCTTCTCGATACAGAGATTGATCACGTTGCCCAGGTGATCCTGTGGTACCAGGATGTGGGCTTCAATGATGGGCTCACGAATCTCGTCGATATGGTTTGGATCAGGCAGATCGGCAGGATTATCGATGAAGATAATCTCACCATCACTCTTCACCACCTCGTAGATTACGGTAGGTGCGGTTGAGATCAGGTCCAGATCGTACTCTCTCTCGAGACGCTCCTGGACAATCTCCATGTGCAGCATACCCAGGAAACCACATCTGAAACCGAATCCCAGGGCTTGGGATGTTTCGGGCTCGAAATGGAGTGCAGCATCATTGAGCTTGAGCTTCTGCAGCGCTTCACGGAAAGACTCGTAATCGTCCGAACTGACCGGGTAGAGGCCTGAGAATACGCGGGGACGCATCTCCTCGAATCCTGGCAGCGCCTCGCTGGCCTTGTTGTCTGTAAGGGTGATGGTATCGCCAACCGGTGCACCATCGATGTCCTTGATACCTGCAATGAGGAAGCCTACTTCGCCTGGGCCAAGCATCGGCTTATCCTCACGCTTCGGGCCGAACACGCCCACTTTCTCCGCCTGGAAGTTGCGCCCGGTGGACATAATGGTGATCTTGTTTTTCGGGCGGAGGGTGCCATTTACGACACGGATGAGGGAGATCACTCCCACATAGGAGTCGAACCAGGAGTCAATGATCAAGGCCTGGAGGGGTGCGTTGGCGTCGCCCTCCGGGGGTGGGATTTTATCGACCAGTTCCTCAAGCAGATCGGGTATGCCTATGCCGGTTTTTGCGCTTACGCGGATTGCTTCTTCCGCCTCGATCCCAATGATCTCTTCGATCTCGTTGATGACTCTTTCCGGCTCTGCGGCCGGCAGATCGATTTTGTTCAACACGGGCAGAACCTCAAGGCCCTGTTCGATGGCGGTGTAACAGTTGGCGACACTCTGGGCTTCGACGCCCTGGGCTGCATCGACCACCAGCAAAGCGCCCTCGCAGGCCGCCAGTGAGCGTGAGACTTCATATGAGAAATCCACGTGCCCCGGGGTGTCGATAAAGTTAAGTTGGTAGATTTTGCCGTTTTTTGCCTTGTAGTCCAGGGTAACGCTCTGAGCCTTGATGGTGATGCCACGCTCCCTCTCCAGGTCCATCGAATCAAGAACCTGCTCTTCCATCTCCCGATCACTGAGACCACCACAGATATGGATGAATCGATCAGCAATGGTTGATTTACCATGATCGATATGGGCAATGATGGAGAAATTTCGGATATGTCTGAGGTCGGTCATCTGTTATTGCGTCTGTTTGCCAGCCAGTCCAAGTCGAAAAGCGTAAACACCTATTTAATACCAATTCGACAATAATTATATAACTAATTGAAAAAGCGGAACTTTCCCTTCCGAAAAGTTCCGCTTTCAGGAGTAGCAGATCCTGGAAAAATTCGTTGCCAATGATAACCCAGAATAGTCTTCGCTCAAATAGCTCATTCCCGGGCAAGCGTCTCGTTAACAGCAACAGGATCCAGGTAGTAGTTGCAAAGTACCTTCTCACCGAGTGCCAAAACAGGAATCAACGTCCCATAACGCTTTTCCAACTCGGGATCGGCATCGATATCGATTTCGTTGAACTCGAACCCCCTCTCCTTCTGCATCTCAACAAGCTGCCATCTCATGTCCTCACAGAGATGGCAGCCGTTGCGTGTATAGAGCGTAAAACAGATCCCTGGTTGACTCATTCTTCAGGAACATGGAGGGCAAGGAACCGCGGACCCGTTGGGCGCAGTACCAGCACAGCGGTGGTCTTCCCTTTTTGCAGCGCTTCCACCTGCGCATTGAACTGCTCCAGGTTATCAACGCGGGTATTGTTGATCATCTGAATGACATCGCCTTCGGTCAGACCGGCAGCCTTTGCAGGACCTGGCCTCACCTCCTCGACAATCACACCTCTTACATTCTCAAGACGCTGCTCTTTCCTCATTTCGGGCGTGATATCGGCTGCGACCAGCCCCAGTACGTTCACATCACTCTGCTGACCAAAACCCTCTTGGGAGATCTGTGCAATCTTGTCATCTTCTGGCAATTCACCAATATTTATTTTGATAGTCTTGCGTTTTCCGGCTCGCACAATCTCAACAGTCGCAGGCTTGTCGATACGGCTGGAACCGACCAGCGGAGGCAGCATGGAAGAGTTGTACAGCTTTTGGCCGTTAAAGGTCAGGATCACATCGCCCTGCTCCAGGCCTGCCTCTTCAGCCGGGCTATCTGGCAACACCTTGGCGACAATCGCCCCATGAGGATGTTCCATGCCGAAAGAATCTGCCAGCTCACGGGTTACATCCTGGATCAGAACGCCGAGCCATCCGCGGCTGACCCTGCCTTTCTCGCGCAGCTGGTCCGCTACATTCATGGCCATTTCAATGGGAATGGCGAACGAGAGACCCATGAAGCCACCGGTTCGGCTGTAGATCTGGGAGTTGACTCCAACCACCTCGCCATCGAGATTGAACAGGGGACCACCGGAGTTTCCGGGGTTGATGGCCACATCGGTCTGAATAAACGGTACGTAGTTTTCATTGGGCAGGCTTCGGCCTTTTGCACTGACGATACCGGCAGTTACAGAGTGATCGAATCCAAACGGCGAACCGATGGCCAGCACCCATTCACCGACCTTCAGGTCGCTGCCCTTAACTATTTTCACGGTGGGAAGGTCGTCTGCTTCGATCTTGAGCAGTGCGACATCACTGCGCTTGTCCTTGCCGATTACCTTGGCCGTGAATTCGCGATGGTCGCTCAGACGAACCAGAACCTCATCAGCCTCTTCAACCACGTGGTTGTTTGTCAGCAGGTAACCGTCTTCAGAGATGATGAAACCAGAACCCAGGGACTGGGTATCGAAGTGCCTTTCGAAATCCCCGCCGTAACCTTCACCGAAAAAGTGTTTGAAGAACTCGTTGAAGGGGCTGCCCTCGGGAGGATCCGGCATATGGAATTCGCGTTTCAGCTTGTTTTTTACCGTTTTATTCTGCTTGGTGCTGATGTTTACCACCGCAGGGCTGTAGGACTCTACCAACTTGGTGAAATCGGGTAGTGAACGAGCCTGTAGTTCAGCCGCTGCAATAAGAAACAGGGCAAGGCCAAAAACGAGATACTGGCTTTTCGATATCAAAGCACGCATAAAAAACTCCTGTAGCTTTATTACTGTGCGGTTATCCCTTAGTGATATTGAGGGTCAGGTTGACATCCCCTGACCTCCTCAAGATTACCGCCTGGTATTGATTATCCCGGGATGCATTGAGTGAGAAGTACCTGGCACCAAGCAACCCCGCTAACAGCCCCAATAGACCGCAAAATATCGCCATGGGTTCTGTCGATGAAAAATTTAATTGGCCCGCAAGCCATTCCCCCAGCATGGCACCCAGCATCATGGCCACAAGGGGAACTAGGTAGAAGATGACAGAGGCCTTGGGCAAGGCGGATTCAGGAAGTCCAATGATCACCCTCTCCCCCGGCTTGGCACCAATGGGATTACGAACACGAAAGCTGCTTTTCCTGTTACCGAACACCTTGGCAAGTACATTGGTGCCGCAGGTCGATCCCGCCTCGCATCCACCACAGGTGGTTTTACGCTGAGTTTCGACTATCGCGTAGCCATCTTCACTGTTGGTGACCAGGGCCGGTTCTTCGAGCATTTGAGCTTACTTGTCACTACGCTGGAGTGCTGTAGCCACTCGTTTTACGGTCGCCACGGGTACCTCCCCCACTGCGGTCACCTGGTGCCCCTGAAACAGGCTGCCATATGCATTCACCGCGCCCATTTGGGAGCTTCCGTTCAGCCCGGACTGTTCACCTTGCTGCTCAATATACACTGACAGCGAAGCCAGGCCATCGGACAGTACAAAGTGATCGACACCCCTGCTTTCTTTGCCGGAAGGACGCTGGGTATGGATGCTCAGGCTATAACCCGACGGAAGGTTTTTGAACACCCAGTTGGATTTTTCCACGGGTCTGCGTGTTTGGGTGGAATTACGCTGTCCCCAGCGGTAGAGTTCCTTGCCTTCGAGGGTGGATTCTGCACGGTCATCGATATGCGGATCTACATTCATATGAGTGAACATGACTTGTGAGATCGCCTCGCCGGATGAGTCGAGCATGTCGGTTTTGAGGGGCAGACTGTGCTCATGGTCCAGGTAGATGCGGTATCCATATCGGTACTGGTCCTTGGGGAGTATGGCAACGACCTTGGTGGGTCTGCCCGCCACACGGTCATGACCAAGCACCTTGAAGTCGTAGATAGCCCCGAGTTGGCTGGTATCTATGGAGAAGACGGCCCGGAAGCTGCGCCCCAGAATACGTTTGCCTACGGATACCGAACGCGCATCAGGGGCAATGCATGTAACGGAGGCGTTATCCCTGACCACTTCGCGGGCAGCCCCGTTCAGAGAGATCAGGCGTTCCCGCTCTCCATCCTCTTTCAGCGTATGAACCACCCACATGGATTCCAACTGGTTGCCGTGAAGGTAGACGAAGGTGCCCTCGTAACTCAATCCATGGACTGCCTGTACCATTTTTTTGAGCATGTGATGTACATCTTCGTCAGCGAGGAGCTGCTGTGGCAGAAGCAGAACAGCACTGGCCAGAAGAACGATAAATCGCATGTTCTTAAGGTTTGGCGTCATAGCTGACGAACGATGCATAGGGAAGGACTCCTGTCATTCCGCCGGGGGACGCATATTCGCTGTGATCCACGAGGTAGCGGTTGAGTTTGGATTCGACTTCGGGTTGTGAAAGGTTTTTCCAGCGTGTTCCACTGTGCTGCGGGAGTGAAATGGGTGCAGGTGCGGTGGCCACTGTGATGCCTTCAGATTCGGGGGAGATTTGAGTCAGGTGGGGAGAGACCATTACCGCACCCACGGCAACCGATGCTGCCAGCGCGGCCCCTGCTGCGGGACGCAGCCAGCGGACAGGTGCCCTCTGCCCCGTTTCAGCCGCCTGCTCCGATTTCGGAACTGCAATGATGCTGGGTTCTGATTCCAGTCGCTGTCGTACCTTGTCGGCCACATTCGCAGTGGTAACGTGTACCCTCTCGCCACGCATCACGTCACCGATCAGGTGGTATCGATCCCAGGCCGAGCGTAGTTGTTCATCCTCTCGCAATCCGGCAAGCGTCTCAGCTGCCTGATCGGAAGAGAGCTCATCATCCAGCAGCGCTGATATCTGTTCTCTTTGTTTGTCTGACATTCTGATATCCGACATTTTTAGGGTTCCAATAAGGGTTTGAGCCTGGTGTCGATCGCCGCACGTGCCCTGAAAATTCTCGATCGAACCGTACCCACCGGGCAATCCATCGCTTTCGCAATCTCGTCGTAACTCAGCCCCTCCAACTCCCGCAGAGTAATGGCGGTCCTGAGATCCTCGGGCAAATCGTCAATGGCCTGCTTGACGGTTGCCGCAATCTCATCCTCAAGAAGATGGTTTTCAGGCGTCCCGTGCTCCTTGAGGCGAACACCCACATCAAGCTGCTCTGCGGTTTCCGCATCCACGTCACTTCCCGGGGGTCTCCGGCCCTGGGCGACCAGGAAGTTCTTCGCTGTGTTAATGGCAATACGGTAGAGCCAAGTGTAAAAGGCGCTTTCACCACGAAAATTGGGGAGCGCCCGGTAAGCCTTGATAAAAGCCTCCTGGGTCACATCCAGTGTCTCGTGCGGATCCCTGACATAGCGTGATACCAGATTGGCCACTTTCTGCTGGTATTTCAGCACCAGCAGGTCAAAAGCCTTTTTGTCACCGCGCTGCACCCGCGCAACCAACTCCTGGTCTACCTGTCGCTCGCCCATCCAGGCGGTCCCCCTGATTGTGGCAAGCGCTGCTCCATATTTACTGGAGTTGACAGCCTGTTTACTGATAAGTTCCGAAAGATTCGATTATTTTTTCTGTTCTCGTCACACCTGATTTGAGATAGGATTTCGCAGAACAGGCTGGCCCGATTTTTTGTCGGCCAACTGATCCAAATTATGAACCGTTGACCCGGTTCCGGCAAATCCGGAAAAGATGCGCAAAGAACACCAATTTGATGTACTGATCATCGGCAGCGGCGCAGCTGGCCTGAGCCTGGCCCTGCGACTGCCTGAACAGCTGAAGATTGCCGTCATCGCAAAGCGCGAACTGCGTGAGGGCAATACCTACTATGCACAGGGGGGTATTTCCGCTGTCCTCGATAAAGAGGAGGACTCTGTTGAATCGCACGTCACCGACACCCTCAATGCAGGCGCCGGCCTGTGTGATGAAGCCACGGTCCGGATGGTCGTGGAAAAAGGTCCTGAAAATATCCAGTGGCTGCTGGATCAGGGTGTTGCCTTCACCGAGGACGAACCCAAGCGCGGAGGTTACCATCTCACCCGCGAAGGGGGGCATTCCCATCGCCGGGTCATTCATGCCGCTGACGCCACCGGCAAAGAGATGGAAAATACCCTGGAATCGAGAATCAGAAACAAGCCGAATGTCACTCTTTTCGAGCACCACAACGCCGTCGACCTGATTACCAGTAACAAGAGGGGCAAGGGCGAGAACCGCTGCCTGGGCAGTTACATTCTCGATATGAAAAGCGGTCGCGTGGACACATTTCTGGCCAAATTCACCATTCTGGCAACCGGTGGTGCGAGCAAGGTCTATCTCTACACCAGCAATCCGGATGTCGCTACCGGCGATGGCATCGCCATGGCCTGGCGAGCAGGTTGCCGGGTGGCAAATATGGAATTCATCCAGTTTCACCCCACTTGCCTGTTCCACCCCCATGCCAAGTCGTTTCTCATCACCGAGGCGCTGCGGGGTGAAGGGGCCAGGCTCCTGCTGGCCAACGGCAAACGCTTCATGCCTGAATTCGACGAACGCGCAGAACTTGCGCCACGGGATATCGTTGCCCGGGCCATTGACCACGAGATGAAACGCACCGGTGACGACTGCGTCTACCTGGACATCAGCCACAAACCGGTAGATTTCATCCAATCCCATTTTCCGACCATATATAACAACTGTCTGAAATTCGGGATCGATATCACCAAGGAACCGATTCCGGTCGTACCGGCCGCCCACTACACCTGCGGTGGTATCATGACCGATCAGCGGGCACGCACCGACATCCCCAACCTGTTCGCCATCGGCGAAGCTGCCTATACCGGTTTGCATGGCGCCAACCGCATGGCCAGCAACTCGCTGCTGGAGTGCCTGGTATTCGCCCAGCTGGCCAGCGAAGAGATTGCCAGAAAGGCCAAGTCCACGCCCTACCCCGAAACTATTGCACTCTGGGATGAGAGCCGTGTCACCGATTCAGACGAAGAGGTGGTGGTCTCCCACAACTGGGACGAGTTGCGCCATTTCATGTGGGACTACGTCGGCATCGTGCGCTCCAACAAGCGGCTTGAAAGGGCCAAGCGCAGGGTCAACCTGCTGCGCCACGAGATCAGCGAGTACTACTCCAATTTCAGGGTCAGCAACGACCTGCTGGAACTGAGAAACCTGGTGGACGTGGCCGACCTGATCATCCAGTCCGCCCAGCGACACCGCGAAAGCCGCGGACTGCACTATACCCTCGATTTTCCCAAGCGGGACGAGCGGTTCCAGCGTGGGCCAACCGTCCTGATACCGGACAACTACAATTCGGAATACTCCCTGGGTAGTTATTAAGCCTCCAACTCATCAGTCTTCTTAGCGTCATTCCGGCGGATGCCGGAATCCAGGGAATGGATTGAGAAGCTTTTAGTGTATCTAATGCTCGAGCTAATTCTCACAGCTTGGTTTAAATATAAATACCTACCAATTGTTCACCGAATGGCGTACCTAGATTCCGGTATGCACCGGAATGACCAGGCTGATTTGAGGTTTGGGGATTGTCCAGCAGCCTTACCCGGAAACAACGCAACATCTCCGGATCTGCAGCGTCCCATGGAACCAGCAGCTGTCGGCGCCAGGAAGGCGAGCCCCGGAAGTGGAAAATGATCAGCCAGGGAAGAACCAGGGTGGACGGCATCAACTGCACTTCATCCTCTTCGCCATTTTGGTCGTAGAGTGTCCAGCGCCCATCGGCATCCGATTCGATTGCTGAAATGCCCTGGTTGTTGCGGATTTGATGTCTCCAGCTGAAAAAGGCGCTGACCAGGAGAATGACAGGGCCACAGCCTAGAACCATCCAGGCAGGGGAAGCATCAGCAGGGGTAACGATGGAACCAGGTGAACAAGGATAAGGAACAGCTTCAACGCCTGTGAACTGCCCGGCTCAAGTCGCAGTCTCTCACCCGCTCGTTTCATGATCACCTCCCTGTGATACGACTTGGACTCAACTGCGCCTGGCGATCCGCTCAACCAAGTCGCGTAACCAATCGTCTGAAGGGACGACATTGCCCATCAGCCAGTCCAGTAGCAGTTGATCCTCGAAATCGAGCAGTCTCACGAACAGCGCCTGTTCCTCTTCTGCCAGGTTCGGGTATTGCTGCTCCAGGAAATCCGAGAGTGCATAGTCCAGTTCGAGCATGCCCCGCCGGCACTGCCAGCGGAGCTTTTCGATACTTGGAAGTGTGTTGCTAGATGGCACGCTCAAGCATCAGCTCCTTGATCTTGCCGATGGCTTTGGTCGGGTTGAGATGCTTGGGACAGACATCCACGCAGTTCATGATGGTGTGGCAGCGGAACAGCTTGTAGGGGCCTTCCAGGGCATCGAGACGCTCATCTGTCGCCTGGTCACGGCTGTCGGCGAGGAATCGCCAGGACTGCAGCAGTGCCTGGGGACCGTGAAACTTGTCGGGATTCCACCAGAAGGAGGGACAGGATGTGGAGCAGCAGCCGCACATGATGCATTCGTAGAGTCCGTCCAGTTTATCCCGTTCCTCTGGAGACTGCAGGATCTCCTGCTCGGGCAGCGGATCCCTGCGGATCAGGTAGGGTTCGACGGCGCGGTACTGCTGGTAGAACTGGCTCATGTCCACCACCAGGTCACGTATGACAGGTCTGCCGGGCAGCGGCCGCACCTTGACGGGCTCTTTCAGATCGCTGACGCGGGTGATGCAGCCAAGGAGGTTGGTGCCGTTGACGTTGAGTCCGTCCGATCCGCAGACGCCTTCACCACAGGAGTGACGGAACGAGAACGATTCGTCCTGGCGCTTGATCTCCAGCAGAGCGTCGCGCAGCATCATGCCGCGTGTCACCTCAACGTCGTACTCCTGCATGCGGGGCGTGGCATCCAGGTCGGGATTGTATCGAAATACGATGAATTTCATACGCGGGACCTCAGTAGACACGCTCTTTGGGCGGAAAGGTTTCGACAAACAGGGGCTTGGTGCGAACCGGCTTGTACTCCACGCGATCCTCTTCGTAGAAGTAGAGGCTGTGCTTCATCCAGTTTTTGTCGTCCCGGTCCGGGTAATCCGGGCGGGAGTGGGCGCCGCGACTCTCCTGGCGATTGAGCGCGGAGAGGACGATGGACATGCCGATATCGACCAGGTTCTCCAGTTCCAACGCTTCCACACGCGCCGTGTTGAACACCGAACTCTGGTCCTGCAGCCTCAGATCCTTCAGCTTTTCCCTGATCTCCTTCACCTTCTCAACGCCTTCGGCCATGATCTCGTCGGTACGGAATACACCGGCGTGATCCTCCATCACCTTGCGGAATTCTGCCCGTAGATCCTGCACCGAGATCCCCTCACCCTTCTCTTCCCAACGGGTAAGCCGCGACATCACCTTCTCAACCGCAGCCTCATCCATCGGTCGGTGATTGGGGTTCTCTTTCAGGAACTCGATAATGTCCTGTCCGGCGGCACGTCCGAAGACCAGGATATCGAGAAGGGAGTTACCGCCAAGGCGGTTGGCACCGTGAACGGATACGCAGGCACATTCCCCTGCGGCATAGAGTCCGGGTATCACCTCCTCCGGGCCGTGCTGTACAGGCACGACAACCCTGCCATAGCGGTTGGTGGGGATGCCACCCATGACATAGTGGGCCGTGGGGAATACCGGGATCGGCTCCACGACCGGGTCTACGCCGGCAAATATCTGGGAGCTCTCGCGAATACCCGGCAAGCGTTTGCTGACAATTTCCTCGCCAAGGTGGTCCACCTTGAGCATCACGTGATCACCCTCGGGACCACAGCCCCTGCCCTCCTTCACCTCGGTGACGATGGCCCTGGAAACCACGTCGCGACTGGCCAGGTCCTTTGCGTTCGGTGCATAGCGCTCCATGAATCGTTCACCGTCCTTGTTGACAAGGTAACCGCCTTCACCGCGAACACCCTCGGTGATCAGCATCCCCTTTCCCGCGATACCCGTGGGATGGAACTGGAAGAACTCCATGTCCATCAGCGGCACCCCGGCACGCAAAGCCATGGCCATGCCGTCGCCGGTGTTGATGTGCGCATTGGATGTGGTTCTGAACACCTGGCCACAACCGCCGGTTGCGAGCAGCGTGGTCTTGGATTCAATGAGCAGGGGCTCACCGGTCTCGATCTCCAACACCAGGGCACCGAGTATCGCGCCCTCGTCATCGGCAATCAGGTCGACAGCGAAGTACTCGTCGAAAAAATGGGTCCTTGCACGAATATTCTGCTGATAGAGGGTGTGCAGAATGGCATGGCCGGTACGGTCAGCCGCTGCACAGGTTCGTGCAGCCTGTGCGCCACCAAAGTTCTGGCTCTGGCCGCCGAATGCGCGTTGATAGATGCGTCCGTTGTCCAGGCGTGAAAAAGGCACACCGTTGTGTTCCAGTTCGTAGACGGTGGGAATCGCCTCGCGGCACATGAACTCGATGGCGTCCTGGTCACCCAGGTAATCCGAGCCCTTCACCGTGTCGAACATGTGCCAGTGCCAGTTGTCAGGCAGCACGTTGGCCAGTGCCGCGTTAACACCACCCTGGGCGGCAACCGTGTGAGAGCGTGTCGGGAAAACCTTGGATACAACGGCAACCCTGAGATTGGCGTTGGCCAGTTGCAGTGCCGCATTCAGTCCGGCGCCGCCGGCACCGATGATCAGTGCGTCGAAATGTCTTCTGACTAGGGTCATATTCAGTCTCTATTCAGGTCTCAGGATTGAAGCCCGGCGAGAAAAATCGCCTTGGCAATACTGAAGCTGCTGCCGATCAGGCCGATGCCGAACACCGTCAGCAGCGTTACCCGAATCATCATGGGATGCACGTAGTCGATGAGCACATCACGAACCCCCACCCATGCATGAAGCAGAAGCGAGGAGAAAAAGAGCAGCATTGCCATGCTTCCCCAGGGGTCACCCACAAAGGCCTTCCAGGCTTCATAGGTGTCGGGTGGACAGATCAGCAGGACACCCAGGAAGTAGATAATGTAGAGGCCGAGGTAGACAGCGCTGATGCGCTGCAGTGCCCAGGCACGAAGCCCCGATGCTTGTCGGCTCATAGCATCACTCCTATTAGGAGGGTGACCACCGGGGCGGCATAGGTGACAACCGTTGCTGACTTCCTACCCGTGTCGCGTTCAACGCCGATGTGGAAATCGATCAGCAGAAAGCGGATGCCGCTGAGCAGGTGATGGATCAAGGCCCAGAGTGCGACAAACCCGATCGGTTTCAATATCCAGTGATCGAGAATAGCCTGAACTTCCGCAAATCCATCGGAGCTGGATAGGGAGAGGTCAAGCAGGTAGGCCAGGAACGGAACCAACATGACCATGAAGATTCCACTTGCCCGGTGGCCGACGGACATGATGGCCGCCATGGGAAATCGGTACTTGGTGAGGTCCAGAAAGACAGGACGATTGTCTGCCGACATAATTTGTTCTCGCTTGGTCAGTTTTTACTCGGTTTTAGCTTCAAACCAGTATCAGCGAGATAAATTATAACTATTTCAAATCTTAATAAAAGGCGGTTTCGGATAATAAGTGCAATTGGTAGTTGAAGGGCCAGCTGGTAGAGTCGGTGCTTCTCCCGACCAAGAGACGAAGCACTTATGA
>NZ_MPRJ01000002.1 GCF_002020805.1 Solemya velesiana gill symbiont | reverse complement strand
TCCAGCGATTGCGGCCGTTTGTCTCTTGGAAATCAGGCCGTATTGAAAGCGGCTGGTACAATAGAGCTCAAATAAGGGACTATTTCAACAGCCTGCTAATCGTATTTAGCGCCACGCTTGGTGGTAATGATGACAGCGCCTGCCAACGCGTCGTCACCGAACAGGTAGAAGTTTTATTGAATTAAAAAAGAAATTACTGATAGGCCAGATCACATAAAAAAACAGGTGAAATCCCCTGTTTTTATGTGGCTGTCTTGGTCATGAATTCCGATGGGCAAGATTAAAATCACGTCGTTGTGACTATTTCGGCTTGGCTGCACCAGGACAATCGACCTGACAATGTTTGTACTCTTTATTTTTGTAGAGTCTCAGCGCCGTCAGGCATCCCCCCCAGAGGCACCCGGTATCCAGTGCCCAGATATTCTCTTCATGAAGATAGCCAAGGGTGGACCAGTGGCCGAACAGGATATGGTCGTTACGGCTCCTGCGGTTGGGCATTTCGAACCACGGCATCAGACCAGGGCCCTGGGATCCAGGCGGTCCTTTCTCCTTGAGGGCCATGTTGCCTTCGCTGTCGCAGTAGCGAAGGCGGGTGAAGGCGTTGGTGATGAAGCGCAGACGCTCCATGCCCTTTAGGTCGTCGGACCAGCAGGCGGGTTCGTTGCCGTACATCTGGTGACAGTAGTCGTGGAAGCCATCACCTTGTAGAGCTGCTTCCAGCCCTCGGGCGCAGCGTTGGGCTGTTTCGATGTCCCACTGGGGGGGCATGCCGGCGTGGATCAGGCTGATGTTGCGCTTCTTGCTGAAGTGCATCATCGGACGGTGGCGCAGCCAGTGCAGCAGTTCGTCTCTATCCTTAGCGGAAAGAATGGCGTCCAGGGTGTGGTTCTTGCGGTTGTGCTTGAGGTTGCCTTCGGACATGGCCAGCAGGTGGAGGTCGTGGTTGCCAAGTACCGTGACGGCACGCTTGCCAAGGCTTTTTACGAAACGCAGCACCTCCAGGGAGTGGGGGCCGCGGTTGACGAGGTCCCCGGCGAACCAGAGCTTGTCCTTCCCGTAGTCGAACCTGATCTTCTCCAGCAGTCGCTGGAGTTCATCGTAGCAGCCCTGTACATCACCAATCGCGTATACTGCCATGTTGCTCTCTATGTTGCTTTGTGTGCTTGTTGTGAAAGGGTTTTCAGCTGGTGATCGTGATATCCCGCCAGCAGCAGTTGGGAGGTGATGGCGCCGACCAGGGCCAGGAACATGTCCCACTGGGTGTCCCAGTGGTCGCCCTGGGTGCCGAGAAAAGCCTCTGCGGCCTGTTCACTCACCAGTGCCGCCCACCATTCAATCATTTCGTAGAAGGCGGAAAAGGCCAGGCATATGCTGGTGACCACCAGGAAGAGCCACTTCCCCGGTTCCAGGGGGGAGCGGCGAAGCAAGATCTCCCTGGCCAGGATGGCGGGGATGAACCCCTGGGCCAGGTGGCCGATACGGTCGTAGTGGTTGCGTGATAATTCGAACGCGTCACGCAACCAGTTGAAAAGGGGAACCTCGGCATAGGTGTAGTGGCCGCCGATCATCAGAATCAGTGCATGCAGGGCGAGCAGGCGGTAGAGCAGCGGGGTCAGACGAAAATCCCGGTAGGTGGGTACCAGGATCGCAATACCGATCATCACCGGCACGGTTTCGAGGAACCAGGTGTAGCGATCCGCAACCGGATCGATGCCACTGAACAGGAGAAACAGGCTGATTGCCGCCAGGAAAATGACCGGTTCTCGTGTCTGTGATGAATTCATCTCGATCCGTTGGCTCTGTGATCAATTCAGGCTCTTGGGTATAGCCAGGGAGAAGGGAGCGATAGGGGCGTCGAAAAACTCGCCCTCCTCATTGCGCATCTGGTAGCTGCCCTCCATTGTTCCCACAGGGGTCTCAAGGGAGGTGCCGCTGGTGTAGCGAAAGCGCTCACCCGGGCGCAGGAACGGTTGTTCT
Organism: Solemya velesiana gill symbiont; assembly: GCF_002020805.1. GTDB lineage: Bacteria > Pseudomonadota > Gammaproteobacteria > Chromatiales > Chromatiaceae > Sedimenticola_A. The sequence continues at coordinate 61,065 of NZ_MPRJ01000002.1, read as the reverse complement.
CCCACTACCCCTTCGCCGTGGACCTCCTGTGTATGGCCGTTGGCGTCGGTGATGATCCAGTGCCGGGTCAGCAGTCGCGCAGAGGTCTCGCCCGTGTTGGCGATGGTAATGGTATAGGCGAAGACGTAGTGATCCTGCTCGGGGCGGGACTGGCTTTCCACGTAGGTGGTTTCAACATCGACGCTGATTTGATTGTGGCTGCTCTGTTGCATGGTCATAAGGCCTGTTAACAGGCCATAATATGGATACTGAATTGCGCGCACGTTATAGTCACCGGGGTCTAAAAGCAAGTTTCAGTTTATTGGAGAGAGGCCGATATTTCGGTTAACGGAGAATAATTCGAGGTACTCGTCCATGTGGCGTCAATTACTGCTCGGTATATTGCTAGGTGTGACAGCTGCCGCCCACGGGGCTGATCAGAATCAACAGCTGCTGATGGCGGCCAGCCAGGGCCTGGAGCGCATGGTCTCTGATCTGCTGGCCCAGGGTGCCGATGCCAATGCCAAGAATGCCAATGGTCGCCCGGTACTGGTGATGGCCGCGTTCAACGGTAACGTGCGTACCCTGCGTGCCCTGATCGGGGCGGGCGCCGACGTTAACGCCGTGGATGGCGGGGGTAATTCGGCACTGATGGAAGCAGCCGCTTTCGGGCATGTCGATGCGGTCGCGGCTCTCATCTATGCCGGCGCGGATATGAACCTGAAGAATGCAGCGGGCAGCGATGCCATGAAGCGGGCTGAACTTGGCAAACACCAGGACGTGATCAAGCTGCTGCAGGAGTCGGGCGCCGGCTCAGAATAGTTGAACTGAGAACAAGGCGACAATTCTTTAAATAGCGGTACACCTGTTCCCATCGTAACGTTCCGGCATGTGAACTGCTGCAAGGTAATTTTCCCTCCTATAGGCCATGATCTGCTTCATTCCCCTTGAGAAACATCCACGGGAGGGGGTATGTACAGAAGCTATCACCAGAGACATCGCAAACCGGATATCCTCTTTATTCTTGTGGCCGTGGTCGGTATCGCTACCGCCGTAACACTGAGTTTTCATCTGCATCTCGCAGGAGACAAGGTCCCGATCACCACCGTATTGCACCGCTGAGCGGGCCGGGACGGCTATCCGCATGGCTCGTGGGGTGGGGATGGTTTAAAATCCCCCCTTTTTCAAGAGCATTGCGGGTGCAAAGTGAGTGAAAAACTGCGCGTAGGCGTCGTAGGTGTCGGTTATCTCGGTCGTTTTCATGCATTGATCTACTCACGTATGTCAAACGTGGAGTTGGTCGGCGTGGCGGATATCAACCGGGACGTCGCGCGAAGTGTTGCGGAGGAGTGCGGCTGCGAGGCTTTTGAACTGGGCAAGGATTTGCTCGGCAAGGTGGATGCAGTCAGTATCGTCGTACCCACCACGCACCACCTGGATGAGGCTCAGCCGTTTCTCGAGAATGGCGTCCACATGCTGCTTGAGAAGCCCATAGCGGCCACAGTGGAGGAGGGTCGCGAAATCGTGCGCCTGGCCGAAGAGGCCGGGGTGGTGCTGCAGGTGGGTCATCTTGAGCGTTTCAACGCCGGGGTCATGGCGCTGGCGGATCGCATCGTACGCCCCCGCTTTATCGAAGCCCATCGTATGGGTGGCTTTGTGGCCCGGGCCACTGACGTGGATGTGGTCTCCGACCTGATGATCCACGACATCGACATCATCCTCTCACTGGTCAAATCAGAAATTACTTCGATATCCGCCGTGGGCACGCCCGTCCTCACCGCCCACGTGGATATCGCCAATGTCCGCCTGGAGTTCGCCAACGGCACTGTGGCCAATGTCATTGCCAGCCGCGTATCGGAGAAGCAGACACGCCGAATTCGCGTGTTTGAAGAGAACCGCTACGAATCCCTGGATTTTATTGCTCAGCGCATCGAAACCGCCTATCCCAAGTCGAAGCCCGGCGAAGAGTGGCCCGAGGTGGTTGTGGAGCAGTTGGAAGTGGAGCCTGTGAAGCCACTGGATGCCGAGCTTGCCGCTTTCGTCGATTGCGTGAACGAGGGCATCAAGCCACTGGTGGACGGCCATACGGGACAGGAGGCACTGGAGGTTGCCATGCGGGTCAAGGCCGAGATCATGGGGCGGCTCGACGCATGATTCCGCGGTTTTAAGGCGCTGCCGCTCTGGATGCAATGCAGCGACCCTTTCGCGCGCCGAGAAATCACTTATCATTAAACTCAAAACTCATTTACCGGCAGGACAATAACATGACAGACCAGCCCATCCAGGGTGTCCCCTACCTGAGCCTTCAGGCCGAGTTCGAATCGCTGCGCGAAGAGTGGTTCAGCAACCTCAGTGATATCGGCGCTAGCGGTGCATTCATTCTCGGACCCAATGTGCGCGCCTTCGAAGAGGAGGCTGCCGAGTATGTGGGTTCGCGTCATGCCATTGCCGTGGCCAATGGTACGGATGCTTTGGTGCTGTCTCTCAGGGCGCTGGATATCGGTCCGGGCGATGAAGTGATCACCTCGCCCTTCACCTTTTTTGCCACGGCCGAGGCGATCTCCATGGTCGGTGCGACTCCCGTGTTCGCTGATATCGATGAGGCGAGTTTCAATATTGACCCGGAGAGTGTCCGCGCCAAGGTGACACCCAATACTAGGGCGATCCTGCCGGTACACATTTTCGGTAACCCGGCGGACATGACGGCGATAAAGTCCATCGCTGAGGAGCATGGCCTTTCAGTGGTGGAAGACGGTGCCCAGGCATTTGGCGCCAGGTACGGTGCGGGTGTCGTGGGGAGCCACGGCGATACCGGCTGCTTCAGTTTCTATCCCACCAAGGTTCTGGGCTGTTACGGAGACGGGGGGTTGATCACCACAAGCAGCGATGAGATCAAGGCACGCCTGCTCAAGCTGCGCAATCATGGCGCCACGGCACCTTTTACCCACGACGAGTTGGGCTACAACAGCCGTCTCGACGAAGTGCAGGCAGCACTGCTGCGTATCAAGCTGCGGAAGTTCGAAGAGGATGTTGAGGCGCGACTTCGCGTTGCCTGCTGGTATGACGAGCGCCTCGCTGACCTGGACCTGGCGACTCCTGTTCGCCCTGGTGATGGACGTCACGCCTTCAATCTCTACACCATACGTCACCTCCGTCGGGATGCCCTGCGTGCTCACCTCAATGAGCACAAGGTGGGTAACAGCCAGTGCTATCCCCTTGGGCTGCACCTGCAGGATATCTACAAGTCCCTGGGGTATAAGCCCGGAGATCTTCCGGTGGTGGACCGCCTCTGTAACGAGACCCTCTCATTGCCGATCTTCCCTGCCATGAGCGAGGCCCAGGTGGAGAGGGTATGCCAACTGGTGGCGGAGATCTGATGCAGGTCCCGGCCGGGCATCTGCTTTATTTCGCATATGGTTCAAACATGTGCGTGCCCCGATTGCGGGCACGCGCGCCCTCCTGCCGCGTCATAGGTGCAGGCGTACTGACAGGTCACCGGCTCAGTTTTCACAAGATAGGCAGGGACGGCTCTGCAAAGTGCGACGCTTTTCATACTGGCGCTCAAACAGACCTGGTCGAGGGTGTACTCTATTCCCTTGCCCACGAAGAGCGGGTAGCGCTCGATCAGGCCGAGGACCTCGGCAGGGGTTATAATGATCGCCAGGTGCAGATAGTGACGCTGGATGGCAAGGTCACTGCGCTGACCTATTGCGCCTTGCCCGAGATGATCGATGCTGACTTGCAGCCCTTCGACTGGTACAAGGACTTTGTGGTCACCGGAGCAAGGCATCATCAGCTCACGACGCACTATATCGCTTCTCTTGAAGTAATGCCCTCTGTACCGGATCCCGATCCTGTCCGCGCTGCGCAGAACAGGCGTATACTCAAAACATTGTGATTTGCCCGCCCGGGCGTAGAACATCTCTTATTTCAGCCAGAGGTATAGGGATATGGATCTGTTCGCTGACACCCCTGAACCCCCATTTTATGCCGTGATCTTTTCATCCATGCTTTCCCGGGACAGTGATGGTTACGCTAAAATGGCTGAGCACATGGTTGCCCTGGCAAGAAAGCGGCCGGGCTTTTTGGGATTTGAGTCTGCACGTGAAGATGGCTTTGGCATATCCGTCTCCTATTGGCCTGATGAAGCGTCCATTCGCCAATGGCGGGATCACCTTGATCACAGGATGGCTCAGAAAATGGGCAGGGAGAAATGGTATTCGGCCTATCGGCTCAGGGTGGCCAGGGTTGAGCGTGATAACAGGTTCGAGGCTGAATAGGGTCCTTGGAGCAGCGTGAAACCGGTTATCCAGAAAGAAACGACAGGTTGCGCTATAGCAAGTGCTGCAGCGATTGCCGGTCTGTCCTATGAAGTCGTCAAGGCGGTGGCCAATGAAATGGCTATCCGCGCGGATGATCCTTCACTGTGGTCGGAGACGGCACATGTTCGTCGTCTGTTGAACAGGCTTGGTTTTCCTTCAGAAGAGAAAGAGAAGCCGTTTACGGGCTGGGAGACTCTGCCGGATTGTGCGCTGCTTGCAATCAAGTGGCATCTGGAAAAGGGCAAGCCATTTTGGCACAGGGTGGTTTTCATACGTGAAGACGGGCGGCAGTATGTGCTCGACTCAAAGGCGACGCTCAAGAACAAGGTGCGGACCGATTTTGGCAGGATGAAGCCAAAGTGGTTTATCGAAGTTGAAGCCAGCAGCTAGACTCTCGGGCGTCAGGGTGGGCGTGCCCGGTTTGCGAAGTCAGGTTTTTTTGCTGGCCCTGGCCAGTAACAGCGCTGACTCGATGGCAGCTTTGAGGCTGCCGGTTTCAGCATTGCCTGTGCCCGCAAGATCCAGCGCCGTGCCGTGGTCCACGGATGTGCGGATGATGGGCAGGCCGAGGGTAATGTTGACCGCATGGCCAAAGCCCAGGTGTTTGAGCACCGGTAAACCCTGGTCGTGATACATGGCCAGTACTGCATCCGCCTGTTCCAGGTAGCGGGGTGTGAACAGGGTGTCCGCCGGCAACGGGCCGTTCAGCGTCATGCCTTCCCCTCTGAGCATTTCAAGGACGGGCTCGATGGTCTCGATCTCTTCCCTGCCAAGATGACCTCCCTCGCCGGCGTGGGGGTTGAGTCCACAGACCAGTATGTTTGGGCGGTCGATGCCGAAACGGTTTGTAAGGTCTCGGTGCAGAATGCGTATCACCTCTTCCAGGGAGTCCCGGGTGATGGCGGCGCTCACATCCTTCAGGGGCAGGTGGGTTGTGGCCAGCGCGACGCGTAGCTCCGGGCAGGCCAGCATCATTACCGGACGGCCTCCGCCGGTCAATTCCGCCAGAAGTTCGGTGTGGCCGGTGAAGGGGAGTCCGGCTTCGTTGATAATGCCTTTGTGTACCGGGCCGGTGACCAGGGCGGCAAACAGGCCGTCGACGCAGCCCTTGGTGGCGACCTCCAGGGTCTTGACCACATAGCCGGCGTTGGCACTGTTCAATGCGCCAGGCCTTGCCGGTTGCTCCATCTCGACAGGCATTACGCTGATGGTGCCCGCTTCGTGATGTACCACGGGGTTGGCCGGGTCAAACAGGCGGATTGCCAGGGGCAGTTTCAGCTGCTCGGCCCGCTGGGTCAGTAAACCGGGATCGCAGACGGCGACCAGGGATGCCTCCCGTGGCTGCTGTACGTACTGGACAAGCAGGTCGGGGCCTATACCGGTGGGCTCACCCGGGGTGACGGCTAACAGTGGATCCTGTGGCATCGGGCAGACTCTGTAGTGGTTGAATCAGTGTTCTTTGTACTACAGATCTTCCAGGCGAATGTCGACGTAGGCCTCATCTCTGAGACGCCGCAGGTAGAGTTCGGTCTCTTCTGACATCTTGCGCTTCTGGATCGCTTTACGGGCTTCGGCTTTCTGCACTTCCCTGGTGCTGTCGTGCTGCCTGCGATCGAGCACTTCGGCAAGGTGCCAGCCGAATTCTGTGCGGAAGGGTTCGCTGACCTGCTTGGGAGGCAGCTTGTTGATCTCCTCTTCAAAGCGCGGCAGCAGGTCTCCCGGGGAGGTCCAGCCCAGGTCCCCACCCTTGATGGCGGAAGATTTGTCATCGGAGTGGGAGCGGGCCAAGGCGGCGAAATCGTCACCGCCGTCTATGCGCTGCTTGAGTTGTTCCAGGCGAATGCGTGCGTTCTGGTCCGAGGTGATCTCGTTGGTGTTGATGAGAATGTGGCGCACGTGGGACTGCTCGATGATGTGCCTGTCTCCGCCCTTGTAGTCTTCGAGCTTGATGATGTGATAGCCGCTCGGGGTGCGGATGGGATCGCTTATCTCACCCTTCTCCATTGTTTGTACCCGGTCGACGAACAGGGTCGGTAGCTGGTTGGCGGGCCGCCACCCCAGGTCCCCTCCCTCCAGGGCCTGCCTGCCGTCTGACTCGGTGAGGGCCAGGGTGCGGAAGTCGTTGCCGCTTCGCAGTTGTTGCACGAGTCCCGCTGCCTTATTCCTGGCGCTGCCAAGTTGTTCAGCAGATGCGCCTTCAGGGGTCGATATCAGAATATGGAACAGGCGATAGGCTGAGCGCTCTGAGAGTGTGCTGCCCAGGCGGGCGATAAAGGCGGCCACTTCCTGGTCGGTGATGCGGATGCGGCGGCGGATCTCCTGTTCCCGCAAACGGCGTATGATCATTTCATTGCGCACACCTTCGCGATAGCTGGCAAAGCTGATGCCACCCTGCTCTAGGACCTGGCGAAACTCACGCAGGGTAAGATCGTTGTTGCGGGCAATGTTGCCCACTGTCTGGGCCAGTAAATCTTCACCTATGGTAATGCCGGCCCGTTCTGCGGCGGCCAGTTGCAACTTCTTGAGGATCAGTCGCTCCAGCACCTGGCGCTCGAGAACATTGCGAGGTGGCAGTTTGGTGGTTTGTTGCCTGAGCTGGGAGACGATAGTTGCGAACTCCCGTTCCAGTTCACTCTTTACTACCACGTCGTCGTCGACAACGGCCACGATGCGGTCAACGGCCTCAACCTGGGCGGCAAATGGGGTTTGAAAAACGGAGAAGAGCGCAAGGCCCAGGAGCATGGCTCCCAGGCCGGATTTGAACAATCGAAAGGTCATGAATAGTGTCTAGCTGTCAGTTGTCTGCCTGGTAGCCGAGGATACCACGTTCCAGGAATTCGTCGATCTTTTCGCCAAAACCGGTCAGGCCCTTGAGTTCCAGCTGCAGAAAGATACCGAGATCCGGCTCTTCATCGGCGTCGGTGCGGTGTTGCCTGAGCACGACGCGGGTATTCCAGCAGCAGCTGTCGTACTCGAGACCACCGAATACCTCCATGGTGGTGTTGTCCCGCAGGGAGTAGTTCCAGCGGCCGACCAGGTGGGTGTGGCTGCCCACGGCCCAGCGCGCGGAGAGGTCGGTTTGCTCGATTAGGTCCTCGCTGAAGCGGTAGGCGAAATTGAAAATACGCTCATTTTCATCATTGTAATGAAATGAAAGGGCGCTCTTCTCCACCTCTTCATCGTTGTGCGGATTCCACTGTACAGCAGCCCGTGCGCGCCAATTCTGCCCCAGCTTGGTGTCCACCTCGGCTACCAGCGCAGAACTGTCATCGGTCTGTGTCGGGCCGGAGAGCTGCACTTCCCGGTCGCGGAAGTAGTAGATCTGCCCGATGCTTGCACGGAACAGCTCTTCGCCACTCTCGTCACTGAACTGGCGGCTGGTCAGGGCCAGGGTCAGTTGGTTGGCGTCGCCAACCCGGTCAGAGCCACTGAAGCGGTTCTCCCGAAACAGGCTGGCAAAGCTGAAGTCGTACTCGGATGTGTCGAAGTCGGGTAGGCTGCTCTGGTCCTCTTCGGGGGTATAGAGGTAGAAGAGTCGGGGCTCCAGTGTCTGGATGGTGGCATTGCCAAACCAGCTGGTTGTGCGTTCATAGAACAGGCCGCCATCCAGGCTGAAGGTGGGCAGGGTGCGGCTGGGGATGTCATTCGGGCCGGTGTGGTCTTCCAGGCTGTAGCTCGTGTAGCGTGCACTGAGCTTAGGTGTCAGGTAGCCCCAGGGTCTGCGCATGGGCAGGCTGATGCCGGGCTGGAGATCGAGGCGCGAACCGTGCACAGCGTCGGACTTGTCGAAATAGACATACTCCGCATGGAGGTGATACGTCAGGCCTGCCGCCTGGTTTGGCTTGTCCAGTTCGATCAGCAGTTGTGGCAGCTTTGCGTATGGCTTGGGGTCGTCTCCCACGATCTGGTAGTCATGTAGCCGGAGTCTCGCAAACCACCCATCACCGTTGTACTTGAGGTCACCCCTGCGCTCCAGTTTTTTCTGGCTGCTTACCGCCAGGCTCTTGCCCAGGTCATTTAAATACTCGTCATCGGAAACGTGGTTGATATCCACGTCAAAGCTCCAGTGGTCTGCCGGGGCTCCCTTGGCCTGGTAGGAGAATGATCCTCTGTTTTCGTCGATGCCGGGAGACACATTCTGATCGCCAGGCAGAATCTCTGCCTTGATCTCACCCTCGTGCCATTCGGCCAGGTATCTGAACTCCCCACCCAACATCAGGCCGCGGTCGGTCATGATACGGGGTGTGAGGGTGGCATCCATGTTGGGTGCGATGTTGAAGTAGTAGGGTATTTCCACATCCAGGCCGGTCTTGTCGCCGTAACCTGCGGAGGGGATCAGGAAGCCCGATTTTCTTCGGTTGTCCACCGGGAAGGTGATGGTGGGGACGTAGAACAGGGGGACTCCCTTGGAAGTGAGTTTCGCATCCTTCGCGCTGCCAACGCCGGTGGCCTTGTCTACGTGGAGCTCTTCCGCCTCGATCAGCCAGTCACTGTTGCCGGGACGGCAGGTGGTGTAGTTGACCTGTTGGAAATGGGAGCGGTCGCTGTTCTCGAGCTGTGCCAGTTTTGCACTGCCGCGGGCGCTCTTGTCCAGGAGCCTGTACTCCAGCTCTTCGATTTCACCTGAGTGTTCTTCGAGCTGCATGGTCGCTTTTTGTCCCGTAATTCGCAGACCGGGTTGCTCGAAGTAGATGCCTTCCTTCGCTTCCAGGGTATCGCTGGTCTTGTCGTAGCGGATGTGCTCCGCCTCAACCAGCTGATCCCCTTCTCGTACCACGACATTGCCGGTGAAGATTGCGATTTCGTTGTCGCGCTGGAACTCAAGTCCGTCGGCGCTCGCGTGGGTCAGGTTGTCTGGCAGGGGTGAGAGTGGCGGTACGTCGAAGCCCTTGTCAGGGGAGCACTGCTCCCAGTTCAGACCCTGGTCGATGCGTGGGATGCCTTGCTGGCTGAGCGGGCGGGAATCGACGGCTGCAACCTCAGCCTGGGCTGGTGGTTCTGCAGTGACCTGGCCGGGTGCGGCCTCTTCTCTTGCTTCTTCAGGTGCCTGTTCCGGCGCCGGTTCGCTCTCGACAGCTTCTGCTATTTGGGGTGCCTCTTCAACCGCCGGCTCCGGTTCAGGCGCTTCTTTTGTCTCGACCCGGTCTTCGGCAGGGGCGGTTTCCTGGGCGGTCTGGGGCTGCGCTACGGGTTGCCGTTCTGCCGGCTCAGGCTCAGGTGCCGGTTCGGGCTTGGGTGGTTCGTCTGCCAGCTGCTGTTCCGGCTGGGGTATTTCAGCCTCACGGACCGACTCTTTGGCCGATTCAGGTTCGGTTGCCGGTTCCCGTGTCTCTGTAACAGCAGGTTCAGCAGCAGGTGCGAGGGCTGCCGGCTCGGGTGGTACCCAAACCCCTTCCTTGAAGCAGTCCCATCCCCCATCGGGGCTGGGTCGACAATCCCACTGGGGGGCAGCTTCGACGCCGGGCGCCAGCAGCAGGCTGCTGATGGCGATGGGCAGAATCCTTCTTTTACCTGGCACGGCAACTCTCTGGTTATTCGTTATTTTGGCCTGTTAGGGCGGATCGAGGGCGCCACTGCAGTACTATTCTCTCCCCGCTGCAGGGGGCAACTCATTGTTAACCCGGTACATGTAGGCTGCCGGGTTGATGTTATTTTCCCTGCCATTGGCGGGAAGCGCATAAAATCGCATAGAATCGCCATTTCTTCAATGGTGAACCGTCGATAAAGGTCGCCGGAACCGACATAGAAACAGAGTCTGAATGGTGCTCATCAATGCCTGAACGTATGCGTGCCCTGGAGGTGTGGCTATCCAGCTCGGTGGGGTTGGAGGCGTTCGATCTGGCGCCCGCCTCGGCAGATGCCAGCTTTCGCCGCTATTTTCGAGTGACTCTGCCTGGAGGGCAGAACTATGTCGCCATGGATGCGCCTCCAGAGCAGGAGGATTGCCGGCCTTATGTCGCTATGGCGAGGCAGCTCGAGGCGCTCGGGGTGCATGTGCCGAAGATACACGCAGAGAACCTGGAGCAGGGTTTTCTGCTGCTTGAGGATTTCGGTTCGCTTCACTATCTGGACGCACTGGACGAGGCGTCGATGGGCAGGCTCTATGGCGATGCTCTTGACTCGCTGGCAATCATCCAGGCACGGGGTCCCCGGGAAGGTCTGCCCAGTTACGACGAGCCCATGCTGCGCAGGGAGATGGCGCTGTTTCCGGAGTGGCTGCTGGAGAAGCAATTGGCTATCGTTCTGGATACAGGTGAACAGGCGCTGCTTGATGCTGCATTCGATCTGCTGGTGGACAACGCCTTGGAGCAGCCGCAGGTGTGCGTTCACCGCGACTACCACTCACGCAACCTGCTTGTAACCGCTGAGCGCAATCCAGGCGTGCTTGATTTTCAGGATGCCGTGGTGGGTCCCGTTACCTACGACCTCGCTTCGCTGTTGAGAGACTGCTACATAAGCTGGCCCAGGGAGCGGGTGGAGGCCTGGGCCATGGATTGTTTTGCCCTTGCCGTACAGTCTGGGGTGTTGCGGCAGGAGCATGAGGCCCGTTTCATACGCTGGTTCGATCTGATGGGTATGCAGCGTCACCTTAAGGCCAGCGGTATCTTCGCCAGGCTCAATCAGCGGGATGGAAAACCGGGTTACCTCAAGGATATTCCCCGGACACTGGGTTACGTGGTTGAGGTGGCCGGTCGCTATCCGGAGCTGAATTGCTTTGGTGAGTTATTGGCTCAGCGGGTGATACCGCGGGTTGAAGCATTTGCAGGGTAGGAGCCCGGTTCCCCGGGTGATATTGTCATGCGCTTTCTTTTCGCCCGGGTGGGGGCGGGCTCCTACGGGTATGGATTTAGTGCACTCACCGCATCAGCGGATAGGCGGCTTGATGCTCCAAACCTTCTCTGCATACTCCTGGACCGTACGGTCGCAGGAGAAGTGGCTCATGTTGGCTGTATTGAGGATGGCCGCCTTTGCCCAGGCCTTTTGATCACGGTAAAGGGCGCACATTTGCGCATCGCTCTCCATGTATGAGTGGTAGTCCGCAAGTACCATGAAGTGGTCGCCCTTGTGGAGCAGGTTGTCGACAATGGTGTGGTAACGTTTCGGCTCTTCCGGTGAGAAGTAACCCTGTCCTATCATGTCGATGATCCGTTTCAGCTCAGGATCGCTTTCGTAAACTTGGTGGGGATCATAGCCCAGCCGGCGTTTTTTCTGGATCTCCTCTGCAGTGAGGCCGAAGGTGAAGAAGTTCTCCGGTCCGACACGCTCCCTGATCTCGATGTTGGCTCCATCCAGGGTGCCCATGGTCAGGGCGCCGTTGAGGGCCAGCTTCATGTTGCCAGTGCCCGATGCCTCCATGCCGGCGGTGGAGATCTGCTGGGACAGTTCCGCAGCGGGAATGATGTCGCATGCGGTAGAGACATCGTAGTTGGGGATGAAAACCAGCTTCAGCCGTCCGGCAACCGCAGGGTCGCTATCGATAATCGATGCCACATCGTTGATCAGCCGGATGGTCAGCTTGGCCATCTGGTAACCCGGTGCAGATTTGCCAGCCAGGATTACGGTGCGTGCAGGCGCATCGTAGTCCGGGTTTTCGCAGATCCTGAGGTAGAGGGCAATGATTCTGAGCACATTGAGCATTTGGCGCTTGTATTCGTGGATGCGCTTGATCTGTACATCGAACAGCGAGTCAGGGTCAACGGTCACTCTCATGTAGAACATGATCAGGTCGGCCAGCCTCGCCTTGTTGGCGCGCTTGGCTTCCAGGAACCGCTGTTGAAACTCGCTGTCGTCAGCAAGGGGTTGCAGCCGTTCCAGTTGCCCCAGGTCTTTGATCCACTCCGAGCCGATAGCACCACTGATCAGCTGTGACAGGATCGGGTTTGCCTCGTTGAGCCAGCGCCTTGGCGTCACGCCATTAGTGATGTTGATGAAGCGGTCGGGAAAGAACTCGTGAAAGTCCGAGAAGGTCTTCTCCTGCAGCAGGTTGCTGTGCAGTTCGGATACGCCGTTGACCTTGTGGCTGCCCACAATGGCCAGGTGGGCCATGCGTACCTTCTTGCCACCCTCTTCCTCGATCAGCGACATGCGTTGCAGCAGGGTGATGTCATCGGGGTGCAGGTGGGTAACGGTGAGCAGGAAGCGCCGGTTGATCTCGTAGATGATTTGCATGTGGCGGGGCAGCAGGCGTTCGAGCAGTCCCACGGGCCAACTCTCCAGTGCCTCGGGAAGGAGGGTGTGGTTGGTGTAGCTGAAGGTTCGTGTGGTGATGTCCCAGGCGTCACGCCACTGCAAGTGGTATTCGTCCAGCAAGAGGCGCATCAGCTCCGGGATGGAGATCGCCGGATGGGTGTCGTTGAGCTGGATGGCGATCTTCTCGGGCAAGTCCTGGAAGTCGCTGTTGATCTGCAGGAAACGGCGCAGGATGTCCTGCAAGGAAGCGCTGACGAAGAAGTACTGCTGGCGCAGGCGCAGCTCCTGGTTTTCGCTGGAGCGGTCGTCCGGGTAGAGTACCTTCGACAGGTTTTCCGAGATGGTCTTGTCCGCCACTGCCCTGATGTAGTCGCCCTGGTTGAAACACTCCAGGTCGAAGTCGTGGGAGGCCTTGGCTGACCAGAGCCGCAGGTTGTTCACGGTCTCGGTGTGAAAGCCCGGTATCGGGGTGTCGTAAGCCATGGCGAGCACCTCGTCACCCTCTATCCAGCTGTGGCGACGCTGCCCATCCGGTGCCTGGTACTCCATTACCTGGCCGCCGAAACGGACCTTGTAGACCACCTCGGGTCGGGGGAACTCCCAGGGGTTGCCGGCGGCCAGCCAGTTCTCGGGCAGCTCTATTTGCTTTCCGTCTTCAATGGCCTGGCGGAACATGCCGTACTCGTAGCGGATGCCGTAGCCGGTTCCCGGCAGGTCCAGGGTGGAGATGGAGTCCATGATGCAGGCGGCTAGCCTGCCGAGGCCGCCGTTGCCCAGTGCTGCATCGTATTCCAGTTGCTGGAGCTCCTCCAGGTCCAACCCGAGTTGCTTCAGCGCCTCTTCACAGTTCTCCCGGAAGCCGATGTTGAGCAATGCGTTATTGAGGCTGCGCCCGATCAGGAACTCCATGGAGAGGTAGTAGACCCGCTTTGCCCCTGTGCGGTAGTAGCTGCGGTGGGTCTCCATCCAGCGCTCGATCAGGCGGTCCCGCGTGATATAGGAGAGGGCCTGCAGCCAGTCGTGGGCAACCGCGGTATAGGGGTCCTTGCCGATGGTGTAGACTAGGCGGTTGTTTATCGAGAGCTGGATATCGTCGGGCTCGGTGCCGAGGTAGTCGTGCTTGAAGGTATCCGGGTCGAAATTACTCATCGCTTAGTTATGCTTCCGTGGCTTGATACTAATCGATATCGCTTCAGATTAATCGTTGGCCAGCTCTCTGGCAACGGCCCTGTAGCCGATGTCGGTACGGTAGTAGACGCCGTTCCACTGGATCTGCTCGGTCAGCAGGTAGGTATTGGATTGAGCCTCTGAAACCGACTCCCCCAGGGCGGTGGCGCAGAGTACCCGGCCACCGCTGGTGACTACCTCGCCGTTCTTCTCGGCGGTGCCTGCATGGAACACTTTGAGTCCCGGGCGCTCCTCCTGGGGTAGGCCGGTGATGATGTCCCCCTTGTTGTAGCTGCCGGGGTAACCGCCGGCTGCAAGCACCACGCCGAGTGATGGGCGTTCGTCCCAGGCAGCACTTTCCTGGTCCAGCTTGCCCTCGAGTGCAGCCAGGCAGTGTGCCACCATGTCGGATTGCATGCGAAGCATGATGGGTTGGGTCTCGGGGTCGCCGAAGCGGCAGTTGTATTCGATCACCTTTGGGGTGCCGTCGGCCATGATCATCAGTCCGGCGTAAAGGAAACCGGTATAGGGCAGGTTCTCTTCTGCCATACCGTTCACGGTGGGCATGATGACCTCGTCCATGATGCGCTGGTAAATCTCGCCGGTGATCACGGGGGCCGGGCTGTAGGCGCCCATGCCGCCGGTGTTGAGACCGGTGTCACCATTACCGGCGCGCTTGTGATCCTGGCTGGTGGCCATGGGCAGAACATGCTTGCCATCGGCCATCACGATGAAACTGGCCTCCTCGCCGTCCAGGAACTCTTCGATTACCACCCGGTGGCCCGCCTCGCCGAAGGCGTTTCCGGAGAGCATGTCACGTACTGCAGTCTCTGCCTCTTCCTCGGTCATGGCAACGATGACGCCCTTGCCTGCGGCCAGGCCGTCGGCCTTGATCACGATCGGGGCGCCTTTTTCATCGAGGTAGGCGAGGGCCTGGTGGACGTCGGTAAAGGTCTGGTATTCGGCGGTTGGGATGTCATGGCGGGCCAGGAAATCCTTGGTAAAGGATTTCGATCCCTCCAGCTGGGCGGCGCCCTGCGTGGGGCCAAAGCATTTCAAGCCGGCCTCGGTGAAGGCGTCCACCACGCCGATGACCAGGGGTGCTTCCGGTCCGACGATGGTCAGGCCGATCTCCTTCTCCTTGGCAAAGCTGATCAGGCCGTCGATGTCTTCAACGCCGATGGCCACGTTTTCAAGCTTCGGTTCCAGGGCGGTACCGGCGTTGCCGGGTGCGACATAGACGATGTCCGCGAGAGGAGATTGAGCTGCTTTCCAGGCCAGCGCATGTTCGCGCCCACCGCTGCCGATAACCAGAATGTTCATGTCTGTATGCCTTGAAAGATAGTGAGTTCTATTCCGGGCCAGCCTCGGCCGGTTTTGTCTTCGATTTGATTGTACGATGCGTGATAACGCCACGCTCGCTCTGCTCGAAAAAGCGGACGATCTTTTCCGTCTCGGGGGTCATTGTGCCACGCTTCAGTTCGGCCAGTGCCTGGCTTGTGTTGAGGTCCGAGTGATAGATGACTTTGTATGCCCGCTTGATAGCACTGCGTGCCTCGGCACGGAAGTCCGACCTTCTCAAGCCGACCACGTTGAGGCCGCAGACCCTGGCCGGGCTGCCGTCCACCATAGTGTAAGGCGGTACATCCTTCGCGATTTTCAGCACGCCGCCCAACATGGCGTTGTCGCCCACCCGGCAGAACTGGTGAATCCCCACCAGTGCGGAGATGAAAGCGCGGTCACCTACCTCCGCATGGCCACCAATGGTGGAATTGGGACCAAAGACGTTGTTGTCGCCGAAGATTATGTCGTGCCCGGCATGGAAGCCGCACATGAAGTAGTTGCCGTTGCCGACAACTGAACCCGCTTCGGTTTTTACCCCGCGGCTGAAGTTGACGCCTTCCTTGATGTGGTTATCGTCTCCGAAGGTCAGGGGGGTACTCTTCTCGGGGGTGAAGCTCAGGTCCTGAGGTTCGCAGCCGAGGGTGGCGCCGTGATAGACGCGGTTGTTCTTGCCGAGCCGGATGAGTCCGAAGATGCGTACGCCGCTTTCGATAACGCAACCTTCGCCAATGACCGCGCCGGCCTCAATGATTGAGTAGGGCCCCACCTGCACCGTGTCGTGCAGTGTTGCGCCCTCTTCTATTATTGCGGTGGGATGAATGTCGGGCATGGATTGTTATGTGGTGCCAATGGTCTTCAGAATGACAGGGTATTCAGAGAGAAACCCGGAGATCACAAAGCGGTCGAGAGCGCATTTTCTTTGTGAACCCGGTGTTCCTGTGCAGTCATTTTTGATCAGTGGCGGAAGTGGCGCATGCCGGTGAATACCATGGCGATGTCATGTTCATCGGCGGCGGCGATCACCTCTTCATCACGCATGGAGCCTCCGGGCTGGATCACGGCACGGATGCCCGCTTCGGCAGCATTGTCCAGGCCGTCCCTGAAGGGGAAGAAGGCGTCGGATGCCATTACGGAGCCCGGGACTTCGAGTCCGGCATGCTCCGCCTTGATGCCGGCGATGCGTGCGGAGTTCACGCGGCTCATCTGGCCGGCACCCACACCGATGGTCATGCCATCCTTGCCGTAGACGATGGCGTTGGACTTGACGAATTTTGCCACCTGCCAGGTGAAGATGAGGTCGTTCATCTCCCGCTCGGTAGGGGTACGCTTGGTGACCACTTTGAGCTCGTTGTTGATGAGCAGGTCTGCGTCCTGCACCAGCAGGCCGCCGTTGATCCGCTTGAAGTCGAGGCGGTGGATCTGCTCGGAGGTCCATTCGCCACACTCGAGCAGGCGCACGTTCTTCTTGCTGCTCACTGCTTCGACTGCAGCGGCTGAGATCTTGGGTGCGATGATCACCTCGACAAACTGGCGGTCGACGATGGCCTGGGCGGTCTCGGCGTCGAGCTCCTGGTTGAAGGCGATGATGCCGCCGAAAGCGGATTCTGGGTCGGTGCTGTAGGCGCGGTCGTAGGCGTACAGCAGGTTGTCACCGAAGGCGACACCGCAGGGGTTGGCATGCTTTACGATGACGCAGGCCGGACCTTCGGCGAACTGCTTCACGCACTCCAGGGCCGCGTCGGTATCGGCGATGTTGTTGTATGAGAGTTCCTTGCCCTGCAGTTGGCGGGCAGTGGAAATGCAGGCCTCGGGCTGATCGCACTCCACGAAGAAGGCTGCCTTCTGGTGAGGGTTTTCGCCGTAGCGCATGGTCTGTACCTGGCGGTACTGCAGGTTGATGGTGCGCGGGAAGTCGCTCGGCTCGTCGTCCAGTCGTGCGCCCAGGTAGTTGGCGATGGCGCCGTCGTAGTTGGAAGTGTGCTCAAAGGTCTTCACGGCCAGGTCGAAGCGGGTAGCGGCGGTGACCTCGCCATTGTTCTCGAACATCTCTTCGAGGATGCGCTCGTAGTCCGTGGCATCCACCACGACGGTGACGTCGGTATGGTTCTTGGCCGCGGCACGCAGCATGGTGGGGCCGCCGATGTCGATGTTCTCGATGGCAGTCGGCAGGTCGCAATCGGGATTGGCCACGGTCTGCTCGAAGGGGTAGAGGTTGACCACGATCATATCGATGGGAGCGATGCCGTTGTCTGCCATCACCTGGTCATCGGTACCGCGTCGGCCAAGAATGCCGCAATGGATTTTCGGGTGCAGGGTTTTGACCCGGCCGTCCATCATCTCGGGGAAATCGGTGTGCTCGGATACTTCGGTGACAGGGATCGATTGCTCGGTAAGCAGGCGGGCGGTGCCTCCGGTTGAGAGGATCACGATGCCCCGTTCATGTAGTGCACGTGCAAATTCCACGATTCCGGTTTTGTCGGATACGCTGATAAGGGCTCGGGTAATGGCTGCCATATCGCTCTCTCTGGTCTCTGTTTAATACAAACGCGGCCATGAGGCCGCGCAAAACATGAATTCTGTCCAGGTGCTCAGTCCAGGCCGTAAAGGGCCAGTTTCTTGCGCAGGGTACTACGGCTTATGCCCAACACGGTGGCGGCCTTGGTCTGGTTGCCCTCGGTGTGGTGCATAACGGTTTCGAGCAGGGGTTTCTCCACCTCGGAGATGACCATCTGGTAGAGGTCGGAGGTGGTGTGGCCGTCGAGTTGACGGAAATAACTGGTCATGGCATCACGAACGCACTCGCGCAGCGGCTCTGTTGATTTGTTCTTCGAGACGGTAAAACCGATCACCTTCTCTTCGTCGATGCGCGCTGCTTCCAGTGTCATGCTACCAGCTCCTTCTTTGTCGTTATTCGTCCGAAAAACGCGGCAATCTCTGCCAGCTGTTTTTCGGCGCTATCTGTCTGATTAATTGTTTTTCTAAATGCTGCTCCGCCGGGCTGTGTCTTGCTGTACCAGGCGATGTGTTTCCTTGCTACGTACTCCCATGTACTCCCCGTAAAAGGCGTAGAGGTTCTCCAGGTGTTCGAACAGTACATCCCTGATCCAGTCCGTTTCGGGCGGCTCAAGCAGGTCTCCCGTCTCCAGGTAGTGAGCGATCTCCCTGAAGATCCAGGGGCGTCCCTGGGCCGCTCTGCCGATCATGACGGCGTCGGCCCCGCTCAGTTCCAGTACCTGCCTGGCCTTCTGCGGGTTGTCGATATCGCCGTTGGCGATAACGGGAATTCCGATGCACTGCTTGATCTGCCGGATCGTGCCATATTCCGCCTCGCCAGAGAAACCGTCGGCCCGGGTGCGGCCATGCACGGCCAGCGCCTGTATGCCGCACGCCTCTGCAATTCTGGCGATGGCTGTGCCGTTTCGGTTCTCGTGGTCCCACCCGGTGCGTATCTTCAATGTTACCGGCACTTCGGTGGCACCAACCACGGCTTCCAGTATCTCCCCTACCAGGCGCTCATTTTTCATGAGTGCCGAGCCGGCGGAAACTTTGCAAACTTTTTTTGCCGGGCAGCCCATATCGATAATCTGGGCGCCGAGGTCGACGTTGACCTTAGCTGCTTCCGCCATTGCCTTGGGATCCGCACTAAGGATCTGAACCGATATCGGTCCCGGCTCCCCTGCGAAGTCCAGTCTGCGGACTGTCTTGGTAGTGCCCCGTAAAGCAGAGTTGGCCGAAACCATCTCCGAGACCGCCATGCCTGCGCCCATCCTGCGGCAGAGCTGGCGGAACGGTCGGTCGGTGACGCCGGCCATGGGTGCAACCACCAGGTTGTTATTCAATTTATAGGGTCCGATCTGCATCCCGAGCCTGTTCCGGATCCAATTATTCACAAGGGAAGGGCGGAATATTTTACGCCGAAACCGGGAGCAGGCAAGCCCTGATTTCATAGATGAGGGAAATGTAGGGGAGTGTTATTCCTGGGCGCCTTTCCATTAAGTGGGAAAAACTTCCAGGTGATTTCTTTTAGTTGTTAATATCTGTCGATAAATGATCTCGAATGGACGTGAAGTACCTGCCAACTTCGATTTGTCCGGTAGGCGTGTCAGGGCCTGTCATCAGACCCTAGAAAAAATCGAACTGAAATCCGGTTACGCTGCTGCCCGGATCCTCCAGGGGTAGCTCGATACTCACGTTGCCTCCAGCGGCGATGACCTCCGACCGGTCGATTTTGCGGCCCATGTATTCGTCCGGTGAGAAGAGGCGTCGCGCCGTCAGGTTTTCGTTGATGTCATAGAGGCTGAGTTGAAGACGGGGGTATGGTTGGGGGTGGCGGGCCTGGTTGGTGAAGTTCATGAGCAGTATCAATGCGTTTTCCTGCTGCGGATGGCTCGCCATCATCCGGCTGATGACCTTGAATTTCCCAGGTTCGTGCTTGGGTTTCAATTCGCATCCTGCAAAATCACAAAACTGCTCAACAACGTTAAGCATGCCAGGGTAGCTTGCGAGGTGCTCACGTCCGAACCAGGCAAGCTGGAATTGTGCGACCAGTACGAGCAGTATGATCACCGCTGCCCAGCCGACAGTTCCTTTATTGCGTTTGCGCTTTACGGCTACAAGTTCGTCCAGATCCGGAGGGCTGGATTCGCTGGGTTCGATATCCGGCAGGTTGTCGGGAACAGAGAATGGCAGCGTCTGCTCCGCTTCTTCGATCGCTTCAGGCAGTGCAGCAGTGTCCGGTTCTTCTGTATCGCCTGAAGAGGTCATCTCGGTCTCATTCAGTGCGAAGTGGGAGGGGATGGTGTCGGGTTCGTCGTAGAAGCCCTCTTCTTCTTCCGGTGAGGCCTCGTCATGGGGTTCTGAATATGGGGGCTCGGGTTCCGGTAACTCGACCATTGAGGAGGTGGCGGCCTCTTCCAGGGCAAACTGCGGGTGGGTGGAGTCAGGTTCGCCGTAGAGATTCTCTTCTTCTGAAACGGTTTCGCCCTGTTGCCCTGAATAGAGGGCGTCCGTCTCCTGGGGTTCGTCCGCAGGGGGGGGCGCTGCCTCTTCCACTGCAAACTGAGGGGAGGCGTCAGGTTCCTGTTCGAGGTTTTTCTCCGGCTCATCAAACGTCGCTTGATCCTCTTGCTCGAGGTAAGCGGCATCGATCTCCTCGCTATCGGCATCAAGTCCGGAATAGATGCTGGTGAAGCCGTCATCAGGCTCTTCTTCCGGGGCTGTTTCACACTCCTGGTTCCACTCGCTGGCCCATGGTAGCTGCTCTGCCGAGGGTTCAGCGGATTCCTGGCCGTCCTCCAGAATGTGAAAACTCAATTGGGAGTGGCCGGGGGAATCGGTGGTGTTCTCCTGTTCGCTGTCCAGGGATGGGATGGCGAGGTGTTCATCCTGGTCGTACAGTGTGAAAGCGTCGAAGCGTGGCTCCTGGTCCCTTGTCGATCCCGTCTCTTCACTCTCTTCATCGCCAAGCTCAGCAAGGTAGCCACTGAACACGGTGGGTGTCTCGGCAGTTGGCTCATCGCCATTCAGGGGTTGAGCGTGCGGGGTGGTGTCCGTGTCTGGCGTTGGAGGCGAATTTACAGCCACCTCGTCATGGGGTGCGAAGCTGTCGGTTTGCAGCTCCTCCAGCAGCCGCGAAAGGCTGTCGGTCACGTCTCTGTGTGGGAGAGGGAGGGGGGCGTCGTCTTTCGTTGGGTGGGATAACGTTGCACCGCTATCCCTCAGGTTACCAAGGGCATTGAAGACGTTGTCGCAATGACAGCAGTGCGCCTGTCCATTTGCAGCGCGCAACTGCTCAGCGCTGATTCTGAAAACCGTTTGGCAGTGTGGGCATTGTGTATGCACGGCGTAAAGGTATCAGGCGTTTCCTAGTTTTCTTTTCTAACGCCTTCCAGCAGAACCCAATCCTTGAGCTGTTCCGGCGGGTTGAGCTGGAAGTGTGTGCTGTAGGCTGCGCTCACATCTGCAGCCTGCTCTGCGAGTATACCCGATAGTGCAAGCCTGCCGCAGGGCTTGAGGTGGTCTGCCAATATGGGTTCGAGAGAGATCAATGCGCCTGCCAGAATATTGGCCAACAGTATGTCTGCCTTCAGCTCGGGGGCCTCTGTGTTGCTGTAGATCTCGAGTTCATCCAGTACGCCGTTCTTCTCGGCGTTGGCGCGAGTGGCTTCCAGGGCTTGGGGGTCATGATCAATCGCGATGGCCTTCCGGGCACCGAGGCGCAGGGCGGCAACCGCCAGGATGCCGGAGCCGCAACCGAAGTCGATAACGGTGGCCTCTTGTAGCGGTTGCTTGTCCAGTCACTTGAGACAGAGTGCAGTGGTTGGGTGGGTGCCTGTTCCAAAGGCCAGTCCCGGATCCAGTTCGACGACTATCGCCTCCCGGTCATCGGGCAGTTGTCCATTGGGACAGATCCACAACCTGTCCCCAAAGCGCATGGGGTGAAATGCATCCAGCCAGGCCCGTTCCCACTCCTGGTCCTTGAGTGTCTCCAGTCGCAACCCCTGGCTCACATCATCGTTGAGTGCCTGGTTGATCGCGGTTCGCAGGTTGTCAGAGTCGGTGTCGCCACTGAACAGTCCGGTCACCCGTGTCTGCTGCCAAAGCGGTGATTCCCCCGGTTTCGGTTCCAGCAGGGGCTCGTCGGCAGCGTCGCCCAGGGTGACCGAGAGTGCGCCCAGGTTATCGAACAGCAGTTCGATGAGGGGGGCGTTCTCCTTGCCGGTGATGAGATGGGCTTGTAGCCAGGGCATAGCTCGTCCTATGGGACCGCCCCAGGCAGGAAGGCCTGGGGCGGGTGTTTGGAGTATGGATCAGATTCCCAGCATCTTTTCCAGGTAGTGGATGTTTGCGCCGCCGGCGATGAAGGCAGCGTCTTTCATGATCTGCTGGTGCAGTGGGATGTTGGTCTTGATGCCGTCGATGATCGCCTCGCTGAGCGCGGTGCGCATTCTGGCGAGGGCTGCGTCACGGGTTTCACCATGGGCGACGAGCTTGCCGATCATGGAGTCGTAGTGGGGTGGAACCCGGTAACCCGAATAGATGTGGGTGTCGACACGGATGCCTGGGCCTCCCGGTATGTGCAGGTGCTTGATATCGCCGGGGCTGGGCATGAAGTTGGTCGGGTCTTCCGCGTTGATGCGGCATTCTATGGCGTGTCCGCGAATCTCAATGTCTTCCTGCTTGTAGGAGAGTTCCATGCCGGAGGCGATACGCAGTTGCTCCTTGACGATGTCGACACCGGTGATCATCTCGGTGACCGGGTGCTCAACCTGCACGCGGGTGTTCATCTCGATGAAGTAGAACTCGCCGTTCTCGTACAGGAACTCGAAGGTGCCTGCGCCACGGTAGCCGATCTGCCTGCAGGCTTCGGCGCAACGTTCGCCGATCTTGCTGCGGAGCTCTTCAGTGATGCCGGGCGCCGGGGCCTCTTCCACCACCTTCTGGTGGCGGCGCTGCATGGAGCAGTCACGTTCGCCCAGGTGAATGGCGTTGCCGTGTGTGTCAGCCAGTACCTGGAACTCAACGTGGCGCGGGTTCTCCAGGAACTTCTCCATGTAAACGGTATCGTTGCCAAAAGCTGCGCCGGCTTCTGCCTTGGTCAGGGATATTGCGTTGAGCAATGCGGCTTCGGAGTTGACCACGCGCATGCCACGACCGCCACCACCACCGGCAGCCTTGACGATTACCGGGTAGCCGATTTCGCGGGCCAGCTTTATGGTGCGCTCATTGTCTTCGTCGAGGGGACCGTCGGAGCCGGGTACACAGGGTACGCCGGCAGCCTTCATGGCTTCGATGGCGGTGATTTTGTCGCCCATGAGGCGAATGGTGTCCGACTTTGGGCCGATGAAGGTGAAGCCGCTCTCTTCCACGCGTTCTGCGAAGTCGGCATTCTCTGACAGAAAGCCGTAACCGGGATGGATACCCACGGCATCGGTTACTTCGGCAGCGCTGATAATGGATGGGATCTGCAGGTAGCTGTCCGCTGATGGCGCAGGTCCAATGCAGACCGATTCGTCTGCAAGGCGTACATGCTTCAGGTCACGATCCGCCTCAGAGTGTACGGCGACAGTCTTGATGCCGAGTTCACGGCAGGCGCGCAGGATGCGCAGGGCGATCTCACCCCGGTTGGCAATGACGATTTTTTCAATCATGGCGTGCTGTCGTCCTTACTCGATGACGAACAGGGGTTCGTTGTACTCGACCGGTTGGCCGTTTTCGACCAGGATCTTTTTCACAGTACCTGACTTGTCGTTTTCGATCTGGTTGAGGATCTTCATCGCCTCGATGATGCACAGGGTGTCCCCGGCGCTGACCTGCTGGCCCTCTTCAACGAAGGCTTTTGCGCCGGGTGAGGGCGCCTGGTAGAAGGTACCGACCATGGGAGAGAGGATCTTGTGACCACTGATCTCTTCAGCTTGTGGTTCTGCTGCAGGCGCAGCCTCGGCTGCCGGTGCAGCTGCGGGTGCGGCGACCGGGGCAGGTGTCGCGGCAACAGCTGTGGTTACGATGGAGCTGGTACGGCTGATGCGAACGGACTCTTCACCTTCGTGAATCTCGATCTCCGCAACATCTGATTCTTCGATCAGCTCGATCAATTTTTTTACTTTTCTGATATCCATGTTTTTATGTCTCTAGTGCTGTGGCTAGCCGTTGAGTCGTTTCACTGCGGCCTGCAGGGCCAATTCATAACATTGGGCGCCAAGGCCGCTGATCACGCCTTCGGCAATGTCTGAAAAATAGGAGTGTTTCCTGAATGGTTCGCGGGCATAAACGTTGGACAGGTGTACCTCGATAAAGGGGATCCTGACGCCCGCCAGTGCATCTCGTAGCGCCACGCTCGTATGAGTGAACGCTGCGGGGTTGATAATAATGAAAGCGGTTCCGTTTTCCTGGGCTGAGTGAACCCGATCGACCAGTTCATGTTCTGCGTTGCTCTGGGTGAAAACCAATTGATGACCGGCGTCCGCTGCCAGGGCTTCCAGCCGCTCCAGGATACTCTGCAGGGTGTCGCTGCCGTAATGTTCGGGGTCTCGGCTGCCCAGTAGGTTCAGATTGGGGCCGTTGAGTACCAGGATGGTCGCCATTTTTTTATTTTCCAAGCCGAATGGGTCTGTCCAGGGGTGCTGTTATCCAGCCGAAAAAGGGTAATACGCTCATTGGCCCAGGCCTTTCTCGGTGATTGGGTTCAGGGCTTGGATTTTGCCTGAAATCAGCGAAATTGTCTAGATTTTGCGCCTTTTTCTGTCAATTTCGTGAAACTTGTACGCTTCCCGACTGCTTTGCATGGCGCTATAGAAGGGGTTTTAGCTGTTCTTCGAGGATAATTTCGGTCATCAGGCCAGCGTGGACATAGCGGGTTGTGCCTTCCCGGTCAAAAATGGCCGTGAAAGGGAGGGATTCGAAACGATTGCCCAGCCTGTTGGATAGCTGGATGGCGTCTGCGCCCGCGATCAGAACCGGAAAGTTGATGCCATAGACATCATTGAAGTCCTGAACCAAGTTCGGGCTGTCTATGGCAATGCCCACGAACTGCAGCCCCTTGGCGGCGTGCTTCTCCTGCATCTCGATGAACATCGGCATTTCCTGCCTACAGGGGGGGCACCAGGTGGCCCAGAAGTTGACTACCAGCACCTTATCCTTCCACTCGCTCTGCTGGCGCAGGGTTCCTTCAAGGTCGGTGAAGGCAAATTTCGGCAGGGTTTTCACCCCTTTACCGGCAAGTTGTATTTTCGATGGGCCGGGTTGCTGTATCGCTTCGTTGGTGAACCATGCGCCGGCGGCAAGAACGCCGATCAGCACTACGCCGAGTAATAATTGGTTACTGCTCATCTCATGGCCTTTCTGACGTGGGCTTCAAACTCGTCTGCGGGTATGAAGCCTACCACGCGATAGTTTTTCTTTTCGATGCCGTCAGTGCCGTAGAACATGATGCTTGGGGGGCCGGGAAGACCGAAGTGTCCCTGCATCAATGCCTGGTCGGTTTCGTCATTTGCAGTCACATCTGCCTGCAGTAAAACGAAGTCACCCAGGGCATCGATGACCTTGGGATCAGAAAATGTGTAGCGCTCCATCTCCTTGCAGGAGACACACCAGTCGGCGTAGAAGTCCAGCATTACGGGTTTGCCCGCCTTGCTGGCAGCCGCCAGTTCCCGGTTCAGGTCATCGACGGATTTGATGCGTTTGAATGCAAGGTGCTGGGCTTCACCTGCAGTTCCTCCTGCTGATGCGAAGCCCAGGCCGCGCAAGGGCTGTACCGTGTCCTTGCCGCCTGCGGCAGCGCCCACCAGCATCAGTGCGCCGTAGACCAGCAATACCACGCCTAGACTCTTCCAGAGGCGATCCCAACCCGATGCTTCAACAGGCAGTTGTTGAAGAGCCCCCATGTAGACCGCACTGCTTATGAGTAGCACGCCCCACAGGATCATGGCTACAGCCGGAGGCACAATGCGCACAAGCATAATGATGCCCACGGCCAGCAGGCCAACGCCGAAGACCGCCTTGATGGTGTCCATCCATGCGCCGGCCCGTGGCAGCAGCTTGCCTGCTGAAGTGCCGATGGCCAGGAGCGGGGCGCCCATGCCCATGGAGAGGGCATATAGGGCTACTCCGCCCAGCATGGCATCCTCTGTTTGGCCGATGTAGATCAGTGCGCCAAACAGGGGCGGTGCCACACAGGGGCCCACGATGAGCGCGGAGAGCAGGCCCATGATGGCGACACCTTTCAGGCTGCCTCCCTGCTGCTTGTTGCTTACCTCGGTCAGTTTGCTCTGCCACTTGCTCGGCAGTTGCAGGTCGTAGAAACCGAACATGGAGAGTGCCAGCAGCACAAATACGAGTGCGAAGGCGGAGAGTATCCAGGGGTCCTGGAATGCCGCCTGAAGGTTGGCCCCGGTCAGGCCGGCGATAATGCCGACCACGGTGTAGGTCAGCGCCATGGCCTGCACATAGACCATGGAGAGAATGAAGCCCTTTTTCGCCGAAATGTTGGTGCCGTGGCCTGCAATGATGCCGGAGAGGATTGGAATCATGGGGAATACGCAGGGCGTCAATGCAAGCAGCAGACCGAAACCGAAGAATGTGAGGATGATAAGCCAGGTGTTGCCGCTCTTTATGGTTGCGGCGATCTGGTCCTGCTCTGATACCGGTTCTTCAGCGGCGGGCTTTGTCGCTTCAGGTGCTGCTTCAGCGGAACTGATGCCTGGCAGGTTCAGAACATTGGTTTGGGTGATGGGCGGGTAGCAGACACTGGCCTCGGCGCAACCCTGGTATTTGATCTGGAGTGTGATGTCTGTGGCTGCGATGTTGCTTCTGAGCAGGGTGACGGCGAGGTCGATCCCGTCATGGTAGACCGGCAGGTCGCCTGTTGTGCCGTCTGGGCGGATGGCATCCTTCTTGATGTCGGCCTTGGGCAAGGTATATTCGCCGAGGCTGACCCCGTCCGCCTTGGTCAGCAGCAGTTTGATCTTGTCCTGGTAGAGATAGGTGCCCTTTGCGATCTTCCAGTTCAGTCTCAGGTTTTTGCCGTCTTCGACTTCGCTGTTGAAGATGAAGGCAGCTTCCGGGGGCAGTATCTCGTCCTCTTCATCTTCCAGGCCGAGCTCTTCGTTTAGCGCAGTAAGCGCACCAAATGGAGAGACTGGCGGTTTTTCTGCGGCTGCAGGAAGTGCTATGGCGACTTTCTGGGTGTGGGGCGGGTAGCAGAGACCTGCATCAGCGCAGCCCTGGGATTTAGTGGTGAGGTTGAGCGTTGTGGCACTGGCTGGACGCTTTATCAGCGGCACCTGGATACTTACCCGTTTGCGGTAGATCTCTACCTTGCCGAAGAACTCGTCGTCCTTGATTGTGGCAGGAGGGAAAACCGGACTCCCCAGTTCAAAGCCTGGATCATCCGTGCTGAATTTGAACTTTTTCTGGTAAAGGTAGTAGCCATCTGCGATGTCCCAGGTGACTTGCATGGCATCGGGTGTATCGCTCTTAGCGGAGATCCTGAAGGCGTCATCCGGCAGCAGGTAGTCATCGTCGCCCTGGGCCATGGCGAGGCCGGCGATCAGGATCAGGAGCAGGCCTGACAGTAGTTTTAGAGGGTTCATTTTTCTGTTGTGCATTGTTTTACCCAGTCGAGATAGCCTGGAAGTCCCTGTTCTACAGGGACAACGATGATTTCGGGAAGTTCATAAGGATGCAGGGTGACGATCTTCTTCTCTAGTTCACGATAGCGTGGTTGGCTTGTCTTGATCAGAAGCAGGCTCTCCTCTGCGCGGTCACGCTCTCCCTGCCACTGATAGATGGAGACGATACCTGGGACCAGGTTGACGCAGGCGGCCAGACCATCGTCCACAAGCTGTCCGGCAATCTCTTCGGCAGTCTTGAGGTCAGGGCAGGTGCAGTAGATCAAAAGTGTATCTGCAGGCATCGGGCAAAGATACAGGAACTGTCAGCCAAGGATCAATTTGTTCTTGGGCGCGCTATTGATTTCCACGTATTTCGTCCCAAAATCAGGTATTAATGGGGTAACCTATTGACACTGTCTCCCCTAAAACCCAAGCATCAGGCTATGAATTCGTTATTAATATTCTTGTTGTTATTCGTCGGGATTCCCCTTTTCGAGCTCTATTTTCTGATAGAGGTCGGTTCAGAGATAGGGGCGCTTCCGACCATCTTTTTTACAATATTTACTGCAGTGCTTGGTGGTTTTCTGGTCAGAATGCAGGGGTTTACCACTGCCCTGCGTGTGCGCGATGCCATGGAGCGGGGCGAGGTGCCCGCGGTGGAGATGATGGAGGGCGTGATGTTGCTGGTGTGCGGCATTCTGCTGTTGCTGCCGGGCTTTTTTACCGATGCCTTCGGCTTCGTCTGCTTGATTCCCCAGGCCCGTCGCGGCCTGATCCTATGGGTGCTGAAACGCTCACAGATCATCCAGCCCGTTCACGGTGGAGGCCAGCAACAGGATGACCAGCCGGCCCGGAGTGGTCGGGTTATCGAGGGTGAGTTCAAGCGGGATGAAAAATAAGGTCTGTCAATAGACCCTAGATATCAGTCCAGTCCTTCAGCTGATACCAGATCTTTCCCAGGCGCTCATGAATTGCGGTTGAACTCCGTCCCAGGCTGACTGCTTCAGGGCGCCAATCCTTGAGGGTTGGTTCGAACATGGCCCGCCGGTTGAAGCCGGTAGGTGCGGGGATAGCCTGAATGCCAGCCTGTTCGAACACCTCCAGGGCCCTGGGCATGTGCCAGGCGTGGGTGACCAGCAAAACTTGCTTTATCATCAGCTTGTCCAGGAGTGCTTTGGTCAGCTGTGCATTCTCCTGCGTGGTGCGGCTCTTGTTCTCTACTGCGAGTACCTTGCGGCCGAACTCTTTCTCCAGGATCCGCCTGGACATATCAGCTTCGGGCTCACCCTCGTCAAGGCCACTGCCTCCACTGGGGATAATCGGGAGCCCGGTGTCCCGGGAGAGCCAGGCGGCATAACGCAGGCGTTCCAGCAGGTTGCTGTTTACGGTGTCTTTGCTACCGTATTCGGGGGCGCCGGTGTGTCTTCCGCCCCCCAGCACCACGATGGCCTGGGGCTGGTGGTTCGCCAGCCGTGCCAGGTTGATGGGTGGCACGGTTTCAATACTGCTGATCAATTGGCGTGAGATGAAAGGTGTGCTGAGCAAATAGAGCGAAGCCAGGGTTACGAGCAGTAATAGTTTGCCGAAAAAGCGCCGGCTCAGCATCAGGCCCAGGAGCCCCAGGATGACCAGTCCCCCTGGCGGAATGATGAGGCTTTTAAGAAACCATATTGCTTCCTGGTTCATAGCTTTGTCCTTGGGTTGCCGGGTTAATTATAGTAGCGGATTTGCCTGCAGGTCTGCATGGTAGGATGAGCGGACCATGGGGCCGCTGGCGACGTTGGAGAATCCCATCGCCTCTCCAAGCTCCCGCAACTGATCAAACTCCTCGGGGGTCACGAAACGTGCCACCGGCAGGTGCTCACGGCTGGGTTGCAGGTATTGGCCCAGGGTGAGCATGTTGCAGTCGTGTTCTCTGAGGTCGGTCATGACCTGCTTTACCTCCTCCATTGATTCCCCAAGGCCCAGCATCAGTCCTGACTTGGTCTGTACCTCGGGATGCGGCTGCTTGAAGCGCTTGAGCAGTTGCAGCGAACCCTCATAGTCCGCGCCTGGCCTCGCCTTGCGGTAGAGGGCGGGGACCGTCTCCATGTTGTGGTTGAAGACGTCGGGTTGGATCTCTGTGAATTGGTCGAGAGCAATATCCATGCGACCCCGGAAGTCCGGTACCAGTATTTCGATCCGGGTGTCAGGAGTGGTGTTCCGTATTTCGCGGATACAGTCGGCGTAGTGAGCTGCTCCGCCATCGCGCAGGTCGTCACGATCCACCGAGGTGATGACCACGTATTTGAGCCCCATCTCCTTCACGGCGGCTGCCAGGTTGCGGGGTTCTTCCGGGTCCAGGGGTTTTGGTTTACCGTGGGCCACGTCGCAGAAGGGGCAGCGGCGAGTGCAGATGTCCCCCATGATCATGAAGGTGGCGGTTTCGTGGTTGAAGCACTCGCCCAGGTTGGGGCAGGCTGCCTCTTCGCAGACCGAACTGAGTTTTGTCTCTCTCAGGATGCGCTTGATGCGGGATATTTTCTGACCCTGAGGCACCTTGACTCGAATCCAGCTGGGTTTGCGGGGCATCTCTAGGGTGGGTTCCACCTTCATCGGAATGCGTGAAACCTTCTGCTCGCCGCGCTGGTGGGTTTCGGGTGTGCTTCTTGATGGTGCGTTGACGTCGTCTGCTTTGCTCATTGTCGTGCCAAGTGTTGTGCCGGGGTGGTGTCGTTCATGAGAGTGTAGCCGAGCCTGCGACTGATGTGGCCGACCAGGTCGGCGGCAACCGTTTCCATGTCCGTGGGGCCTCCCAGCTCTGCGAGCTGGGTTACCTGCAGCCCCGGAAAGCCGCAGGGATTGATTCTTGAAAAGGGCTCCAGGTCCATGTCGACGTTGAAGCTCAAACCGTGGAAACTGCAGCCGCGGCGCACGCGCAGGCCGAGAGAGGCGATCTTGCTGCCATTGATATAGACGCCGGGTGCGTCGGGTCTTGTCTCGGCATCGATGCCGTAGCCTGCCAGGAGGTCGACTATGCTCTGTTCGATCAGGCTGACCAGTTGCCTGACACCCAGGTTGGCCCGGCGGAGATCGAGCAGGACATAGCAGACCAATTGCCCGGGGCCGTGATAGGTCACCTGCCCCCCGCGGTCGGTCTTGATTACGGGGATCTCTCCGGGGTTGAGCAGATGCTCCGGTTTGCCGGCCTGCCCCAGGGTATAGACCGGGGTGTGCTCAACCAGCCAGATCTCATCCTTGGTATCCCTGTCCCGGCCATCGGTGAACGCTCGCATCTGGTCCCACACAGGGGCGTAATCCTGTTGTCCCAGTTGGCGAAGGTGGATTTTGTGGTTTTTTGTCGGGGTGGCCATTTGTCGGGCTGGAGTGCCGGCCTCGGACTGCAGTTGTCCTAGAGGCTCATGAGGACCTTGTCGTGGTCGGTCAGGGCCTGGTAGATATTGTTGAGCTGTTGCTTGCTGGTGGCCTCGAAGGTGACCGTCACTGACAGGTATTTGCCGCCGTTACTGGCCCGGCTCTTGACTGCCCCTTTACCCAGGTTGGGCACATGACGGCCCACGATCTCGGCAACCAGGGCATCGAAGTCCGGGGTGGCGTATCCCATTGCCTTTACGGAAAACTGGCATGGGAATTCCAGGAGTGTCTCTTTCTCTTCGCTCATTGACTCAGTCGTTTGGGATCAGCTTTCAGCTGCGCCGCGCTCTCTTTGCTGTTTGTAGTCGGCATAGATGCCGTGCATGGTCCTGAACATGGGGCCGGGTTGGCCGTTTCCAACCTTTTTTCCGTTCAATTCCACCACCGGTACGATCTCGCGGGTGGAGCTGGTGATCCAGACCTCGTCCGCCTCCAGGAGGGCCCGTTCACTGATATCCTCTTCGAGGAAAGGGATCTTCTCGGTGGAAGCCAGTTCAA
Organism: Solemya velesiana gill symbiont; assembly: GCF_002020805.1. GTDB lineage: Bacteria > Pseudomonadota > Gammaproteobacteria > Chromatiales > Chromatiaceae > Sedimenticola_A. The sequence goes on along the minus strand of NZ_MPRJ01000002.1, from coordinate 30,041 downwards.
GCACCAGGTCCCTGGTGATGCCCGGCAGCAGTCGTTCGCTCTTGGGGGGCGTTCGAATGATGCCGCCCGAGACGATGAACAGGTTGCTGGCGGTGCCCTCGATGGCAAAACCGTCACGCAGCAGGATCGCCTCGCTGGCGTCATTGTCACCTGCCTCTTCCCGTAGCAGCACATTGGCCAGCAGGGTAATCGCCTTGATGTTGCAGCGGTGCCAGCGGATGTCCTGCAGGGTGATTGCAGAGATCCCCTTTTCAGCCAGTTCGGGGTTTACCGGTGCAATGGGGTTGCTCATGGCGAACACCGTGGGGGTCGCCTGCTCGGGGATCAGGTGGTCGCGTTTCTCCGCTGCCCCTCGGGTGACCTGGAGGTAGACGGCCTGGTCCTCTCCGGGTCGCCTGGCTACGAGTTCCTCCAGGATCTCGCGCCACTCTCCACGGGTGTGTGGGTTCTCCATGTGGATGGCCAGCAGGCTGTCGTTGAGCCGGTTGAGATGGTGCTCGAGCCTGAACAGCTTGCCGCTGTAACAGGGGATTACTTCATAGACGCCGTCGCCGAACAGGAAGCCGCGGTCCATTACGGATATTTGCGCCTGCTCACGGGGCAGGAACTCCCCGTTCAGAAATACGCTGTTCTGCTCGGTCAATGCAGGGGTCCTCACTCGAACATCAGCAGGGCGCTGTCCTTGATGGTTCGCCAGATGCCGCCCTCTTCAATCGTTTCAAGTGCCACCAGTGGATTCTCAGAAATCGTCTTATCGCCGAGCATGACCTTGACGGAGCCGATTTCCTGGCCCTTCTGCAGGGGGGCAATGATCTTCGGTGGGATGCTCATGCTGGGTTTCAGGTTCTTGTATTGGCGCCTGGGTATGGTGACAACAAGGTCCTCTTTCAGGCCGAGACGGAGCTGTTCCGACGCCCCCTTCCAGACCCGCACATTGGTCAGTGCTTCACCCGCACCATAGAGCCGGTGGGTCTCGAAGAAACGGAAGCCGTAGTTGAGCAGTGCCTGGCTCTCCTTGGCCCGGGCATTTTCGCTGGAAGTGCCCATCACTACCGATATCAGGCGCATGCCGTTGCGCTTGGCAGATGCGACAAGGCAGTAGCCGGCCGCTTCGGTGTGGCCGGTTTTAACCCCGTCCACCGAGTCGTCCCGCCACAGCAGCTTGTTGCGGTTGTGCTGCTTGATGTCGTTGAAAGTGAACTCTCTGACGGCATACCAACCGTAGAAATCCGGGAACTCCCTGATGGTCGCGGCAGAAACGATGGCCATGTCGCGGGCCGTGGTGTAGTGGTCTTCGGCAGGCAGGCCGGTACTGTTGACGAAGTTGGTATTTGTCATGCCAAGGCGCCGGGCATGCTGGTTCATCAGGTTGGCGAAGGTCTCTTCGCTGCCCGCGACGTGCTCCGCCAGGGCGATGCTGGCGTCATTGCCGGATTGGATGATCATGCCCTTGAGCAGCAGTTCCACGGATATCTGTTTCCCCACCTCGATGAACATGCGTGAGCCGGGAGCACGCCAAGCCTTTTTGCTGATCATGACCTTCTCGTCCAGCTTGATATTGCCCTCCTTGAGCTCACGCAGAACCGCGTAGGCAGTCATGATCTTGGTCAGGCTGGCCGGCTCGAGGCGTTCGTCCGCATTGTTCTCGGCCAGGATGGTGCCGCTGTCGTAATCCAGCAGCAGGTGGCCGGAGGCTGCGACTTTCGGGGGGGCAGGAACCGGCAGTGCGGCAAGGGTTATTGCACTGAACGCGCCAAGCAGAAGTACTGAGAAAACCGTGTTTCTGAAGAGTGAGGCAAACACTGCTAGCATGATGATCCTGTTTCCGGTTAGCTGAAATCCTGAATAGAGACAACGGACGCACCGCTGGGTTCGCCGGCTCGTGGCGATATTTTAACCCGACTGTGTTACGGGTGGTATGGAGGTATTCCCGCCTTTATTAACCCGGTCACCTATTTGGTCGCCGGGTCAATAACTAATCGATGATGATACGGGATTCTCCCAGGCCCAGTTGCGTCAGCCTGATTGTAAGAGCATCCGCCTGCTCGACGCCTGTCAATGGTCCCACCTGTACCCGGTAAAGTTGTTGTCCCTGTCGCTCTGTGCGCTGGATGCGAATGCTGCGGTTGAGCTCGTCAGTCAGCCGCTCACGCAGGCGATCGGCGTTGTATTGGCTGGAGAAGGCGCCGACCTGGACGAATATCCCCGGCTTTGAGGGCAGGGAGGGTTCAGGGGCGGCATAACGCCGCTTTGGTGCAGACTGGCCCGGTTCCAGTGCCCGGACCTCCACCAGGCCTGTTCCTTGTCCCAGGATGCCCAGCTTGGTAGCTGCGGCATAGGAGAGGTCGATGATGCGGTTGTCGTGGAATGGTCCGCGATCATTCACCTTGACCACGGTGCTGCGGCCATTGCGCAGATTGGTGACCTGAACATAGGTCGGCAGGGGGAGGCTTTTGTGCGCCGCGGTCATGGCGTACATGTTGTATGGCTCGCCGCTGCTGGTCCGGCGGCCGTGAAACTTGGTGCCGTACCAGGAGGCCACGCCCCGTTCCACGTATCCCTTGCTGCTGTCCATGACGTAATAACGCTTGCCGAAGACCACGTAGGTGTCAGGGTTGCCGTACCTGCTGCGCGGTTCATACCGCGGGGTGGCATCGGCAATGGTGCTTGGGTCCAGCTTGCGGCTCGGTGCGCTGTCGGTGGTTTCAGGAAGGCCCGGAATGGAGGGCGGGCGAACCGAACAGCCTGCCAGCAGAAGCACGGCAAGTACAATGAAGAGGCGGTTACGATCAGGAGTTATCAACGTGCTGCTCTCCGGCTTTGCGCAGTTCTACTATTTTCCGGCTCAGTTGATAGACCGCCATCGCGTAGAGGTTGCTGTGATTGTAGCGGGTAATGACATAGAAGTTGGGAAGGCCGAGCCAGTACTCGTTGCCGTTCTTGACTCTCAGGCGGACCAGGCTACTGAGTGAATCCTGCTTCAGTTCTGCAGGAACGGTAATGCCGGCTGCGCTCAGTTCAGAGAGGCGGATGCTGGGCTTCATGCCCGCCTTGACGTACTTGCTGTGGTCCTTGCCTGCTCCTTCCGCTTTCACGGTGACCGGCGCATCCTTGGTCCAGCCGTGGCGCTTGAAATAGGCGGCTACACTGCCGATGGCGTCGGCGTTGTTCGACCAGATGTCCCGCTTGCCGTCGTTATCGAAATCAACGGCGTAGGCGCGGTAGCTGCTCGGGATGAACTGGGGTTTACCCATGGCGCCTGCGTAGGAGCCTTTCAGGGACAGTGCGTCGACCTCCTCCTCTCTTGCTAGCAGCAGGAACTCCTCGAGTTGGCGTTTGAAAAAGGCACTGCGCCTGGGGTAGCCGAAGGAGAGGGTGGCAAGGGCATCGATCACCGGGTACTTGCCTGCGTGGCGGCCATACCGTGTCTCGACACCGATGATCGCTACGATGGTCTCTGCCGGTACGCCATAGCGAGCTTCAGCTTGTTCCAGCAGCGCCTGGTTCTCCCGGCAGAAGCGGACTCCCTCCCTGGCGCGGCTGTCGGTGACGAAAATGGGTCTGTACTTGTGCCAGGGCTTGGCCTCTGCCGGCCGGGTGATGGCATCGATGATGCTCTGCCGATACCGTGCCTTCTTCAGCAGCGCGGTGAGCTCTGCAGGATCGAATTTATGCTTTTTGCTCGTCTCCTTGGCGAATGCAAGGATTTGCGACTGAAAGTCCGGAGGCGGTGCAGCGTTGGCCGTGGCCCAGTGGCAAGAGCCTGCAAGCAGTATTGAAAATAGTGCGATGGTTCTCCGCATTTTGTTTACAGGCCTTCCGGTATCTCCCTCAGGTCGGTAGCAGTTTGCGGTGCGTATGTATGGACATCAGGATACCGAACCCGGCCATGATGGTCACTAGGGATGTACCCCCATAGCTGATCAGGGGCAGTGGCACACCCACCACCGGCAGGATACCGCTCACCATGCCGGTGTTAACGAAAAGATAGACAAAAAACACCAGGGTTAGTGCCCCGCCAAGGAGTCGGCTGTAGGTGTCCTGGGCCTGGCTGGCGATATAGAGCCCCCTGAGAATGATGAAGATGTAGAGCAGGAGCAGGGTGGCAATGCCGGTGAACCCGAACTCTTCGGCGATGACCGCAAAGATAAAGTCGGTGGTCCTCTCAGGAAGAAACTCCAGGTGGGATTGGGTGCCGTTGAGCCAGCCCTTGCCGTAGAGGCCACCCGAGCCGATGGCGATCTTCGATTGAATGATGTGGTATCCGGTGCCCAGGGGATCGCGCTCCGGGTCGAGAAAGGTGAGTACCCGGTTGCGCTGGTACTCATGCATGCCCCATTGCCAGAGTGCCCAGGCTGCCGGGATTGCGGTCAGGATCATACCGCCAATAAAACGCCAGCTCAGACCTGCCAGGAAGAGAACGAAAATGCCGGCACTTGCCACCAGCAGGGAGGTGCCAAGATCCGGTTGCTTGGCGATCAGCAGCACCGGCACAAGGATCAGGAATCCGGCGGTGGCAAGGCGCTTCCACTTGGGTGGCAGCGACTTCTCGGCCAGGAACCAGGCGATCATCATGGGTACCGCCAGCTTGAGCAGTTCCGAGGGCTGGAAGCGGAAGAAGCCGAGGTCCAGCCAGCGCTGGGCGCCTTTCCCTACCTGGCCCACGGCCAGGACTGCAATCAGCAGCAGGATACCGATGCCGAACAGCCAGGGTGACCAGCGGCGTAATACGCTGGTCGGGATTTGGGCCATCACTACCATGACGCCGAATGCCAGTGCCAGGCGAATGGCCTGGCGCTGGACCTGAGCCATGTCCTGGCCGCTGGCACTGTAGAGCACAATCACCCCCAGTCCGCACAGTAGTACCAGGCCGGTCAGCAGTGGCAGGTCGAGGTGAAGATCTGCCAGCAGGCCTTCAGCCTTGGTCGGATTGGACTCACGGAGGCCGCTGGGTTGGAATGCGCGGTTCACATCGGCTCCTCTGTGAGATATTTATCCATGATGCGGCGAGCAATGGGCGCGGCAACCGATCCGCCATGGCCGCCGTTCTCCACGATCACTGCAACCGCAATCCGGGGATTCTCTACCGGTGCGAAGGCGACGAAGAGGGCGTGGTCCCGCATCTTTTTGGCGATCTTCTCCTCATCGTACTCCTCTTCCTGTTTTACAGTGAAGACCTGTGCAGTGCCGGTCTTGCCCGCAATGCGGTACTCGGGAGTGCGAATCCGCTTGGCAGTGCCCCTCAGTCCCTCGATCACCTGGGTCATGGAGTGGATGATGTCATCCCAGTTGTGGTCCGATTCGTGGGGCAGCGTCTCAGCCGGCCAGGCTGGGAGCCGTGTCGGGGTCTCCGAGCCATTCTCCTTTATGGCGCTCACCACCTTTGGGCGGTTCTTCAGACCACGGGTGGCCAGGGTTGCCGTGGCGCTTGCCAACTGCAGTGGCGTGGTGAGGAAATAGCCCTGTCCGATACCCATGATCAGCGTCTCGCCGGGATACCAGGAGGTTCGGCGAGCCCTTTTTTTCCACTCCCGTGATGGCAGCAGGCCGCCCAGTTCGCCGGTGATGTCGATTTGGGTTTTGCTGCCGAAACCGAACAGTTTCAGGAAGCCGTGAAGTTTGTCTATGCCCATCTGGTGTGCGAGGTCGTAGAAGTAGACGTCGCATGACTGGGTGACGGCGTCGCTCAGGTTTATCGGTCCATGGCCGGTCTTTTTCCAGTCGCGGTACTTGTGGCTGTGATTGGGTAGCTGGTAAAAGCCGGGGCAGTATTTTTTCTGGGTGAAGTTCACGGTGCCGGTTTCAAGTCCTGCCAGGCCGATGAAGGGTTTTACCGTGGAGCCGGGGGGGTACTGCCCGCGCAGTGCCCGGTTGAACAGCGGTTTGTGCTCTGAGGACTGCAGGTCCTTGTAATCACTCGGGCTGATACCCTCCACGAACAGGTTGGGGTCGAATCCAGGCTTGCTGGCCAGTGCCAGGATGTCGCCAGTTTGCGGATCAATGGCCACGGCTGCGCCGTTCTCCTCGCCGAATGCCCCCATCGCCACTTGCTGGAGTTCGGCATCGAGGGAGAGATAGAGATCTTTCCCCGGCATGGGTGGGGTGCTCTCCAGTGTGCGGATTACCCGTCCGAGGGCGTTGACCTCCACCTGGCGCAGACCGACCTGTCCGTGCAGGTCGTCCTCGTAGGTCTTCTCGATACCGGTCTTGCCGATATGGGAGGTGCCGGAGTAGTTCGAGGTGTCGATGATCTGAAGTTCACTCTCGTTGATCCGTCCCACGTAGCCAAGAACATGGGCTGTTTCATAGCTCATCGGGTAGTCGCGCAGCAACTTGGCATTGATGTCCACGCCCGGGAAGCGGTGGCGGTTGATGGCGAACCGGGCAACTTCGTCCTCTTCAAGGCGTACCCTGATGGGTATGCTGTCGAAACGGCGGCGCTGTTTGCGCAGACGCTGAAAACGCTTCAGGTCCTTCTCGCTGATGTGAATGATCTGTGAGAGCGACTCAATGGTTTTGTCCAGGTCCTTTACCTGTTCAGGTGTGATCTCAAGACTGTGTGCAGGGAGGTTCTGGGCCAGGATGATGCCGTTACGGTCATAGATCAGTCCGCGGGTAGGCGGGATAGGCTGTACCTTTACCCGGTTGTCCCTAGAGAGCGTAGTGAAGTGGGTGTGGTCGATGATCTGTAGATCCACCAGGCGCAGCATGAGGAAGCCAAGAAGCAGGATCACTGCGGCGGCGGCGGTGATCGCCCGGTGCTGGAACAGCCGGCTTTCACGTAAATAGTCCTTCAGTGTGATTTGTGGCATTGTCTAAAGCGGCCTACATCAACTGACCTGGAATTTCCTGCGCAGGTCACGAAGAATGATATAGACCCACGGCCAAAGAAACATCCCCACCAGTGGCGGCGCCCAGTAGAGCAGGGGTGGTGTAGGGCGGTCCGCAACACCCATCACCCAAAGTGAGAGCAGCTTTTCGAGCAGCAGCAGTACCAGCACGGTCAGCGATTGCTGCCAGAGAGGAAACAGGCGAACACGCTGATGCATCTTGTAAGTAAGAAAGGCGATCAGTGATAGGGAGAGTGCATGCTGGCCCAGCAGTGTGCCAGTCATCACGTCGATGGAAAGGCCGATCATCCATCCTATGGCGACGCCGACCCGTTGGGGTAGGGCCAGGGTCCAGTAAATCAGTACCAGGGTGTGCCACTGGGGGCGGAAGGGCTGAGCCCATTCAGGCAGGGGCAGAATGGTCAGCAGCAGGGCAACTAGGATGGTCAGTGCAATGACAATGCCGCCGCGTTTCGGTGCCAGGGTCATTGTTCCGCTCCCTGGGTTGTATCTGGATCGTCTGGGTTGGCGTTGGCAATCTCGCTGCGCGCTTCGGGTGGTGTCAGTGTCCAGACCAGGAGGGCTTCCCGGGTGCGGTCCAGGTGCGCGCTGGGCTGTGCCTTGATGACGGCAAAGGGCTGCTGGGGTTCCCGCTCCACCGAGACGACCTCGGCAACGGGGTATCCCGGCGGAAAGCGTCCACCCAGGCCTGAAGTGACCAGCAGGTCGCCGACCTCGATGTCTGCGTTGTTGGGCAGGTGGGGCAGTTCAAGCTCGTTGATTCGGCCGGTGCCCATGGCAATGGTGCGCAGACCGTTCCGGTTGACCTGAACCGGAAGGGCGTGGCTGGCGTCGGTGATCATCAGTACGGTGGAGTTGTAGCGGTTGACATGGACCACCTGGCCCATGACCGCATCGGCATCCAGTACCGGTTGTCCCTTGTAGGCGCCGGAGGTATTGCCCTTGTTGATCAGTACCTGCTGCCGGTAGGGGTCGAGGTCGACGGCGATGAGTTCGGCAATCAGGATCCGTTCGCCCACTTTGAACGAGGACTCGAGCAGGTTGCGCAGCCGCATGTTCTCTTCTTCGAGGGCGGCGAATTTCTGCTGGCGTGCCCTGAAATGGAGGTTCTCCTTGTGCAGCCGCTGGTTTTCGCTCTCCAGATGATTGCGTGTAGCGAAGACTTCCGTTACCCAGTTGGTTGCAGAAACCGGCAGGTCGGCAATGAAGTGCAGCGGGTAGGTGGCGACCGAGAGCGCGGACCTTACCGTTTCAAGGTGGTGATAGCGGTGATCGACAACCATCAGGGCGAGCGACACCATGACCGCGATGACAACGCGGGTGGTGACGGACGGTCCCTGTGTGAAGATCGGTTTGATGGATGCTCAGCCTTAGCAAAACAGGTTGCGGTGTCGCCGGAAGCAGCTACTCCAGTGCGAACAGCAGTTCGCCGCCGCGCTCGTCCAGCATCTCCAGGGCGCGGCCGCCGCCGCGTGCTACGCAGGTCAGCGGATCTTCCGCGATCAGTACCGGCAGGCCGGTCTCCTCTTCGAGCAGGCGATCGATGTCGCGCAGCAGTGCGCCACCACCGGTCAGCACGATGCCACGCTCCGCCACGTCGGCGCCCAGTTCCGGCGGTGTCTGCTCGAGAGCCGCTTTGACTGCGCCAACGATGCCTGAGAGAGGCTCCTGGAGTGCTTCCAGTATCTCGTTGCTGTTGAGGGTGAAGCTGCGGGGGATGCCTTCTGCCAGGTTACGGCCCTTGACCTCCATCTCCTTCACTTCGTTGCCCGGGAAGGCGGAGCCGATCTCTTTCTTGACCCGCTCGGCAGAGGCTTCACCGATCAGTGTGCCGTAGTTGCGGCGCACGTAATTGACAATGGCTTCATCGAAGCGGTCACCGCCGACACGCACGGAGTTTGCGTAGACGATGCCGTTGAGGGAGATGATGGCGACCTCGGAGGTGCCGCCGCCGATGTCCAGGACCATGGAGCCCCTGGCCTCATCTACCGGCAGGCCGGCGCCGATGGCTGCTGACATGGGCTCGTCGATGAGGTAGACCTCCCGGGCGCCGGCGCCTGCAGCGGATTCCTTGATGGCGCGCCGCTCAACCTGGGTGGAGCCGCAGGGGACGCAGACCAGCACCCGCGGGCTGGGGCGGATCATCCTGCTCTCGTGGACCTTGTGGATGAAGTGCTGAAGCATCTTCTCGGTGACGGTGAAGTCGGCGATCACGCCCTCTTTCATCGGGCGGATGGCGGTGATGTTGTTGGGGGTGCGCCCAAGCATCTGCTTGGCTTCGTCGCCAACCGCTGCAACGGATTTGCCACCGCCCGGTCCGCGGTCGTGCCGGATGGCGACCACGGACGGCTCGTCGAGCACGATTCCCTGGCCTCTGGCATAAATGAGTGTATTTGCGGTGCCGAGGTCGATCGACAGATCGTTGGAAAATAGTCCGCGTATGCGTCTGAACAACATATTAAGCTTGCTTCTCTGTGGGGCCTGAGTCGTGAAAAAGACCGGGAGCCGTTTCTGATGACGGTTTGGGCCTGTAAAAAGCGTAATCTAGCAATCACATGGGGTTGGGGCAAGGTCAAATTTTACCAAAATGCGCAATTCATCGCGCCGGTCCTGTCTTTTTAACTGCAACCCAATGGCCAAATATGATAACTTTACCCTTTTTTCCCTGAGTCGAGGGCAATAATGTCTCTGGAAAGAACCGATGTGGAAAAGATCGCTCACCTGGCCCGGCTGGCGGTGAGCGAGGATGAGCTGGACTCAATGGCCAGTGATCTCTCAAATATTCTCGACCTGGTAGAGCAGATGAACGCGGTGGATACCGATGGCGTAGTGCCCATGGCCCATCCCCTGCACATGGTTCAGCGGTTGCGCGAGGATGCGGTGACCGAGGTGGACCAGCGGGACCACTTCCAGTCCGTAGCGCCCCTGACGGAAGACGGCCTCTACCTGGTTCCCAAGGTAATCGAATAATTCGCTGATCAGCGGTTTTAACCTTTTCTTTGAAGAGTTTGTTGCATGTATAGCAAAAGTATTGCGCAGCTGTCCGCCGGCCTGGGTGCCGGGGAGTTCTCCAGTGTTGAATTGACAAAAGCTTATCTGGAGCGGATCAAGGCACATAACGGTGAATTGAACGCCTATGTCACGGTTTCGGAGCAGGCTGCAATGGAAGCCGCCGAGGCGGCGGACGCCCGTATCCGGGCGGGTAACGGAACTGCCCTGACCGGCGTTCCCATCGCCCATAAGGACATTTTCTGCACCAACGGCATCAAGACCACCTGTGGGTCCCGTATGCTCGATAATTTCATTGCTCCCTACGACGCGACGGTGGTGAGCCGTTTCAAGGAGGCTGGTGCGGTGCTGTTGGGCAAGACCAACATGGACGAGTTCGCCATGGGCTCATCCAACGAGACCAGTTTTTTCGGCCCGGTGCGCAACCCCTGGGACAGGCAGAGCGTTCCCGGCGGTTCCTCTGGCGGTTCCGCGGCTGCTGTGGCGTCGGGACTCTGCGTGGCAGCTACCGGGACAGATACCGGCGGCTCCATTCGCCAGCCCGCAGCGTTGTGCGGTATTGCCGGGCTCAAGCCCACCTACGGCCGGGTCTCCCGCTATGGCATGATCGCCTTCGCCTCTTCCCTTGACCAGAGTGGGCCGATGACCCGCAGCGCCGAGGATGCTGCCGCCATGCTGCAGGTGATGGCCGGTTTCGATCAGCGTGACTCCACCAGTGCCCAGGAGCCTGTGCCAGACTACGCCGCATCGCTCAACGATGATCTGCAGGGTCTGATAATCGGTTTGCCCAAGGAGTATTTCGACGAGGGATTGGATTCCGGTGTTGCAGCATCCGTAGAGGCTGCCATCAATGAGTACAGACAACTGGGTGCCGAGGTAGTCGAGATAAGCCTTCCCAACACCGGCCTGGCCGTACCGGCCTACTACGTGGTGGCGCCGGCAGAGTGCTCCTCGAACCTGGCCCGTTTCGATGGTGTGCGCTATGGCCACCGTTGCGATGCGCCCGGTGATCTCGAGGATCTCTACAAGTGCTCCAGGGCCGAGGGTTTCGGCGCCGAGGTCAAACGGCGCATCATGATCGGCACCTATGCGCTCTCGGCCGGTTATTACGACGCCTATTACCTGAAAGCCCAGCAGATCCGGCACCTGGTATCCGATGATTTCGCCAAGGCCTTCGAGCAGGTGGATGTGATCATGGGGCCCACCGCGCCGAGCACGGCCTTCGGCCTGGGCGAGAAGGCGGACGATCCGGTGAGCATGTACCTGTCGGACATCTACACCATCGCCGTCAACTTGGCGGGTTTGCCCGGCATGTCCATTCCGGTGGAACCGGTTGCAGGCAAGCCGGTGGGGCTGCAGATCATCGGCAACTACTTCCAGGAGGCCAAGCTGTTGAACGTGGCTCATCGCTACCAGCAGGCCACCAGCTGGCACCAGACTTTTCCGGCCGATTACGAGTAACGGGCGTTTTTTATAGGAACCGAGGTTTAACATGCAATGGGAAACCGTCATCGGGCTTGAGATTCATGCCCAGCTGGCTACCAAATCCAAGATTTTCTCCGGCGCCTCCACGGCATTTGGCGCGGAGCCAAACACCCAGGCCTGCAACGTCGACCTGGGACTTCCCGGTGTATTGCCGGTGCTCAACCGCAACGTGGTGAAAATGGCGGTCAAGTTCGGTGCTGCCATCGATGCAGAACTGGGCCGCCGCTCTGTCTTTGCACGAAAGAACTACTTCTACCCAGACCTGCCCAAGGGTTACCAGATCAGTCAGTTCGAACTGCCCATCGTCGGCAAGGGCCACGTGGAGATCGTGCTGGAGGACGATGAGACCAAAACCGTTGGTGTAACCCGTGCTCACCTGGAAGAGGACGCCGGAAAATCACTGCATGAGGATTTTCACGGCATGACCGGTATCGATCTGAACAGGGCGGGTACCCCGTTGCTGGAGATCGTCTCCGAGCCTGATATGCGTTCGGCCAAGGAGGCAGTGGCCTATGCCCGCAAGATTCACCAGGTGGTTCAGTACCTGGGTATCTGCGACGGCAACATGCAGGAGGGTTCGTTCCGGGTGGACGCCAACGTTTCCGTTCGTCCCATGGGCCAGGAGGCGTTCGGCACCCGTGCGGAGCTGAAGAACATCAACTCTTTCCGTTTTCTTGAGCGCGCCATTAATTTCGAGGTGGAGCGCCAGATCGACGTGGTGGAGTCTGGAGGCGAAGTGGTCCAGGAGACCCGCCTCTACGACGCCAACAAGGATGAAACCCGCTCCATGCGCTCCAAGGAGGAGGCCAACGACTATCGCTATTTCCCTGATCCCGACCTGCTGCCGGTGGAGTTGGATGACCAGTTCATCGAGTCAGTAGCCTCGGATATGCCCGAGTTGCCGGATGCCAAGCGCCACCGTTTCAGTAGTGAATATGGCCTCAGTGCCTATGACAGCGAAGTGTTGACCAGCAGTCGCGCCCTGGCCGACTATTTCGAAGCGGCAGCAAAGGTTGGCGGTGACGCCAAGGTGGCCGCCAACTGGGTCATGGGCGAACTCTCCGGCGCACTGAACAAGGAGGGGCTGGATATTACCCAGTCCCCGGTTTCCGCTGAGCAGTTGGGCGGCATGCTGCAACGTATCGCAGACAACGCCATCTCCGGCAAGATCGCCAAGCAGGTGTTCGAGGCGATGTGGGCCGGTGAGGGCAGTGCCGACGAGGTGATCGAGGCCAAGGGGCTGAAGCAGATCACCGACTCCGGTGCCATCGAGAAGATCGTCGACGACGTGATTGCCGCCAATCCCGACCAGGTGGAGAACTACCGCTCCGCAGAGGAGAAGAAGCGCGGCAAGATGCTCGGCTTCTTCGTGGGCCAGGTGATGAAGGCCTCCCAGGGTAAGGCGAATCCCCAACAGGTGAACAAGTTGCTTCGCAGGATTCTTCACCTTCGCGGTAGAGGGCGACGCCACCAGAGATGGTGATCTGCCCCAGGGATTCGCGGCTGCCGGTTTTCACCAGGTTGGTGTCGGCAATGATTTCGTGGATGTGATTGGCAAGTTTTTCTGCGCCTTCGTGGGAGGTTTCCGGCAGTATTACGGCGAACTCCTCGCCACCGTAGCGGGCTGCCGTGTCCTGTCCCTTGATGCTTTTGTGCAGTGTGTCCGCTACGAAACGGATCACCTTGTCGCCAATAATGTGGCCGTGGGTGTCGTTGACTCTTTTGAAATGGTCGATGTCCAGCATGATCAGGCAGATCGGCGTCGGGTTGTCGTAGGTGGTAGTGATTGCCGCATCCAGTGAGTCGAAGAAGGCGGTGCGGTTGGCGAGACCGGTCAGTGGATCGGTGATGGCCTGTTTGCGAACCTGTTCGAGCTCCTGTTTCAGCAGATCCATTTCGGAAGTCTTGGATTCGAAATCCTCTCGCATCTGCTCAACCGACTGGCGCATCGAGTTGGTCTCTTCCAGCATCTGCCTGAGCAGGGTCATCGGATCTGCACTCTGATCCCGCTCTATTGATTCGTTGAGTTGGGTCAGTGCCTTGCCGTAGCTCGCAGCTTGGCTCTCTGTCGAGGTGAGAGAGCCGGAGGTCTCTTTCAGAATCTCCTGCAACTGACGACTCACCTGCTCGAGCCGCTCACGGTTGCCTTCTGCTACATAGTCCTTGTAGAGAGATCCGTTGAGGCTATCGGTAAATTCGGTTTCCTGTTTCAGCAGTGAGTCGATTTTGTCACTCAGCAGATGATTGTCGCCCGCGACATAGTGGTACCAGACGGCATAGTTTTCAGGGGTAACCGGAATCTTGTGCTGAGACATGTATGGCAGGACCAGCCTGAGTCTTTCAGCATTCTCCTGAAGCGCCTAGTTTTCGTTGGCCGAGTTCAAGATCGAGGGTCTCCATACGTTTTACATTTTTAGTATGCAACGTATGGTAGAGAAAAAGAGGGTCTACTGGAAGTGTGAGCGTGCGCTTTCTTGTGCAGCCGGCGCAATTCCGCCGATCGTTCAAGTCCCGCTTCGATTGAGGGGACCAACTGGTGGGTGTCAATCGGCTTGACCAGGTAGCCAAGTGCGCCTTCCTTGATCGCGGTTTCGACCAGTTCCTTGTCGGAGTAGGCGGTTAGAAATATGGAGTCGATGTCCGCACGTTTTCGAAGCTCTCTTGCCACTTCCAGTCCGTCCATGCCGGGCATGCGTATGTCGAGCACAGCAAGATCGGGCACCGTTTTGATGCCCAGTTCTACAGCCTGCTTACCGTCGGTTGCCGAGATGATCTCGTAACCCGAGCTCTCGAGACCCCTGGAGATGATGGAGAGGATCAGTTCATCGTCATCGGCGACAAGGATTTTATTATTGCTCATATACCAGGGTGCTCTGGCAAACTGCCTTTTCTAGTCAAAAGAATCCCAAATTATAGGGCGTAATTTCCGGGGTTCAAGTTGAAGTGTTGGTCAATTTCACGGTGGTTTGATTCGGCCCAGGCTTACTCCACACGGCCCATCGCAACAGTATAGGTCTTCCCCTGCTTTATTTTTTTATAGTTGCCGAAGACTTCCATGAAAGCCTTCTGAACGAATTTTCTCAGGCCGGAGATGGTGACAACATAAAATCGTGCCCCAGGTTTCATGCGAACCAGTGCATCGTAAAAATAGAGGTAGTAGAGCTCCTTCCCGGTTTTTGCAGGAAGATTGGAGACGATCAGGTCGAATTGGCGATCACCTACCTGGTCGAATCCGTTGCTCAGAAATACCTCTGCATTGTCGATATTGTTGAGCCGGGCGTTTTTCTTGCTGTACTCCACAGCCATGAAATCCTTGTCCACCAGTACGCTGGTACCTTTTGGGGCAAGGCGTGCCATGGTCAGGCCCAGGGGGCCGTAGCCACATCCGAGGTCCAGGGTGTCGTCGGTTTCGTTGATCTCCAGGTGATCCAGCAACAAACGGCTGCCCTCGTCGACATTCTTTGGTGAAAACAGTCCCCATGTGGTGTGGTAGGTCAGCTGCTGGTTGCAGACCGTCTCGGTGAACACTATATCCTGGCGCAGCTTGTCCAGGTAGGCAGTCGTGTCTGCGTCGAGTCTCTTTTGATTCATGGTTGTTCTCTGCCGCTGCAGACCGGACATTGCAGGTCCGCTTTCAGTTTCAGTGTACGCCACTGCATCTCCAGTGCGTCCAGTATCATCAGCTTGCCATTGAGAGGGGTGCCTGCGCCGGTGAGCACCTTGATTGCCTCGGTTGCCTGGATGCTGCCGATGATGCCGACCACGGAGGCGAGCACGCCATTTTCCGAACAGGTCTCTTCGATCTCGCCTTCGCCGCCATAGAGGCAGCGGTAGCAGGGTTCATTGGGGCCGGGAACGAAGACCGATATGTGGCCCTCCAGGCGTATCGCTGCACCCGAGACCAGGGGGGTTGAAGTGGCGACACAGGCTTCATTGATGGCAAACCGGGTAGCGAAATTGTCGCAGCAGTCGAGAACCAGGTCGGCTTTGGCGGCCTGTTCGGCAAGGTCGTTGTCCATGAGTGCCCGGTTGATGGTTTCGATGTCACACTCCGGGTTGATCTGCTCAAGGGTCTGTTTGGCGGACTCCACCTTGGGTGTGCCGATGTCCCCTGTGAAATGGGTGATCTGGCGCTGAAGGTTGCTGAGGTCGACCTTGTCGAAGTCCACAAGGGTAAGGTGGCCGATGCCTGCCGCTGCAAGGTACATGGCAACCGGTGAACCGAGGCCGCCCATGCCAATGATCAGAACACGGGCATTGAGCAGTTTCTCCTGTCCCTCGATGCCAATGGAGGGCAGCATGATTTGTCGGCTGTAGCGCAGCAGTTGGTCGTCGTTCATCGGGTGAAGGATGTGAGCCGGTTAATGAGGGTGCCAATCCTAACACCGGAACGGGTTTATTGGTATTTGCGCCAGTGGCCCGGTCGGCCGTCGCGGCAGCTGTGGTTGATCTGCTGATATCGGTTAATGAATATCTGGCGGGTGCATTTGGATTCGCCTTGGGGACAACCGTTGTTGGCGCGTTGGATCTCTTCTGTGTAGTAGAAAAGCGCGCGGCGCAGCTTGTGGATGAGTCGGCTGCTGATGTGAAATCCGGCTTCAGTCAAGGCGCTCTCGATCTGCTCGAGGGTAATCTCGAGGACGTGATAGCGGATTCGCAGTTGGGTTGGCGACTCCGCATGTGCGTCCAGGATGCCGTCGATCTGCGACAGGTGTTCGGCAGCAGTCTGCGCCTGATTTGGATCAGGGTGCATCTCGACGAACACTATTTCGCGCTGCTTTATGGAGTCAGACGCCTGGTTATCCATGGTTGGGTCCTAATCGCTTGCCGTGTTGAGAGGCATGAGAGAGGGTGCAGCTTTATCCCTCTCCGTGGATTAGAGCATAACCAAAAGGAGCTGGGTTGTCAGCGTTATCAGGCCCTGAATCCTTCGGTCACACGTTCGCGCCGCTCCAGGTCCTGCAGTGTCTGTGTCTTGTGAAACCCGTTTTCCTTCAGTATGTTGCGCACGCTTTCGCCCTGGTCCAGTCCGTGCTCTAGGAGTAGTCCACCTCCGGTTTTCAGGTGACTGTGGGCCTGGGCAGCGATCAGGCGAATATCGTTCAGGCCGTCTGTTCCGGATGTGAGGGCCGTGCTGGGTTCCCAGGGAAGATCCCCGCGCTCGAGATGAGGGTCGCCTTCCGCGACATAGGGGGGATTGCTCAGAATGAGATCCAGCCGCGTCCCGGGAGGAAATGCATCACACCAGGAGCCGGCGAGAAACTCTACATTCACTATCCCGCAGTTCTTGGTGTTGCGTGTTGCAACCTCAAGGGCCTGGGGCGATTGCTCGACTGCAAGTATTCGGCTGTTTGGGCGTTCGCTGGCCAGGGCCAGGGCGATGGCGCCACTGCCGGTCCCGAGGTCGGCGATGGTCCAGGTGGTATCCAGGGGGATCAGTTCAAGCGCGCGCTCCACCAATAGTTCGGTCTCGGGCCGGGGAATCAGGGTGGCAGGGGTGACATCGAGATTCAGTGACCAGAATTCCCGTTGTCCGGTTATGTAGGCCACGGGCTCACCCTCGAGTCGACGTGACAACAGTTCGGCAAACCGCTGTTGTTGTTCCCGGGTGAGGATTTTATCCGGCCATGCCGCGAGGTGGGATCGTGGTTTGCCAAGGGCAAAGCAGAGCAAAACCTCGGCCTCGATTCTGGGTTCGCAGTCCGTGCGCTTGGCGAGTTGCCCGATGGCCTGGTTGAGGGCCTCTGCAAGGGTGGACTGAGATGCCGTCATGGTGCTTTGGCTTGGGGCTCAGCCGTTCTCTTCAGACAGGGAAGCGAGGAGTTCCGCCTGGTATTCATGGGTCAGGGGGTCGATGACCTGATCCACCGCGCCGGTCATGATCTCATCCAGCTTGTATAGCGTGAGATTGATCCTGTGGTCCGTAACACGGTTCTGGGGAAAGTTGTATGTGCGAATCCGCTCGGACCGGTCGCCGCTGCCTACCTGCAGTTTGCGCGCGGCGGCCTGTTCACTGCTCTGTTTCTCCTGGATACTTGCGAGCAGTTTTGCCTGAAGCAGAGAAAGCGCACGGGCCTTGTTTTTGTGCTGGGAGCGTTCGTCCTGACACTCCACAACAATACCCGTTGGCATGTGGGTAATGCGCACAGCCGAGTCGGTCTTGTTTACGTGCTGGCCGCCGGCGCCGGAAGCGCGGTAGGTGTCGATGCGCAGGTCGTTGTTGTCGATATCGACCTCGTCGACCTCGTCAGCCTCCGGCATGATGGCAACGGTGCAGGCAGAGGTGTGAATGCGTCCCTGGGACTCGGTCTCCGGGACCCGCTGCACCCGGTGGGTGCCGGATTCGAACTTGAGCCGCGAATAGACGTTACGGCCGGTGATGCGGCTGACCACCTCCTTGTAGCCTCCCTGTTCGCCGGCGCTCTCGCTGATTGTCTCGGTCTGCCAGCCCTGGGTTTCGGCATAGCGCAGGTACATGCGATGAAGATCGCCCGCAAACAGTGCCGCTTCGGCACCGCCGGTGCCTGCGCGGACCTCCAGGAAGATGTTGCGCTCATCGTTGGGGTCGGCGGGGATCAGCAGCAACTGCAGTTGGGGCTCCAGTTCATCCTTCTGGTTTTCTGCCTCTCTCAGCTCTTCTTTCGCCAGGTCGGCCATCTCCGGGTCGGTGAGCATCTCGTTGGCGCTTTCTATATCATCCTCGATTCCGAGGTAGCGGTTATAGCACCCCACCACCGGCTCGAGCTGTGAATGCTCCTGGCTCAGACTGCGGAATTGATTTTGATTCCCCTGAACATCGGGGTCTGCCAGCAGGGCGGTAATCTCTTCGAAGCGTTCTGAAATGTGGTCCAGTTTACTGCGGATGGAATCCTTCATTTACTGCTGTCGCCATCTTTGATTTGGAACAGGGTGTTGGCCGCTTCCAGCAGTTCGATATGACCGTCGAAGCCAGCCTGCCTGATCTGGGTGCTTGGGGTGTGCAGCAGTTTGTTTGTGATGGTGTGGGCCAGGAACTGCAGGGCCTCTTCAGGTGATTTGCCGTTTGTCAGCTGCTTCATTGCCCTGTCGAGGGCCTCGTCACGCATGCATTCGGCCTGGCGACGGTAGTCCTGGATCATGCCGACTGCATCAAGGGAGCGAAGCCAGCCCATGAACTCTTCGGTGTGGAAGTCAATGATCTCCTGGGCCTGCTCCGCGGCCTCCAGGCGAGAGCGGAGGTTTTCATCGATGACCTCCTGCAGGTCGTCTACGGTATAGAGGTAGGCGTCATTCAGGTTGCCGACTTCGCTTTCGATATCCCTGGGTACCGCAATGTCCACCATGAACATCGGCTGGTGTTTGCGTTTTTTCAGGGCGCTCTCCACGGTGCCCTTGCCCAGTACCGGCAGGGGGCTGGCGGTGGAGGAGATGACGATATCGGCCTCTGCGAGATGGGAGGGTATTTCGGTCAGTGCGATGGCGTAGCCGTCGAACTGGTTGGCCAGGGTGTGGGCGCGCTCCAGTGTACGGTTGGCGACGATGATGCGGCCAATGCCGTGCTGGTGCAGGTGTCGGGCGGCCAGTTCAATGGTTTCGCCGGCACCGATGAGCAGTGCAGTCTGATTGGTCAGGTCGCTGAATATCTGTCTTGCAAGGCTTACCGCTGCAAAGGCTACCGAAACCGGGCTGTGCCCGATGGCGGTGTCCGTGCGTACCTGCTTGGCCACGGAAAAAGTGTGCTGAAACAGCCGGCCCAGGAGTTTTCCCGTGGTGGTCGCATCGCATGCGGTCTGAAAGGCGGACTTCACCTGGCCAAGAATCTGGGGCTCGCCCAGGACCATGGAGTCGAGTCCGCTGGCCACTCTCAGCAGGTGGCGAACGCTCTCCCTGTTCTCGTGGTCGTAGAGATAGGGCGAGACTGTTTCAGGCTCCACGCCGTGGAAGTCACTGAGCCACTGGCAGATCTCCTGGCGCCCACCTTGGTTGAGTGCGCAGTAGATCTCTGTGCGGTTGCAGGTGGAAAGAATTGTCGCCTCATCGACGCCCGGCCGCTCGGAGAGGCTGCGCAGGGCAGCCACGATGATATCGGGGCCGAAGGTGATTCGTTCCCGTATATCGAGAGGGGCAGTTTTATGGTTAAGGCCGAGCGTCAGGAGTGCCATATGTTTTGTTTTAGGATGTCTTGAACCCGAAATTTTGTATTATCAATTGCTTAAATTCAAGTTATGTGTTCAGAAGAGGTGCTGGTGCTTGTAGATTTTGTACAGGCTGAATGATCTGTTTGGTGGCTTTTGATGGGTTTAACAGGCTACTATCCTGCCTATGGGTCGTCTGGGTGATACTTGATTCTCAGCTCCAATGTAAAGCCATTTGATGGCATGCGCTCCCCCCGGAGCGTGTGCATTGCCGGGATTACCGGTGGGAAAGGGAGTAATGAAGCTGGTTTTGTCGAAAGCTACTGTATTGTTTCTGCTGCTGCTGGTTGGTTGTGCAGCTGTGCCTGAAAAAGATGTGACGGTTGAGGGTGCCCAGGAGGGAGAGGGGGCGGATACTGTTGTTCAACCCTTTGATCAGCCGCCGACGCCCGTAGATCAACTGGATTCAGAGATTGTCTTCAATGCCCTGGCTGGTGAGGTAGCCGCACAACGCCACGAGTTGAGCCTGGCATATGAGCATCTCCTGAAGGCGGCAGCCCTGTCGGGTGATGCAAAGGCTGCGGAGCGGGCAGCACGCCTTGCAATTTTCCTCAAACGCGACGATTTGGCTCTGGAGGCTGTTGGCCGGTGGGTCGAATTGGCGCCCAACGATTTGTCGGCACGCCAGCTGGGCGCCGCACTGGCCCTGCGCAGTGGTGAGCTGGAACAGGCTTACAGTCAGTTGAAGGCGGTTGTTGCGATCAGTGTTGCCAAGGGGCAGGGCGGTTTTCTCTACGCAATGGCGGCGGTGAGTCGGGAGAAAAACCACAAGGGTGCCGTTGGGCTGCTGGAGCGCCTTGCTGCCGACTATCCGGATGAACCCATGGGACTGTACGTGGTGTCACTCTCGGCCCTGATGGGTAAATCGTATGATTTGGCGCAGGAGAGAGCTTCTCAGCTAATCGAGCGACACCCCGGGTGGGTCAAAGGCTATGTGCTATTGAGCCGTATCCACGTTGCACTAAACGGCAACGATGCAGCCCGCGACCTGCTGGCGCGGGCCGTAGAGCAGTACCCGGAGGAGAAGCTTCTGCGTTCGGCTTACGGCCGGATACTCCTGGAGTTTGGGGAAAAAGAGCTGTCTTATCAGCAGTTTCAGCAGATCAGCAGGCAAACCCCGGACGATGGAGATGTGCTGTTCCCCCTCGGCGTGCTGGCGCTGGATATGGAGCGCTTCAGGGAAGCGCGGAGGCATTTCCAGCAGCTCCGCAAGCTGGAGCTGAGAATGGATGAGGCGGCCTACTACCTTGGTCGTATTGATGAGAGTCAGGGGAGAGCGGAAAAGGCGATTGAGTGGTATCGCAAGGTCCAGAAGGGCGATGTGTCTTATTACGCACAGGTGCGAATTGCAAAGCTCATGGCCGGCGATGGTCGGCTGGTGGAGGCCAGGGACTGGCTGAAAAATATGCGTATCCGCATACCGAATCAATCTGTCCGCCTGTACCTGGAAGAGGTTGAAGTTGTTCGCGAACACGGTTCATCGGCCCAGGTCATGTCTCTGTACGATGAAGCCTTGCGGGCACACTCTGATGACCAGGATATTCTCTACTCCCGCGCGCTCTATGCGGGGACTCTCGACAGAATCGATATTCTCGAACGCGATCTTCGCAAAGTACTTGCTGCCAATCCCGAAAATGCCAATGCTCTCAATGCCCTGGGTTACACGCTGGCGGATCAGACGACACGTTTCGATGAGGCATTGGAGCTCATTACCAGGGCATTGGAGCTGAAACCCGAGGCGCCGGCAATTATTGATAGCATGGGTTGGATCCAGTATCGCCTGGGCAATCTGGAGAAGGCCCTTGGTTATCTGAAAAAGGCGATGAGCATGCTTCCGGATTCGGAGTTTGCAGCCCACCTGGGTGAGGTGCTCTGGGTCATGGGAGAGCAGGCTGAGGCGAGAGCAGTGTGGAAGAAAGCACTGAAAGAGGAGCCCGAGAGCAAGCACATTCTCGAGACCATGCAGCGGCTTACCAAGTAATATTCGAATGTCATGACTCAAGCGCCACTGTCTACAGGCATGGGGCCGATCGGTGATACCTGGTGGCCTGCTCCAGCAAAACTCAACCTGTTGTTGCGGGTCGTCGGGCGTCGCCAGGATGGCTATCACCTGCTTCAAACCGTTTTCCAATTTCTCGATTTCGGCGACCGGCTTCGTTTTCGGCTGCGCGATGATGGCCAGGTTCGGCGCCTCGTCGAGTTGGCTGGCGTGCCAGAAGCCCGGGACCTGGTGGTGCGGGCTGCGCGTCTGCTTCAGGAAGAGGCGGGAATCACCCTTGGCGCTGATATCGAACTGGACAAGCGCCTGCCCATGGGGGGTGGCCTGGGAGGTGGGAGTTCAGATGCGGCTACGACCCTGGTTGTATTAAATAAGATATGGCGTGCAGGTCTGTCCACCGAGCACCTGGCGGAACTCGGCTTGACGCTGGGGGCTGATGTTCCGGTTTTCGTACGGGGGGTCTCAGCCTGGGGAGAGGGTGTAGGTGAGCACCTGACGCCCGTGGAACTCCCGGAGCCCTGGTTTCTGGTTTTGGTGCCTGGTTGCGAGGTGCCCACGGCTGATATTTTCGGCGATCCTGATTTGACACGGGACTCTCCCCGCATCACAATACGCGACTTCCTCGCTGGCAGGGTGGAAAATGATTGTATTCCAGTCGTTTGCCGCCGTTTCCCGGAAGTGGCCGAGGCGATGGATTGGCTTGCGCAACCGAGACTAACCGGCACTGGCGCCTGCGTGTTCGCGGTCTTTGCTTCAGAAGCGGATGCTTTGCGGGTGAAAGAGGCGGCTGCCGGGCGCTACCAGGCATTTGTGGCAAGGGGGGTAAATCACTCACCCCTGCTGAAGATGGTAGAGCAATAGCCTGGGCTGTGAAGGTTTATTGGGGCGTCGCCAAGCGGTAAGGCACTGGGTTTTGATCCCAGCATTCGTAGGTTCGAATCCTGCCGCCCCAGCCATATTTTGCTGTGATGTCAGCGCTGGATGATCAACTCATCCCCGGCGCTCCGGCGATACGATTTTCGCATGGAATGAGTGGGCATAATTACAGCTCCCCTCAGTCCCTGCTCCAATCAATGTTGAGCGAAGAGAGGGCTTAACGGTGCCAGCCAGCGGAATGATGGTTTTTTCGGGTAACGCCAATCCCGAACTCGTTTCCGAGATCACCGGGCGTTTGAACATTCGCCTGGGTAAGGCGATCGTGGGGCAGTTCAGTGACGGCGAGGTGATGGCCGAAGTGCAGGAGAGTGTGCGTGGGCGCGATGTGTACATCGTGCAGTCCACCACCCAGCCAACAAACGACCACTTGATGGAATTGCTGGTGCTGATCGACGCACTGCGTTGGGCATCGGCCGGGCGTATCACTGCCGTGATGCCCTATTTTGGTTATGCTCGCCAGGATCGCCGTCCTCGCTCGGCAAGGGTGCCGATCACGGCGCGGCTGGTTGCCAAGCAGATAGCGGCAGCAGGCGCGGACCGGGTAGTCACCGTGGATCTGCATGCAGATCAGATCCAGGGCTTTTTCGATATTCCGGTGGACAATATTTACGCCTTGCCCACCCTGCTGGCAGATGTGTGGCGGCAGGAGTACAACGACCTGATCGTCGTATCCCCGGATGTCGGCGGCGTGGTTCGGGCCAGGGCATTGGCGAAGCAGTTGGATGACGCAGGCCTTGCCATCATCGACAAGCGTCGTCCCGCGGCCAACGTGGCCCAGGTGATGAACATCATCGGTGATGTCGAAGGGCGCACTTGCGTGTTGGTCGATGACCTGGTCGACACTGCCGGTACCCTCTGCAAGGCCGCGGCGGCACTGAAGGATCATGGCGCTGAGCGGGTGGTGGCTTACTGTACTCACCCTGTGCTTTCAGGGCCGGCAGTGAGCAATATCACCGAGTCGAAGCTCGATGAGTTGGTGGTCTCCAACAGTATTGCGCTGAATGGGGCAGCCCGTGATTGCGGGAAGATCCGCCAGGTAAGTATCGCGGAGTTGTTGGCCGAGACCATGCGTCGGATCGCCAACGACGAATCGGTCAGTTCGCTTTTTCTGGACTGATAAGTGAATTCCAGCCTGAATCAGGTGATTTGGGCTTAACCATTGCCAGCACACTGGTCGCGGCGTGCTGGCGATTTTTTCAACAGTAATGATTTGGAGAAAATCATGAGTGACCTTTTTGAAATTGAAGCGCAGCCGCGTAGTGATGCAGGGAAGGGTGCGAGCCGCCGTCTGCGTCGTACCGGCCAGGTTCCAGGTATCCTATATGGTGCCCACCAGGACCCTGAAATGATCTCGGTAGGCCATAACGAGCTGATCCAGCACCTGGAGCACGAGGTCTTCTACTCTCATATCCTGAGCCTGAAGCTGGACGGCAAGGAGCAGCAGGTGATCCTGAAGGACCTGCAGCGCCATCCCGCCAAGCCTTTCGTTACCCACGTGGATTTTCTGCGTGTCAGTGCCGATGAGAAGATCAAGACCCACGTTCCGGTCCACTTCATCAACGAAGACACAGCCCCTGGTGTGAAGATGGGTGGTGCGGTTTCCCACCACATCACCGACCTGGAGGTGAGCTGTCTGCCCAAGGATCTGCCCGAGTTCATCGAGGTGGATATGGACGGCATGGAGATTGGCGACATCATCCTGATGTCCGGCGTTGCCCTGCCCGAAGGTGTCGAGCTGCCTGCACTGGCAAGTGGAGCACCCGAGCATGATCTGCCTGTCGTTTCCGTTCACGGTGCACACGCCGTCGAGGAAGAAGAGGAAATGGGCGCAGCAGAAGGCGAGGCTGAAGGCGAAGAGTAATTCTTGCCGAATAAAAACCGGGGATCGGGTGTTATTACCCGGTCCCCGGTTTTTTTATGCTTGTTTCTCCATGTACTCTGCGTTCGGCTTTTGATAGTTTGCGCATAAGTTGATGAATATTTGGAATCTTTATGAGTGCTAAGGACTCAACACCAATTCGCATGATCGTTGGGCTGGGAAATCCCGGCGCTCAGTACGAAGACACACGCCACAATGCCGGCTTCTGGTTCGTGGGCCTGGTGGCACGGCGTCACGGGGGCATGTTTAAAAGTGAAAGCAAGTTTCACGGGCAGACCTGTCGGGTGCGTATCGATGGTCAAGAGTGCTGGTTACTGAAGCCGTCTACCTTCATGAATCGAAGCGGCCAGGCCGTCTCTGCGCTGTCCAAGTACTTCAAGATCCCCATGGAGGAGATCCTGGTTGCCCATGATGAGCTTGATATTCCGGCTGGTGCGATCCGTCTCAAGAAGGGTGGTGGCCACGGTGGGCATAACGGTTTGAGGGATATCGTCAGTACCCTGGGGGGCAAGGACTTCTGGCGGTTACGTATCGGTATCGATCATCCCGGAAATTCCAGGCAGGTGGTGGACTATGTGCTCGGTCGCCCGTCGAGGGACGATGCCGATGCGATCGAGCAGGAGATTGCCAGGGCCGAAGCGTTACTGCCAAAAATCGTTGCCGGAGAGGTTCAGCGGGTGATGAACCTGTTGCACGCGGTGAGGTAGTGCCGGCTCCTCTGGTTGAGTTGGTTCGTTACAGTAGCGTTCTGCAACAAGCTCAACTGAAAGATCCACCCTGTCTTCCGCCAGGCTTGGAAAGGCATCCATTCCAAAATCCGAGCGCTGGATGCTTGTGACAGCCTTCATCCTGATCGATCCATCACTTTCAATGTGCTGGTCATGAAAGGCCCCAAGATCCACGTTGAATACTACAGGTCTTGTTATACCGCGAAGGGTCAGATCCCCCGCCAATAGGCCTTCATCTGGGTTGATTCGCTGCAGGCTTTTGCTGGCAAAGTACACATCCGGACAATTTTTCACATCAAAGAAGGTGCTGCTCTTCAGCAGACCCCTGACAAAAAATCCCCTGGTATGGAGACTTTCAGCCTCTATTCGTACGAGAGCGGGGCCGTCTCCGGTGTCGATGGAGGGTTGAAGTGAAATGCCGCCCTGGAAGGAGGTGAATTCTGCCTCGATAGGCCCGATGATGCTATCGATGACAAATCCGAAACTGGAGAAAGTTGGCTGAAGCCGGTAGAGGTGCCCGCTCTCTGCAGCGCCAAGCATCGTTGATACGAGGGTTTGATCGATAAGGCTGTTCTCTATGAATGGCGCGCAGGGTCTTGAAGATTCTGCAAACGACCCCCCAGTTGTCCCCAGGAGCGCTACAAAAAGCACGAATGCATTCATTAACTGCTTCTGCATGTCCATAGCTACTCTCTTCCATGTTGATTAGGGGTACCTACCGAATATCTGCAAGTAAAAAAGAGTGGTGACACCCCTCTTTAAATCAGTAGTTTTTAAAACCACAAAATTCTAATGGAAATATTTGACAATCTGCGATTTTATTGATAGGGCACGATTATGCGCTTTAAAGTACTATCTATCGTGTAGATTAATAATGAATTCTTGAAGAATAAAGACCCCGGGAGCCATTAATCAGGCTGCGGGGTTTTATTCTTCGAATGGGGGGCTTGCTCCCTGGTTGCGTGGCTTATCTGCCCTTAGATATGGTTGGCATAGCGTGCCGCAACCATCTGGATAGAGAGATCAACCTTATCCTCGGCCAGGTTGGGAAACGCATCCATGCCGAAGTCTGAGCGCTGGATAGTCGTAGTGGCCTTCATCCGGATCTGGTCTGCAGTATCGATTTCCATTGTATCGGCTTTGGCTAAATCGACATGAAAGGCGACAGGCCGGGTGACGCCGCGCAGGGTCAGTTCACCTTCAAGAATGCCCTTGGATGGGCTCTCCCAGTGGAGATGCTTGCTTACGAAAAAGACTTCCGGGTAATTATCCACATCGAAGAAATCATCACCCTTGAGCATCTGCCTGACCAGGAAACCGCTGGTTTTCAGGCTGCCGGTTTCGATGCGCACGAGGGCAGGGCCCTGGCCGCTTTTCTCATTTTCATTGAGAGAGATGCCACCCTGAAAATCGGTAAATTCAACTTCGACTCGTCCGGTCACGGTCTGAACGCCAAAGCCGAAGTTGGAGGGCTGGAGCAGGTAGAGTTCTCCATCTTCTGCCGCCTCGAGCATCAGGGAGACAAGATGCGGGTCAACTGCATTGCTCTGCTTGAAGGGGGCGCAGAGCTGTGGGCGGTTTTCCGCTCCAAGGGTAGAGAAACCCAGCAAAATTACCGCGAAAAAGATTCCTTTCGAAAACGACTTCCAGATATTCATGGTACTTCTCATGTATGTCAATACATTAGAAAATGCAAATAAGCTGTTATCGCGTAAGATAGTACTTTCCCTAATGCTTGTCAATCGTACTAATCGACTTATTGGTAGTACTGATATTCCTGAATGGGGCAGGGGGAATGGGTTTGGATGTGTTCCTTATCCTACCCTATTGATTTCCAAGCTAATATTTTGCGAGTTCTTGATTAATTCGAGGGTTCTTGCCACCAGAGTCCCCGGGGGTGTTGGAGTCGTTCAAAGCTGGGTATGGCGGGCACTGTGGCGAGGTATTCGGCAATTGCAACCATGTCCTCAGCAGTGAGTTTGCTGGTGCTGTCCCTCACGACTTCGGCCATTGAGCCTGTTATGGGTTGCATCTTGGGAGTCATGCCGCTCGCCAGGAAGGCGATTACTTGTGATTTTGTCCAGGATCCGATGCCATCACGCCTGTGGCTGCTGATATTGGGCACGTGTTCATTCTTTGCGCCATGGTAAGTGCCTGCAAGATGCCGGTGTCTCATGGGGTCGCCGGCTGAATAACGCGGGGTGTGGCACTCCCCGCAGTGAAGTACTGCCTCTACCAGGTAGGCCCCACGGTTCCACTCCGGTGACATCATCGGGTTCTCCCTCATTGTGCCGGGCTGGAAACTGTTCCTTTTCCAGAAACCGAGCAGATCGCGGTTTCTGGCCGGCCAACTGAGGATATGTTGGCGCTGTCCCTTCTTTACCGGGGGGAGAGAGTCCAGGTAAGCCTTGATGGAGAGCATGTCTTCCCGGTTCATTCGTGTGAACGAGGTGTAGGGAAAGGCGGGATAGTAGTGTTCGTTCTTGGGTGAAATACCGTGCTGCAGGGCGCGTAGGAAATCTTCGTTACTCCAGTTGCCGATGCCTGTTTCGGGATCAGGCGTGATATTGGGGGAGTAGAAGGTGCCGAAGCGGCTTTTCAGTTCCCTGTCACCGGAAAGCGGTTGTCCGTTATTCTCGGAGTCTGTATGGCAGGTGACACAGCCGGCGATCTTGGCGATGTATGCGCCATTCTGGACCTGGTCAGCTTTTTGATCTGCCTGGATTGCCAGGCTGAGCGCTGCGAAGCCGAAAAATACGCCAATCTTTCCCCAGTTTACTGCCATGTCTAACCCTGCAATTTCGAAAACCGTTGTGAGTAGTATTGAGCTACCTGCCTGTTGAAGGCAAATTTCATTGAACCGGTTATCTGGAGGCAATAAAAAAGCCCCGCATGTGCGGGGCTTTTTGGTTTTGCCAGGTGTTGATTACATCTCCCAGGCGACGGATACGCCGAAGGAATCCTGGTGCATCTTGATATCAAAAGGTGCGGCAGTGCCTCTGATTTCCTTTTCAAAGGCGTGCATATAGTGAGCAGACACTTCCATGCCGCTGTCCATCTTCCAGGTGGCACCCAGGGTCAGGTGGTTTTCAACCGTTGCAGGTGCCAATACGTTAAATTGAGTCTGTGATGAAGGAATCGGACTCTTGGCGTGATTGATGCCGGCCCGGAGTGTGAGGTCGTCACTGTAGTCGTAGGCAAGACCGAGCTTGTAGACGGTCTGATTCTTCCAGCCAAAACCGGCGCTATTATCTGCACCAAGGGGACCGCCTTCAGTTTCAAGGTTAGCGATAGATCGTACGTCGCCATAGTTGATGCGCATGACGTCGAATGCAACAGTCAGTTCGGGCGTGGCTGCGACGGCGATACCTAAGGCATAGTTCTCTGGAATATCAAAGTCACCCTGCTCAGCGAAGAGGCCGGCATAGCCTTCAAATTCTTCCATGCGGGTCTTGGACTGGTAAGTGGCACCCAGGGTCACGGTGTCGCTTATCTTGCCCTGCCAGCCCAGACGCAGTCCGTAACCAGTGGCCCAGTCTTTGCCTCTGTCGGTCATCAGTCCAGGGTTTGAGGACAGGCCGGCAAATTGGTCGATACCCTTGGCTGAGAAGCTCTGGGAGACTAGGTTGAGGCCCACGCCGAAGCTGTGGTCTTCGTTCATTTTCCATGAGAGGGTGGGTACGATATAGGCTTGCACCATATCAATACCAGAGTTTCGGCCAACCAAGCTAAACATGGGGCGATCGTAACTGGTATTCATACCGCCATTACCAAAGATGGAGACGCCGAGGGAGAGGTTGTCGTTGAGCATGCGGTTATAGCCGATCTCGGGAATTAGGAAGTTCTGCTTCTGGTTTCCATCAACGTCCACTCCAGGGTATGAAGGGTGGGTAGAGCTGCGGGTCGGGCGGAAGAGATCTGCGCCGACTTCAAGGCGATTACCCTGGTGAACCATGCCGGCTGGGTTGACTCCGCCTGCTAGGGCGTCCTGTGAGAATGCCACACCTGCACCGCCCATGCCCTTGGCCTTCTGGCCAACACCGTGCATGAAGTAACCGTTGGTTGCCCAGGCCGGGGATGCGGCGAGGATAGAGATGGCGACTGCCAGTAACTGCTTTTTAAAATTCATCTTTAGTCCTCCGTCCGGTGCCTTAATTCCCTTAAATCCCGGGCATGTGGTTTTTATGTTGCATTGATTAGTTAATGTTAATTCTTTATTTCGCTAATAATTGTACATATGTTATCCAGTGTCAATCAGGGTTTTCCGCTATATAAGATGGGTTAAATGTATGAAATGTCTAATATATCCGGGCATTTGTGACTGAATCCAGGGGTGTTCTGGCTCCAGGATTGTTGCATTTTATGGTCGTGGTATTTAAGCAACAATACTTCCGGATGCGTATGATTTCAATGTTGTTTTATTTAACCTGAAAAGTTGTTGACAGCCTGTTCTTACTGAAGCAGAATAGCGGGCTTTCTGGAGGGGTTCCCGAGTGGCCAAAGGGATCAGACTGTAAATCTGACGGTTCCGCCTTCGGAGGTTCGAATCCTCCCCCCTCCACCAGTTAAAGGCGCGACGCGATGGGCGTTCGCATGACCTGCGCGGGTGTAGTTCAATGGTAGAACTTCAGCCTTCCAAGCTGACTACGTGGGTTCGATTCCCATCACCCGCTCCAACTTTTAGATTGTATATCTAAAAGGTGTTGAAGAAGTTTTGCCCATGTAGCTCAGTTGGTAGAGCACACCCTTGGTAAGGGTGAGGTCAGCAGTTCAAATCTGCTCATGGGCTCCAAATATTAGGTGGCGTGCGGATCGGCGCACGAATTGGTCTTTATTATCATTTGTATATAAATTTTAAGAGTCGGAGATATTTCGATGTCCAAGGAAAAATTCGAGCGTACAAAGCCGCACGTTAACGTGGGCACCATTGGTCACGTTGACCACGGTAAGACCACGCTGACCGCTGCGATCACCACTCAC
>NZ_MPRJ01000001.1 GCF_002020805.1 Solemya velesiana gill symbiont | reverse complement strand
GCGGTGTATTTCCTCTGTTGGTTGTTGATCCGCCAAGATCAATCAACAGAGTACACCGCTTTTTAAGTCAGCTCATACACCAGAAATCATCATAGCTCATGGCGTATCGCAGATAGCAGTAATAGCGGTGTACCCATAAACAGAAACAGTACGGACACCGCCTCCTTGGCTTCAGAAACGGCCACGGTCACCCCGTAACCCAAAACCAGGGCAAGCAACGACAACTCCAGCATGGATCGCAGGTCGACCCGCCACTGCCTGCCCCAGCTCAACAGAAATCCGCCCAGGGTGATAATGCCAATGGCGTTGCCAAGCCACCAGAAGAGCCACAGATTGAAAGCCGGCGCAGAGAGGCCGCCCATCAGGTAACTGAATCCCATAATCCCAAGGCTGGCACTGATCATCGGCCCCATGGTCGCCGCCAGGAGCGTGAAGGCGAGCACCGCCTTGACCTTGTCCAACTCCGGCCTGAATCCAAGATAGCGCAGCAAGGCCACCGGTATCGCCGCTTCCAATACACTGCCCAAAGCGGCAACCATCGCTACTTCGAAGGGTATGCCCGCGTACAGGGAGAGCATGTACATACCGACAAAGATGCCTGGCCAGAGCCTGATGCCAAGAAAATAGAAAGCGGCTAACGCCACCCCCGAGGGCAGCCAGTTCGGCGTTACGCCGGCCTGGGCGGATTGTGCGGCAAAACTGATGACCCCGGCACCGAAATAGAGCAGAGCAAGTACCAGGATGCAGAGGATAAGCCTGGGAATATAGTTCGCTATCTTACCTTCACGAATACAATGCGGGAATTCACTTTTGGTACCAAGCCATTCGGCCCGCAATATCGTTTGATCCAGTTCCATTGGGTAGGTGTCCTTGTCATGCCTGTTAACAGTCACCGGCCACCAAGGATAGCAAAAGAAGAATCACACGATTAAGTATAGTTCATCGATGTTTTCAGGGTGCCGGAGCCTGATCATTTAGCTGACCGAGAGCATCCGAATCACTCAAACAAGCAGACGCTTCCGGACCAGGGCAACCGAGATATAAAAACCCACGGCACCATAGGCGGCCAGCACCCCCAGGTGAAGCAGAGGCTGGGTCAATTCGCCACCGGCCACCAGTGGACGGGTGAGCGCAACTGCATGGGTAAGAGGCAGTAGCTGCACAAAACCCTGGGCGACATCGGGCAGGCTGTCTATAGGATAGAAGACGCCGCAGAGGATGAACATCGGCGAGATGGCCAGCACGAAGTAATAGTTGAAGAAGTCGTAATTGCTGGCGATTGCGCTCATGATCATGGCCATCCCTGCGAAGCAGAGCCCGATCAGGAACACCACCGGCAGCACCCACAACGCCTGCCAGCCCGGGACAACCCCCAGCAAAGTTGCGACCAACAGTATTGCGATGCCGCTAAAGAGGCTCTTGGTGCCACACCAGAGCATCTCCCCGGCAAGAATGTCATCCACCTCCAGGGGTGTCGCCATCAGTGCCTCATAGGTGCGCTGGGGATCCATCCGGGTGTAGACCGAATACATCCCCTCGAAAGTTGCGGTGGTCATGGCGGACGAGGCGATGATGCCTGAGGCGAGAAATGCCAGGTAAGGCATACCCGACATCTCCCCGACAAAGTGCCCAAGACCAAAGCCCAAGCCCAGGAGATAGAGCGTCGGCTCACCGAAATTCATCACCACGGCCGGCCCGATCAACTTGCGCCAGACCATGATGTTGCGTCGCCAGACGGCGAAGGCACCGGAACGGACTGTCGGGAAACGCCAGTGATTCAATCTCTCAACTCCCTGCCGGTGAGTTTAAGGAATACATCCTCCAGCCCCGTGGGGCGGTGCATGAAGGTGAGACCGGTTGCAGACTGGAGCCTTCCCAGAAATTCACCCGGCTCATGGGAGTAACAGTAAAGACTGGAGCCCATCTGCTCCACACGGCAGCCCAGGCCCTGGGCATCATCGGCAAACACCCCCGCCCGCTCGCCGCGCAGTTCGATCACCTCCGGTTCAACATGGCGTTGAACCAGCGCCTTCGGCGCCCCCTGGTCCAGGATGCGGCCATGGTCCATGATCACCAGTTCATCACAAAGGCGTTCCACCTCCTCCATGTAGTGGGTGGTCAGGATCAGTGTGGTGCCCTGCTCACGCAGTTCGTTGAGCCTGGACCAGATGATGTGTCGCGCCTGGGGATCGAGACCCGTAGTGGGTTCGTCCAGCACCACCATCTCCGGCTCGTTGATCAGAGCGCGTGCGATTGTCAGGCGCCGCTTCATGCCACCGGAGAGGGTATCGGTCTTCGCCTCGCTGCGATCAGTCAGCGCCGCAAACGCCAACAGCCGCTCCACCCGGTCGCCCACGTCATCCGGTTTCATACCGAAATAGGTAGCATAGGTGCGCAGGTTTTCAGCCACAGAGAAGTCAGGATCCAGGTTGTCTGCCTGGGGAACCAGGCCGGTGCGCGCCCTCACCTCCCGTGCCCGCTCCGGTACCGGCAAATCATAAACGCTAAGCTCCCCACCGCTCTTTGGCGCCAGGCCAAGCAGCATTTTCAGGGTGGTGGTCTTGCCCGCTCCATTTGGCCCGAGGAAACCGAAACAGGTGCCCCTGAGGATATCGAAATCGATCCCATCCACCGCCCTATGGCGGCCAAAGTCTTTGACCAATCCCCGGGCCGAGGCCAGCGGGCTTGACGGGGTGTTCAAATCAATCCTCCAGGTGGATGTTGATGCGCCGATTCTGCCGTCCCTTTTTCTCCACCTTGCCGACACGAATGCGACCTATCTCTCCGGTGGAGGCCACATGGGTTCCACCACAGGGCTGGTAGTCGACCCCTTCCACCCGGATGGTACGCACCTCGCCCGCCCCGGTCGGCGGTTTCACCGACATGGTGCGGATCAGTTCGGGTTGAGCCTCCAGCTCTGCATCGCTGATGGAACCTATGGTCACCGGACGATCCTCGGAAATCAGGCGGTTGAGCTGCTCCTCCAGGGCCAGTTTGTCCGGCGATTCAGGCAGGTCGAAATCGATCCGGCTGCGGTCGATACCCACGCTTCCGCCTGTCACCCCACCATCCACGACGGCACACAGCAGGTGCATCAGGCGGTACCGACGCTCCCAGTCGATCTCTGCGGTAACCGCAGCACCCACCTCCGGCAGTTCACCCCCTTCTGCCGGAATATGCAGCAACGCCCCGCTCTCACGATCCCGGCGGGTATCGGTAATGGCGATCTCCTCACCATCCTCCAGAAGAAGTTTTCCCGTATCACCAGGCTGCCCGCCACCCATGGCATAGAAGGCCGTGCGATCGAGCTGTATACCATTCACATCGGCCGCAATGACACGGGCCTCGCACTGTTTCAGGTAGGCATCGGATTTGGACAACTCGTCGGTCATGATATTCCCTGTCGGTTATGTCGTACCTGCTCCATGTTAGCAGGTCCTGGGTTTTATTCGCCGTAGCGAACATCCATCACCCAGTAGCGCATCGTGCCATTGGGGGTTTTCACCGTCACCTCATCGTCCAGGGCGCGCTTCAAAAGCGCCTTGGCCATTGGCGAGTCCATGCTGATCCACCCCTTCTCCGGATCGAACTCATCGGGCCCAACGATGCGGTAGTTATGCTCCACACCGTCGTCATCCTCCAGGCAGACCCAGGCGCCAAAGAATATGCGCTCCGGATCACTTGGAGCGTTATCCACCACTTTCAGTTCCGACAACCGTTTCTGCAGGTAGCGGATACGCCTATCGATCTCCCGCAACTCTTTCTTGCGGTAGATGTACTCGGCATTCTCTGAGCGATCACCCTCTGCCGCAGCTGCCGCCAGCGCCTTGGTCACATCCCGCCTGCGCACCCACAACGCCCTGGACTCTTCATGCAGGGTCTCGTACCCCTCACGGGTAATGTAGGGTGAACTCTTGGGTTGAGGTGGACGATAACGACCCATGGTTGCTCTCTTTTCCTTAATGAACCTTAAGCACTAAACACGCACAGTTCCCGGTATACGCCAAGAAGCAAGGGGACAGAATGATTTTAAAATAGATGGCATCAGCATCAATATACAATTAACCCGGCAATTTCAGTGACCAATACACCATACTAACGGGGGATATACGCCTCTGGATAACAGTGTAAAATATGCGGCCCTGACATTTTCAGATTTCGAGGGAGCCCAGGGCTCATGAGCGACACACCAGACATCCTGAAGAAGATCGTCCGCCGCAAGCTGGAGGAGATCGCCGAGCGCACGCAGCAGCTGCCTATGGGACAGCTGATGGAGCGTATCGATGACGTCCAGGCCAGCCGTGGCTTCGCCGATGCAATTGCTGAAAAAATCGATGCCGGCCAGGCGGGTGTGATCGCCGAAATCAAGAAAGCCTCACCCAGCAAGGGTGTCATCCGTGAAGATTTCAGGCCGGCTGAAATCGCTGTGAGCTATGAAAAGGGGGGCGCTGCCTGCCTCTCGGTACTCACCAATATTGACTTTTTCCAGGGCTGTGACGAATACCTCAAGCATGCAAGGAGCGCCTGCACCCTGCCGGTGATTCGAAAGGATTTCATTATCGATCCCTACCAAGTCTACGAGGCGCGGCTCATGGGCGCGGACTGTATTCTCCTGATCGTCGCCTGTCTCGAGGACAAGCAGATGCAGGAACTCAACAGCCTCGCCCACAAGCTGGGCATGGATGTGCTGGTCGAGGTTCACGACCTGGCAGAACTGGAACGTGCACTGCCGCTCAACAATCGACTCATCGGCATCAACAACCGCAACCTGCGCACCTTCGACGTCAGCCTGAATACAACCCTGGACCTGCTGGAGCGCATTCCCGAGCAGCCCATCGTAGTTACCGAGAGCGGCATCCACACGCCTGCGGATGTCGCCCTGATGCGCGAGAACAATGTCAACGCCTTCCTGGTAGGCGAAGCCTTCATGCGCGCAGACGAGCCCGGCGAAAAGCTGGCTGAACTCTTTGCCTGATCAACCGGAGAATTCCAATGCCCAAAGAGGGTCAATTCACCATCGAGATGCAGCACCTCCAGGGTTACGAATTCAAGGTCAACTTCGGCCTGGAGAGCATGGGCGAGATCACCATGGATGAGCTCGAGCCCCTGGGTGAAGGCAAGGGGCCCAACCCCTCCCGGGTGCTCGCCGCCGCAGCGGCCAACTGCCTCAGCGCCAGCCTCCTCTACTGCGTTTCAAAGAACGAGCCGCCTGCCGGCAGTATCAAGGAAACGGCCACCTGCACCCTGT
The DNA here is from genome assembly GCF_002020805.1 of Solemya velesiana gill symbiont. Lineage (GTDB taxonomy): Bacteria > Pseudomonadota > Gammaproteobacteria > Chromatiales > Chromatiaceae > Sedimenticola_A. The sequence continues at coordinate 81,115 of NZ_MPRJ01000001.1, read as the reverse complement.
CGCGCAACGAGAAGAAACGCTTGCGTATTGGCGGCATGCAGATACAGCTCCAGGTGGATGGCGAACTGGAGCAGGCGGTACGCATGAAACGCTGCCTGGATCTCTACGAAGATTTCTGCGTCGTCACCGCAAGTCTGCGCGACGGCTTTCCCATCGACGTCGATGTGGTCAACGAGCTCGGCGAAGTGCTGCACAACTCGGCGGATTGACATCCCTCCCCTGTAGGCGCCCTGTCCCCTGGGCGCCTACAACACGCAAACTGAGAACGCTTTGTTGACAGAAATTATGGATATCCTGGGTCACTCTCTGTAGCATGCTGGACAGGCAATAATACAACCGACAGACGGTCCTTCATGTCAAAGAAGAACGACTTGAGCAAGGTGCGCAACATCGGCGTTGCAGCGCATATCGACGCGGGCAAGACCACCTTGACCGAGCGCATTCTCTTTTACACCGGCGACCTCTACAAGATCGGCGAAGTCCATGACGGGGCAGCCCACATGGACTACATGGCCGAAGAGCAGAACCACGGCATCACCATCACCTCTGCCGTTACAAAAGCGAGCTGGGAAGAGCACCTGATCCAGATCGTGGACACCCCCGGCCACGTCGATTTCACCATCGAGGTGGAGCGCAGCATGCGGGTACTGGATGGCTGCATCGTCGTACTGGACGGGGTAGGGGGTGTCGAGCCCCAGACCGAGACGGTCTGGCGTCAGCGCTCCAAGTTCGATCTGCCCACCCTTTTCTTCATCAACAAGATGGACCGCCCTGGCGCAGATTTCGATAAATCCATGGCCAGCATTCGGAAGCGGCTGCATGCCGAACCGGTACCGGTCACCGTCCCCCTGGCCAACCAGAGTGCGGTAGTCCACCTCATAGAGAAGCAAATTATCAGCTTCAGCGGCGAGCATGGCGAACTGTTGAATATCGAACCCTGCGACGAGGAGACCTGGTCTTCGGTAGCGGAGTTTCGTGAAAACCTGCTGCTTGGCATAGCCGAGACCGACGACGAACTGGCTGAGCACGTACTCGAAGGCGAAGAGCCGGACAGCGAGACGGTGTGGGCCGCCCTGCGCCGCGGTTGCTTCTCCGGACAGCTGTTTCCCTGCTTCGGCGGGTCAGCCCTGCGCAATATCGGCGTTCAGCCCCTGCTAGACGGCGTCATACAACTGCTGCCGCCCCCCCTCGATCGCCCACCTACAACGGCTTTTCTCGACGACGGCAGCGAACAGCAGGTTGTGATGACTGACAATGGCCCGCTGGCGGCACTGGTGTTCAAAGTGCAGATGTGGGAAGGACGTCGGCATGTCTTTGCCCGCATATATCGCGGCCTGCTCAAACCGGGAGACACGGTATTTCACTGCAAACCCGACGGCGAAGAGTTCCATGAGCATGCAGCCAGGGTGTTCGACATCGATGCCGCAAAGAAGAGCCGTGTAAGCGTAGCCCATGCCGGAGAGATCGTGCTGCTCGCCGGCCTGCGTCACGCCTCCACTGGCGACACCCTCTGCGACCCTGACCAACCCATTCTGCTGGAGCGCATCGAGACCCATGACCCCGTGCTCACCCTGGCAGTAGAACCCGCAACTTCGGAGCAGGAAGACAAATTCATCGAGGTGCTGGACAAGCTCCTGGAGGAGGACCCGACCCTGCGATTCGGAGAGGACCATGAAACCGGGCAGCGCCTGCTCAGCGGCATGGGTGAGCTGCACCTGCAGATCATCGTCGAGCGCCTGGAGCGGGAGTTCCACCTCCAGGTCAGAACCGGCAAACCTGCGGTTGCCCTGCGAGAGACCGTGACCCAATCCGCAGCATCGGACCACCTGTTCCAGCCCCCGGTGGACAGTGCCCAGCGTACCGCCGAGCTGAAAGCGCGGGTCAGCGTACGGGTGGCTCCACGCCAACGGGGTAGCGGCAACACCTACCTGCTGGAACCCCGTATCCTGCCCGAGGGCCACCCCCTCACCGAGGAGCAGCTGGGCGCCCTGGAGCAGGGCGTCAAGTTCGCCCTTGGCAGTGGACCACTGGAAGGCGCCCTGATCCAGGACGTGGAAATAGAGATCCAAGAGGTGAAGCTGTTCGGCGCCGCCACCACACCGGACGCTCTCAGCGCCGCTACCACACGCGCCCTGCGCAAGGCCTTCAACGCGGCCGGCCCCGCCCTGCTGCAACCTATCATGAAAGCGGAAGTTGTAGTACCTGAAGATAATTTTGGTGTCGTCCTTGGCGATCTCCAGGCCAGGCATGCCATCATCAAGGACTCCGAGCACACCATGGAGAGTGCCACCATCGACTGCGAGGTCGCACTGGCCCAACTGCTGGGCTACACCACGGAGCTGCGCAGCATGACCCAGGGACGCGGCCAGTTCAGCACCCAGTTCGAACGCTTCGACATCGATTGAGCCATGTTTATAAAAATCCTCACGACCGGCGGTACCATCGACAAGATCTATTTCGATGCCAAGAGTGAATTCCAGGTGGGCGATCCGCAGATTACCGAGCTGCTGCACGAAGCCAATGTCAGCTTCAACTTTGAAGTCGACTCGATCATGCGCAAGGACAGCCTGGAGATCACCGATAACGACCGCCGGCTGATACATGACAGGGCGGCCGGCGAACCCGCCGAGCGGATACTCATAACCCACGGTACGGACAGCATGGTCGAAACAGGCCGGGCCCTTATGGACATCCCGGGCAAGACCGTTGTCCTTACCGGCGCCATCCAGCCTGCACGACTGCGGGTGAACGACGCTATTTTCAACATCGGCTTTGCCGTGTCAGCCGTCCAGCAACTGCCTCCCGGCATCTACATCGCCATGAACGGCCGTGTATTCGACCCTTCCGGCTCCCGCAAGAATGTGGCAGAAAACAGATTTGAGAACCTGGCCGGATAACATGAGCAATCACGATCAACTGCACCGATTTGTATTCGAAGGACTCGATGTACGGGGCGAGCTGGTACAGATGGATGCCAGCTGGAAAGCGATACTGGAACGCTACGCCTATCCCGACAATGTACGCAACCAGCTGGGACAGGCGATGGCCGCTTCCCTGCTGCTGTCAGCCATCATCAAGTTCGAGGGCTCGCTCATTCTCCAGGCCCAATGCGAAGGACCACTTACCACCCTGGTTGCCCAGGCCACCCACCAACGCATGGTCAGAGGCCTGGCACGCTGGGAGAGCGATGTACCCGACGGCACGCTCTCTGAAATCTACGGCCCTGGAAGAATGGTGCTCACTATCGACAACGTGGGCAAGGAGCGTTACCAGGGTATTGTCGGCATGGAAGGGGACACCCTTGCTCACACCCTGGAAGCCTACTTTGAAAAACCCGAACAGCTGGACACCCGCATCTGGCTGGCGGCCGATGGTGAGCGTGCAGCCGGCCTCTTCATCCAGGAACTGCCCAGCGAAAAGAAGCACGAAGAAGACTGGCGGCGGGTAGCCATGCTGGCCGATACCGTCACCCCTGAAGAGCTGCTAAGGCTCGAAGCCGAAGAGCTGCTCCACCGTCTCTTCAACGAAGAGGACATCCAGCTGTTCGACCCCGAGCCGGCGGCCTTTCGCTGCGGCTGTTCCAAGACGCGAATTGCCGACGCCCTGCGCAGCATGGGCTATGCTGACGTCAAGGAGATCCTCCATGAGCACGGCAAGATCCAGGCAGACTGCGAGTTCTGCAACAAGCAGTACCTCTTCGACAAGGTCGACGTGGAACAGATTTTTGCCCAGGACGTAAAAATAGACAGCCCGAAAACCACCCACTAGGGAGCAGGCCATGAATGGAAAAATAGCGGCACTTCTGGCAACCCTGGCCATCAGCGCGCCTCTCGGAGCTGACACGGCGCCGCTCACCTATGACCGTATACACCTCTCCGCCAACACGGGCCAGGAGGTGGATAACGACACACTGGTAGCCATTCTCTTCGCCCAGCGGGAAGGTCGCGACGCATCCAAGGCCGCGCGGGAAGTGAACACCCTGGTCAGCCGCGCCATCGACAAGGCCAAGCTGACCCCGGACATAAAGAGCCGGACCCTCGACTACACCACCACCCCTATCTACAGCAAGAGCAGTTCATTTTCAGGTGGCAGCAAGATTACAGGCTGGCGAGTGAAGCAGTCCCTGCGGCTGGAGAGCAGGAATGCCACCGGGCTGAGCGCCCTGCTGGGCAAGCTGCAGGAAGAGCTTGCCCTGGGAAACATTCAGTACACTGTCTCACCCGAGAGACGCGAGGCAGCTGAAGACCGTCTTATCAGCGATGCCATTGCAAAGTTCAAACGCCGCGCAACACTGATCAGTGGAGAAATGGGCAGCAGAGGTTACCGCGTAGTGGAAATGCACATCAATACCTCGGGGGCATCACCCCGCCCACTCCAGGTACGCGCCATGGCCATGGAGATGAAATCGGCAGCGCCACCTGTACTGGAGGCGGGAACCCAGCGTATCCAGGTCAGCGTCACTGGCAGTATAGAATTGAAACCCTGATGATCCAGGGTCTTACGGCATGTCCACCGAGTAGACACTTTCATCCTGAATTTGCACGCGGCGCTGAGCCGATAAATCGACATTATCACCACTAGGGTGTAAGCCTCAGCACAGCAGGTATGTAGTCTTTTTTTGAAAGATTCTTTATCCCTGGCAATTCCCAAAATATCCAACTAGCATCGTAACTTCATACAATCGGGGCTTATGCCTCACGCCAAGGAAAAAAGGCACTGGAACAAATGAATGAACGGAGATCATTCATTGGAAAGCAGATTGGAGAGTTTGCTTCTCATACACCCAAGGGGCTAGGGAAGGATAAAACCGCCTCGATGGATTGGACGGGCCTGTGGTACGACTTTTCTTCCCTGGTCGAGACAATTCAACAGTCCCTCGCATTGCCTGATCAGCATGAGCAACTGACACAACAAGCGGCTTGGCTCGCATGCAGGCTAAACACCCTTGCCCGTTATCAAGAGCAGCTTGCCAAGGCGAAAAGCTGCCCGCTTCCATCGACGACTCCTTGGGCATATCAACCGCTTTTCAACACACAGGTACCGGCAAGCTTTACACGCTCTTGAGACAGCAGCATGCCCTGCTGCAACCCGGCGACTACTCCTGCTTCTCTGAAGAAGCGAACATCCATCGACTGGCATCCACCAGCGCCAGGTCGGTGCTGTTCAGCCTCGTGTTCCCGTCTTCACTGCAGCAGGAAAAGTCTTTCTATTTCCCCGTCAATCCATTACAGCAGGATCAGGCACAGATCCTGGCCTACCGGGCACAGCATCAATCCACCATGCTAAAGATGAACGCCATGGAGGCGTAACAGGAGAAACTGATGACACGGACAGCACGCAGTAATCCTATGCATCGCAGGAAACTGGGAGCACTGATGTTCTCTACCCTGCTCGCCTCAACCCAACCGGTCAGGGCAGACAACCTTGAAAAGGGGTTTCTCGCCTTCAATGAAGGAAGACATGCAACGGCCATTGAGTATCTCACACCTCTTGCAGAGGGGAGTGAGCGCCAGGCGCAGTTCCTCCTGTCGGTGATCTATCAATCCGATAAAAGCAGGTACCAGGATGAATACCTTGCTTTCGAGTGATGTCTCCGCGCAGCCCTTCAAGAGCATCCGGAAGCCCAGTTCCAACTCGGCATGATGTACCTGAACGGAATCGGCGTTACCGAAGACGACACTGTGGCACTTGAGTGGATAGGAAGAGCAGCGAGCAACAGGCACCCCAGGGCAACAATGCTATATGACTACCTGTTGAACAACGATTACGACGAAGGCTGCTGAAAGAGATCCGTCAGGTCAGCACACCATCAGGGCAATTTACCCCCGTTCCGCCGAGGCCGCAGTAGCCTCCAGGATTCTTAGCCAGGTATTGCTGGTGATATGACTCGGCGTAGTAGAATTCCGGGGCCTGTATGACCTCCGTTGTAGTCCCGGGAAAGCCCTGCTTCGCCAGGGCCTGCTGAAAAGCGTCCCTGGACGCCTCTGCCATGGATTGTTGCCGCGGGGTATAGGTATAGATTCCAGAGCGATATTGCGTACCCATATCATTACCCTGGCGCATCCCCTGGGTCGGGTCGTGCCCCTCCCAGAACAGTTTCAGCAGTTCACCGTAACCAATCTCGCCGGGATCAAAAACCACCCGCACCACCTCGTTGTGCCCGGTCATTCCGCTACAGACCTCTTCGTAGGTCGGGTTTGGCGTGCATCCTGCCGCATAGCCCACCGCCGTGCTGAACACCCCATCAGCCTGCCAGAATCGCCGCTCCGCTCCCCAGAAACAGCCCGTGCCGACGCCTACACCCGCCTGCATCGCTACCTCTCTCCGGCGGTGCTCCCTGAGGGAGTAATCAACCTCGAACAGAACCTGCCAAGACAGGAGACCAGGCTTCTCGCCGCCAACGCCAACCCGGTGGCCCATAAAGCGCCGCACCCAGCACTCATCGACCTGCTGCTGCAGGCCACGTCGGAGATACACGGCCGTGGCGGCTGGTTTGAGCAAGCAGGCCAGCTCCCCTCTCCCGAATACCTCGTCTTCCCGCTGAGCAAGGAGGCCAAGCGGTTCTATGAATTCGGTCCACCCCTGCTGCAGCGCTACCTCCCCTTCTGGGCTGCCACCCTGGTGGACCGCCTGAAAGTGATGCTGTTGCCCCTGCTGGCCCTCATGATCCCGCTGTTCAAGCTCATGCCGCCCCTCTACCCCTGGAGAATCCGCTCGAGGATCTATCGCTGGTACCGCGAGGTACTGGAAATCGACCGGCACACCGATACCCCAGAGTCTAAAATAGAAGTAGCCATAGCGGACCTCGACACCATCGACAGAGAGGTCTCCAAGGTTTCCGTACCCCTCTCTTTCGCGGAGGAACTCTACGACCTGAGGCTGCACATTGGCCTGGTCAGGGAGAAACTGGAACGACTGAGGAGCGATCGATGACCACACCCAAATCCCTGGCATTGTGCTGGCTTGCACTGATACTGCTCAGCGGCTGTGCAGGCCTTGCACAGAGCCACGAATCCCCCCGCGTCAGCCTGGTAGGGATCAAGATGATCGATGTGGAGATCTTCGAACAGCGTTACGGGCTGATGCTGCGCATACAGAATCCGAATCCCGAGGCACTGGTGATCACCGGTATGAGTTTCAAGGTGGAGATCAACGAGAGAGCCTTCGCCAGCGGGGTCAGCGACAGCGCGGTCACCGTGGATGGATTTGGCGAGGCCACCCTAGATGTGGAGGTGGCCAGCAGCCTGTTCGACTTCGTGGAGCAGCTGCGTGCACTGGAGAAGCGCCATGGACAGCCACTCACCTACCGCATATATGGGAAGATCCGCCAGGCCGGTTCACCTTTCGCCATACCCTTCGAACGCAAGGGACGTATTGGCGGTCCGGCGACAGACACACCATCGGATGAAACGATTCACGCTACCTAGGGGTATAGACGGCCTCGTCAGTGACTGCAGGCCAGCGCCGGTCCGATAACGAATTCAACTGCCTGGAAACCGTGGTCATCCAGGGCGTCCTCCACGTCCTCCCAGCTACAGTCGGCATTGGCCTCCTGCACGGCTGCAATGACGCCCGTCGCATGTCGGTAGGCTTCCTGTTCATCCATATCCGCCGGAATACTCACCAGGCGCGTCTTCTCCGGATCAGCACTCTGCAATACCATCAGTTTTGCTGTCATTCCTCACTCCACTGTTTCCCTGTACGGGGATGATCTGTTCTCTATCGCCCAGCTGGGCCTTCGGACTTGCTGGCGCACTCAATACAGAGGGGAGCGGCCGGATCAAACTCCAGGCGCTTTTCTGCAATCGTCTCACCGCAGCTTACACAGTAACCGTACTCCCCTTCATTGATTCTGCTCAAAGCACCTGCAATGCGCTTCAACTCCTGTTCCCTGCGCCGCTGGTTTTCCTTGGACATGGCCTGGGCCTGAAGTGCATCCATGCAGGAGAGACGACCGACACGGGTCTGGTCCAGCTCCACGGTAGCCGCACCGTCATCCGCGGCATCCGCCACGGTCATCAGCGCCTCGCGCCGCTGCAGCAGCAGCAGTCGCCTGAATTTCTCAACATCCAGTTCGTCCATTCCTCATACCTGTGCTTGCATCAACAACTGGATCATACCCCAAATGCCGCTCCCGCGACCCAACTGACGCTTTTCTCCCTACCTGACTGATAAAAAAGGGATTCCTCTTGTTCTCCGGGCCGGAAATGACTATCCTCCGGCACTCGAATTGAACTGGAGAGAAAAACCATGTCCGATACGGATCAGCGCGTTATCTACATATTTCCCGGCCAGGGCTCCCAATACTCCGGCATCGGCAGCGACCTCTGCGCCGAATTCGAGTCCGCCTGCCGCGTCTACGAGCAGGCGAGCGACGTGCTAGGTTACGACATGGCTAGGCTGTCCCACGAGGACCCCGACAACCAGATCAACCTCACCCGCTTCACCCAGCCGGTGCTGCTCACTCACCATATCGCCTGCCTGACCGTCTACCGCGAACTGGCAGAGACGCCCCTGCAGCCGGTTGCCGCAACCGGACACAGCCTGGGTGAATACTCCGCCCTGGTCGCCGCTGAAGCGCTCAGTTTCGAAGACGCACTGCGCCTGGTCTCCAAGCGTGGTGAGCTGATGGGCACCCACGGTGAGGGGGAGATGGCAGCCCTGACTGTAGATCTTGAGACCGCCCAGCCCCTCGCAGACAAGCACTTTTGCGGCATCGCCGGTCTCAACCTGACCGACCAGACCGTGGTAGGTGGTACCAGCGCGGACCTGGATGCACTGGCCGCCGAGATGGCGGAGGTACACCCCAAGAAGAAAGCGGTGAGACTCAAAACCGAGGGCGCTTTCCATACCTACTACATGGTCACCGCGGCTCGCCATTTCCGCGAGGAACTGGACAAGGTTCAGATCAATGCGCCACAAATCAAGGTACTCTCGAACTATACCGGTGGATTCCACGAAGCAGACGCCGAGACCATCAAGTCCCGTCTCTTCTTCCAGCTGTTTCATCCAGTGAACTGGGTCGGTTGCCTGCAGAGCGCCCTGGATGACGGCATCAACCTCTTCGTGGAGTTCGGCGGCGGTATTGGTAGCGGTGAAGGCCCGGCTGAAAAACGGCCCAACCTGGAGGGCATCATCAAGAAGTTTACCCGCCGTACCAAGCCAAAGCCCGAGTACCTGCCGGCGATCAACCTGGAGAGCATCCGGACAACTGCCGGTGTTGAGTGATCATCACTCTACCGTGCTTAACAAAAGGGCCCTCAGGGCCCTTTTGTTTGCCTGGTCCAGGCCGTTTTTCGGTAGGACTCAGAGCACCGATATTGCGGTGTCTGCCGAGGTTTGAGGTAGCAGTGCCGGGGGACTCTGGGAAATCATCTCGCGGAAGTGCTCAATGAAAACCGGGGGACTGTAATAATAACCCTGGATCAGATCGATATTGCGCAGTTGGAGAAATTGCATCTGCTCATCGGTCTCCACGCCCTCTGCGACCAGTTCGAGATCAAGGGCATGGGCCATGGCCACTATGGCCTCCACCAGCGCTTCGTCACTGGGATCGATACCGATATCCCTGACAAAGGAACGGTCGATCTTCAGTACATCCATGGGGAAGCGCTTCAGGTAACTGAGGGATGAGTAACCGGTTCCGAAATCATCCAGTGCGAGCCTGACCCCCTGATCCTTGAGTGCCCTGAGGGTATCCAGTGTCTCCGGCGCATCCTGCACCAACAGGCTTTCGGTAATTTCCAGTTCGAGCAGCTCAGGCGGCAGCCCTGTCTCTTGCAATGCCTCTTCAACACTCAGGAGCAGGTTTTCACCTCGAAACTGGCGTGACGAAATATTGATAGCGACATTGATCGGCACCTGGCAGACATCCCGCCACCGGTTGGCTTCACTGGTAGCCTGCCGGATGACCCACTGACCTATGCTAGAGATCAAGCCCGCATCCTCTGCAACGGATATGAACTGGTCAGGCGGCACCCAGCCGAGATCAGGGTTATGCCAGCGCAACAAAACCTCTGCCCCGGCAATGAAGCCATCCCTGGTACTCACTTTCGGTTGATATACCAGGCTCAGCTCATCCCGCTCCATGGCACGTCGCAGTCGTGATTCTATGGCCAGGCGCCGTTCTGCATCCTCGCGCATCGCACGGGTGAAGAGGTGATAGGTATTGCGCCCCTTGGCCTTGGCGCCGTACATCGCCGCATCAGCCGACTGCAACAGTTTTTCCGGTGACTCGCCGTCATCCGGGTAGAAACAGATCCCTACGCTGCAGCTGGCGAACACCTCCCCCGCACGCAATACGAACGGCCGCTGAAATTTGTCCAGCAGTTTACGCGCCACCACCTCGGCATCCCTCGGCTGATTCAGGCCCTCCAGCATAATGACGAACTCATCACCGCTGATCCGGTATAGCGCATCGGTATCACGCAGGATTTCCTGCATACGACTGCCCGCAAGCTGCAACAGTTCGTCACCCGCCTTGTGACCCAAGGTATCGTTAACCGTCTTGAAGTTATCCAGGTCGGCAAACAGCAGGGCCACGCGACTGCGCTCACGATGTGCCCGTACGAACGCCTCCATCAGCCTCGGCATCATGTAATTCTTGTTTGGCAACCCGGTCAGATCATCGAAGTTCGCCTGGCGGATAAGCTTGCGCTCATACTGTTTGCGCTCTGTATTATCCAGCGCAACGCCGATGGCACCATAAACCTGGTTATCCATATCCAGCAGCGGGGAATAGTGGATCTCGTAAGTGTCGCCATCCACTTCGATATCGGTGACGAAACGCTCACCCGCCAGGGCCTGGTGCGCATGTGAAACGACCTGCGGTATACCGGCATAAACGCTGAACAGATTATCCCCGACACATGCCCTCGGAAAGGTATCGGATTGCCAGAAACCGGTATCAACGAAAAACGTGAGATTACCCTGTGTATCCAGCGACCATAAAGAGATGGGTGCACTGGTGACCACCGACTGCACCAATGCCTGCCGCTCCCGGGCCATCTGCTCAGCCTGTTCACGTACCGTAACGTCCATAGCCGTCGGCTCTTCGCGCTCGGAATACTGCAGCCGCGCCTCAACGGGATAGGTACTTCCATCTTCTCTTCTGTGGCGAACCTGCAGTGCCATGGAGTGCTCCGGCGTGCTTTTCAATGCAGCCGCTATCAATTCGAAATCACTGCGGTCTTTCATATTCAGGAGATCCAGGGCCGTCATATCCAAGACCGCACCCTCTTCATACCCCAGGCTCTCCAGTGCACCCGTGTTGATCATCTTGCATCTCAAATCCCGACCATCGAACACGTAGACCTCACTGGCGCTGCCATCGAGAATACGGGAGAGGCGGTTGCCAAGGCGGCTCTTCTCCCGCTCGAGGTCTTCAAGCAGGTTCATGTTTTCATAGCGAAGATGGAGCGAGGTGAGAAACGACTCATGCATTCGCTTGCCTGCACGCAACAGGAAGAGCAGCAGGGCGATCACCAGCACACCCATACCGAGATGGAGATTGGTCCCCTGAAGCAGTGAGGCTATGCCAACTGGGATCAGGGTTGGCGTGGCATAGCTGACGTAGGAGTGATAATCCGGAGCGTGGACGGTCAAGGCGCCGGCAGCCAGTCCCGCCAGAACAAGCACCGTGAAGATCTGGTACTGCACCTGGTCCACCGGGAAAAACTGCACACCGGCCCAACCCCAAACCAAGCCGGTCAACAGAACGCCGATACGGTGCTGGCGAAGCCATTCCCCCGCTGAACGTTTATTGAAACGCTCCTTCTTGTATGCCCAGGCCTCCCAGCCACGCAACAGGAGCACTACAACCAGGACAGACAACCAGAGCCCCGAGGTATCAAGGGCTATGTGGGGTGAATGCACCCCGAGAAATACCAGGGCGACAAAAAAAGTGACCAGCACAGACTGCGCGGCCCCATCAAAGAGCATACTCGCCTGGTCAGACTGGATAGCCGATACGTCCGCTCTTCGTGAGCTTTCCATTCCCTCTCCTCGATAATTCCCTATACGAGATTAACGATTGGATATCCCTGCACTGCTTCGGCACATAGGAACCTTACTTTAATTCAAGTATGGACCAAATATTGAGCCGACAAGAAAAAAAACTATTTTTCCAGTTAATTAACAAAGCGTTAGAACGGCTGAAAAAACCCAACCGGACACATCTTTGAGGGTCAGGATGCCGAATGATAATTAAACACTTATGACGATCCCATCTGACATCAACATTCGAACAAGAAAACGCATACGGGTGGCCTGCTCGCTAGACCTGATTTCCGGCCTCTCTCTGCAGGGTTACACCAAGGAGATCTCCCTTGACGGCGTTTTCATGGAGAGCCAGGGTTTTTCGTTGATGGGTCGCCGTCCGCCCCAGCAGGGCGATTCGGGCGCATTTACCCTCTACTTCAAAAAGCGGGGGCAGCTCTGCCACATCAAGATGCATTGCACGTTGACCAATGTCGTCTCAAACGGCCTTGGATTGAGCATCAACTACTCTGGCCTGACACGCCAGGACCATGAGTTGCTAATGGATATTTTACGGAGGGAATCCGATCGACTGGACTAGCATGCTGAATATCGCCCTTTGAAAATCACTGCACGTCCGCGATCAGTCATGACATCCGCCTGCAGCTCAACACTTGAACGTCGCCCACCTTTTACATCATCCAGAAAAGCGGCGAACTGGCCATCCCCGGGCTCACGACAACGCGCTTCAATGATCCCCCTTACCGGCAGGCGATAGCTGATGCCCCCATCGGCCAAAACACTCTGGGCAACAACCCCCGCCTCCTGAAACTTCAGATGCAGGAATCCCCAGCAAGTGATGGCGCATATGGCATAGAGACTGCCACCGAAAGCCGTGCCGTGAATATTGATATTCGGCTCCAGGTCGGCCTGAACCACCAGTTCCGTCCCGTCACAGCCGGCTACCCTGACCCCCATGTGGGCGGTCAGCGGCACCTCCTGGTGAAGTATCTCTTCCAGCTTTTCAGCTGTACCCCGGTTCATTTTTCGCTGCTTGTGGGAACCTGCCGATAGTGTTCGGTCACTTGATCAGGCGCGTCGAAGTTGACATTGAGATCGGTGCGCACCACCATGTTGGCCACGTTGCGGTGGACAAACAGCTCGCCGGGCAACAGGCCCACGATCTCGTTGGCCGGTACACGACTGTCAGAGCAGCCAATCCAGAGATACTCGGGACGTTGCTGTTCCGAGAGCCGTTGAAAAAACAGAGGCTCCCGCTGCTTGATTTGCCCTGCCCACTGCAGATTGTTTTCAAACAGTTTATCCAGTGCTGTCATAAGTCTACGGCCTTAATGATGTTAAACCGACACGGATAGCGATCAGGCCTGCTCTAGCTCTACCAGGGTGCCGCAGAAATCCTTGGGGTGCAGAAACAGCACCGGTTTGTTGTGAGCGCCGATCTTGATGTCGCCCAGGGCACGGGCACCGCTCTCTTTCATCTTCGCTGCAGCCGCCTCGATATCCTCCACCTCGTAGCAGACATGGTGAATACCGCCGCTGGGGTTCTTCTCGAGAAACTTCGCTATGGGAGAGTCTTCGCCAAGTGGATGCAGCAGTTCGATCTTGGTGTTGGGCAACGCCACAAAAACCGTGGTCACCCCGTGCTCAGGCAGTGGGAGAGGCTCAGATACTTTCGCACCAAGGGTATCCCGGTAGACGACCGTACCCGCTTCGAGATCCGGTACCGCAATAGCAACATGGTTCAGTTTTCCGATCATTTCGTAACTCCAGATTAGGGGGCTTGTAGGAGCAGACTTGTTCGCGAACGGCTTACAAACATATCCATTGCTGATCGCGAACAAGTTCGCTCCTACGAAGATTTTTTACTCAGAAAAAGTTCAAGCAGTTCTGCTGCGGCCAGGGTAGCGGGGATGCGCCCCTCCATTACCTCCCGTTCCAGTTTGGGTATGCGCTGCTTCAGGCAGTCATCGTCACGCAAAACGGCAACCAGGTTCTCGGCCGTCTCGGACCACATCCAGGCCTTGGCCTGGGTTGCACGGCGCTCTTCGAGTTCACCTGACTCACCCAGGGTATTGCGATACTCGCCGATGAGTTCCCAGGCCTCCGGGATACCCCGTCCCTTCAAAGCCGAACAGGTCTTGACCGGCACCTTCCAGTTGCGGGTACGGGGATGGAGCAGCTTGAGAGCATGCAGGTAATCCGACGCACTGAGATTGGCGGCAGACGCCATGTCGCCATCCGCCTTGTTCACCAGAATCAGGTCCGCCAGCTCCATGATGCCCCGCTTGATACCCTGAAGGTCATCGCCGCCCCCGGGCAGCAGCAGTAGCAGGAACATGTCGGTCATATCCGCCACCGCGGTCTTGGACTGCCCCACGCCAACCGTCTCCACGATCACCACGTCGAACCCTGCCGCCTCGCACAGCAGCATGGTCTCCCGGGTACGGCGGGCCACACCACCAAGGGTGCTTCCCGCAGGGGAGGGGCGAATAAAGGCACCGCGCTGCCGCGACAGCTCCTCCATGCGCGTCTTGTCACCGAGAATGGAGCCACCGGTCAGTGCGGAGGTGGGATCTACCGCCAGTACCGCGAGTCGGCGCCCCTTACCCAGGATATGCATGCCGAGGGCCTCGATGAAAGTGGACTTACCCACCCCCGGCACCCCGGAGATGCCTATGCGGACAGAGTTGCCGGCATGGGGAGAAAGCCGCTGCAACAGCGCTGTCGCCTGCTCCCGGTGATCCCCCCGGGTCGACTCCACCAGGGTAATGGCACGGGAGAGTACCCGGCGGTTGCCCGCCAGTACCTGTTCAGCCAGCTCCTCGATTTGACCGCTCATTCAAACTCGATAATTGCCTGGTCCACCATCAGGCTGTCGCCCGGCTCCGCCGCTATCTTTACAACCACGGCATCCTGCTCGGCCCGCAGCACGTTCTCCATCTTCATCGCCTCGATGACCGCCAACTCTTCTCCGGCCTTCACCTCCTGGCCGGCTTCCACCGAAACCTTGACCAGCAGCCCAGGCATGGGCGAGAGCAGGAACTTGGAAAGATCGGGAGCCACCTTTTCAGGCATCAACGCATGCAGCTCGGCCGCACGGGGGGTCATCACCTGGGCATCGGTGCGGGCACCGCGATGGAACAGGCTGTACCAGAGGCCGTTGCGCTCCACCTGGAAACAGAGGGGCTCTCCGTTGATGGTACCCTCGAACAAGGGCTGGCCCAGGGCCCAGTCGGTGATCACCGAGTAGGCCTTGCCGTCGTACTCGACGTGGTAGCCGTTCTGGGTCAGCTTGGTCACCACCTGGTGTGCGTTACCGCCAATAATCACTGCCCACTCATCGTTGACCTTGCGTTCGTGGCCACGCATCTGCCCGCTCATGCAGGCAGCGCGGTCCATGTAGTTGCGATGAATCATGGCCGCCACCACGATGGGTTTGGCGGGATCCTCCTGGGGCACCATCTCGGCGTTGAAGCCTTCAGGATACTCCTCTGCAATGAAGTTGGTGGTGAGTCTCCCCTCCTGGAAACGGGGATGTGCCATCAGTGCATTGAGGAAGCTGATGTTATGCTGCACGCCGCGGATGTAATACTCGTCCAGGGCTACCTGCATGCGGGCAATCGCTTCGTCACGATCCGCACCATAGGTCACCAGCTTGGCGATCATGGGATCGTAGTACATGGAGACCTCGCCACCTTCATAGACACCGGTATCCACGCGCACGTTGTCGATCTCCTCCGGTGGCTGGTAGTGCACCAGCCTGCCGATGGAAGGCAGAAAGTTGCGAAAGGGATCCTCGGCATAGACCCGGGACTCGATGGCCCAGCCGTTGAGCTGCACATCGTCCTGCCCCAGGGAGAGCTTCTCGCCCGCCGCCACCTTGATCATCAGTTCCACCAGGTCCTGGCCGGTAATCTTCTCGGTGATGGGGTGCTCCACCTGCAGGCGTGTGTTCATCTCCAGAAAGTAGAAGTTGCGATGGGCATCGACGATGAACTCAACGGTGCCAGCCGAGCGGTACTGAACCGCCCTGGACAGGGCCACGGCCTGCTCGCCCATCGCCTTGCGGGTCGCCTCGTCCAGGAAGGGCGAAGGAGCCTCTTCGATCACCTTCTGGTGACGGCGCTGAATGGAGCACTCGCGCTCGTTGAGGTAGATGACATTGCCGTGGGTATCGGCCATCACCTGAATCTCGATGTGACGGGGCTCCTCGATGAACTTCTCGATGAATATCCGGTCATCGCCAAAGCTTGACCGGGCCTCGTTGGTTGCACGCTCGAAACCGTCACGGGCCTCTTCGGCGTTCCAGGCCACGCGCATACCCTTGCCGCCACCCCCAGCGGATGCTTTCAGCATCACCGGGTAGCCGATCTCGTCGGAAATCTTGACCGCCTCGTCGGCATCCTTGATCACCTCGGTGTAACCGGGAATGATGTTGACCCCGGCCTCACCCGCCAGTTTCTTGGAGGTGATCTTGTCGCCCATGCTGGTGATGGCGTAGAGTGCCGGACCGATGAAGGCGATGCCCTCTTTCTCCAGGGCTTCGCAGAAGGCGGCGTTCTCTGAGAGAAAGCCGTAGCCGGGATGCACCGCCTGCGCACCGGTCTCCTTGCACGCCTGGATAATACGCTCCATCACCAGGTAACTCTCGGCAGAGGGTGCCGCACCGATATGAACCGCCTCGTCGGCCATGTGCACATGCAGTGCATCCTTGTCCGCATCGGAGTAGACCGCCACGGTCTTGATGCCCATCTTGCGTGCGCTTTTCATAACCCGGCAGGCAATCTCGCCGCGGTTCGCTATCAGAATCTTTTCAAACATTTTCAAGCCTTGTGTTCTTTACAGCGGAATGTTGCCGTGTTTGCGCCAGGGGTTCTCCAGATCCTTGTCCGCCAGCATAGCCAGGGAGCGGCAGATCCGCTTGCGTGTGCTGTGGGGCATGATCACGTCATCGATGAAGCCACGACTACCCGCCACGAAGGGGTTGGCGAATTTCTCGCGGTACTCCTCGGTGCGCTGGTCGATCTTTTCCTGGTCGCCCAAGTCCTGGCGGAAGATGATCTCCACCGCCCCTTTCGGTCCCATCACGGCGATCTCGGCCGTGGGCCAGGCCAGGTTGACGTCGCCACGCAGGTGCTTGGATGACATCACGTCATAGGCACCGCCGTAGGCCTTGCGGGTAATCACCGTCACCTTGGGCACCGTCGCCTCGGCATAGGCGTAGAGCAGCTTGGCACCGTGCTTGATGATGCCGCCATACTCCTGGGAGGTACCGGGCAGGAAGCCGGGAACGTCCACCAGGGTCACCGCCGGGATGTTGAAAGCGTCACAGAAGCGCACGAAACGCGCCGCTTTCTTGGAGGAATCGATATCGAGACAGCCCGCCAGCACCATCGGCTGGTTGGCAACGATGCCCACCGTGGAGCCCTCCATTCGGTCGAAACCGGTGATGATGTTTGCCGCATAGTCGGCCTGGAGCTCAAAGAAGTCGTTGTCGTCTACGATCTTGTAGATCAGTTCCTTCATGTCATAGGGCTTGTTGGGGTCCGCGGGCACCAGGGTATCCAGCGAGGGGATCTTGCGGTCCGCAGGATCGTCCGTCGGCCAGACCGGGGGCTTGTCCTTGTTGCTTGCAGGCAGGAAATTGACGAAGCGGCGAAGCATCAACAGCACCTCCACGTCGTTCTCGAAGGCGAGATCCGCCACACCTGATTTGCTGGCGTGGGTCATGGCACCACCCAGTTCCTCGGCGGTCACCTCTTCATGGATCACCGTCTTCACCACGTCGGGACCGGTCACGAACATGTAGGAGGTATCCTTGACCATGAAGATGAAGTCGGTCATGGAGGGTGAGTAGACCGCGCCACCGGCACAGGGCCCCATGATCATGGAGATCTGTGGCACCACGCCGGAAGCGAGTACATTGCGCTGAAAAACGTCGGCATAGCCGGCCAGGGACTCGACACCTTCCTGGATGCGCGCACCACCCGAATCGTTCAGCCCGATCACTGGCGCACCCACCTTCATGGCGTGGTCCATCACCTTGCAGATCTTCTCGGCGTGGGCCATGGAGAGAGAGCCGCCGAACACCGTGAAATCCTGGCTGAAGACGAACACCAACCGGCCACTGACCGTGCCGTAGCCTGTCACAACGCCGTCGCTTGGCACCTTGTGGTCCTGCATGCCGAAGTCGGTGCAGCGATGCTCCACGAACATGTCCCACTCTTCAAAGGTTCCGGGATCCAGAAACAGTTCGATACGCTCCCGGGCCGTCAGCTTGCCCTTGGCATGCTGCTTGTCGATACGCCCCTGGCCACTGCCGATGCGGGCCGCCTGGCGCTTCTCTTCAAGCTTGCGAATGATCTCTTGCATAGTTATTCACCAAGTATTGGTTTTGTGTCCAGTCTCAGTAGGAGCGAACTTGTTCGCGATCGGCAGTGACTACAATGCGCCATTTCGCGAACAAGTTCGCTCCTACCGCTTCCCATTAATAATCAGCCACGCTGCTTCTTGATCAGCGCAATCATCTCCGACGCCGCTTCAGTGATGTTGGTGCCAGGCCCATAGACAGCGGCCACACCCTCATCCAACAGCACCTGGTAATCCTTGGGCGGAATAACGCCACCGCAGACCACCAGGATATCTTCCGCACCCTCCGCCTTGAGGGCAGCGATCAACTGCGGCACCAGGGTCTTGTGCCCTGCCGCCAGGGAGGAGACGCCGATCACGTGGACGTCGTTCTCCGCCGCCTGCCGCGCAGCCTCTTCCGGGGTCTGGAACATGGGCCCGATATCTACATCAAAGCCCAGGTCGGCGTAGGCGGTGACGATCACCTTGGCACCCCGGTCATGACCGTCCTGGCCCATCTTGACCACCAGCATGCGGGGACGCCTTCCCTCTTCCCGTGCGAATTCATCTATCTGTTGCTTGATGCCTTCGAACATCTCGTCACCCTCATAGGCAGAACCGTAAACCCCCGCCACCGAGCGGGTCACCGCCTTGTGCCGCCCGTAGACCTTCTCCAGTGCATTGGAGATCTCTCCCACGGTGGCCCGTGCCCGTGCCCGTGCCGCATCAACTGCCAGTGCCAGCAAGTTGCTGCTGCCATCTTCAGCCGCCCGGGTCAACGCATCCAGTGCATGCTGGCACGCACTGTCGTCACGTGTTGCACGCACCTCTTCAAGGCAGGCCACCTGGGCCTCGCGAACCGCGGTGTTATCGATATCCAGCACCTCGACCTCGGGTTCCTCCTCGAGCTGGTACTTGTTGACGCCGACGATCACCTCCTCGCCGCGGTCGATCCGAGCCTGGCGCAGGGCAGCCGCCTCTTCGATCCGCAGCTTGGGCATACCCGACTCCACGGCCTTGGTCATGCCGCCCAGGGCCTCCACCTCACCGATCAGCTTGCGTGCCTCGGCGACAAGCGAATCGGTCAGACTCTCTACATAGTAGGAGCCCGCAAGGGGATCGACCACCTTGGTGATGCCGGTCTCCTCCTGGATCACCAGCTGGGTATTGCGGGCTATGCGGGCAGAAAAATCCGTGGGCAGAGCCAGTGCCTCGTCAAACGAATTGGTATGCAGGGACTGGGTACCGCCCAGCACCGCGGCCATCGCCTCGATAGCGGTACGCATCACGTTGTTGTAGGGATCCTTTGCGGTAAGGCTCACGCCGGAGGTCTGGCAGTGGGTGCGCAGCATCTTGGAGCGCGGGTCCCTTGGCTGGAAATGCTCTTCCATCAGCTCTGCCCACAACAGCCGCGCAGCTCGCAGCTTTGCCACCTCCATGAAGAAGTTCATACCAATGGCGAAAAAGAACGAGAGGCGGGGCGCAAACCTGTCCACGTCCAGTCCCTTGTCGATGGCAGCACGCACATACTCCAGGCCGTCTGCAATAGTGAATGCCAACTCCTGAACGTTGGTCGCCCCCGCTTCCTGCATGTGGTAGCCGGAAATGGAGATGGTGTTGAACTTGGGCATCTTCTCCGCGGTATAGCCAATAATGTCGGCAACGATCCGCATGGAGGGCGCCGGCGGATAGATATAGGTGTTACGGACCATGAACTCCTTGAGGATGTCATTCTGCAGGGTGCCGGCCAGTTGCTCCGGGGCGACCCCCTGCTCTTCAGCAGCAACGATGTAGTTAGCCATCACCGGCAGCACCGCTCCGTTCATGGTCATGGAGACCGACACTTTGTCCAGGGGAATGCCGTCGAAGAGGATCTCCATATCCTCTACCGAATCAATGGCCACACCTGCCTTGCCCACGTCGCCTACCACGCGTTCATGGTCGGAGTCGTACCCCCTGTGGGTCGCCAGGTCGAAAGCCACCGAAAGGCCCTGCTGACCTGCGGCCAAATTACGCCTGTAGAATGCATTGGACTCCTCAGCGGTAGAGAAACCGGCATACTGGCGCACGGTCCATGGACGCCCTGCATACATGGTGGCGCGGGGGCCACGCACGAAGGGAGCGAAACCGGGCAGGCTGTCGGTATGGGCCACGGAAGCAAGATCGTCAGCCGTATAGAGCGGCTTGACGTCGATCCCCTCGGGGGTCTTCCAGGTCAGCTCGTCCAGCGGACGCCCCCGTAGCTCCTTCTCCGCAAGCGAGTTCCAGTCATCGATGGTCGGTTTAGGCGAATCGGCCATAGTGTTTCCAGGTAGATGGTGGTTTGATTACTCTCGATTTCCATGGCGAAGAGAGAGCGAGGGTGCCGCGGAGTGGGCAGCTATTCAGTTCACTGCCCGCTCCGCGTCTTTGCGCCCCGGGGTATCGACTCAGGATTTCTGTGCGTAACCGATGCGTATCAGCGCCTCGATGATCTCGTCCAGGATGGCCGGATCATCGATGGTTGCCGGCATCTTGTACTCCTGACCGTCGGCGATCTTCTTCATGGTGCCGCGCAGGATCTTGCCGGAACGGGTCTTTGGCAAACGGTCCACCACGGTCACCTTCTTGAACGCCGCCACAGGACCGATTTTCTGACGCACCAGGGCAACCAGTTCGGCGATAATCTCCTCGTGATCCCGGTCGACACCGGCCTTGAGCACAACCAGGCCAACGGGCAGTTCACCCTTGAGCTGGTCCGCAGCACCGATAACGGCACACTCGGCCACGTCTGGATGGGAGGAGAGCACCTCCTCCATACCGCCGGTAGAGAGGCGGTGTCCGGCCACGTTGATGATGTCGTCGATACGACTCATGATCCACAGGTAACCGTCCTCATCCTTGTAGCCGGCATCACCGGTGAGGTAGTAGCCCTCCTGTGCGCTCAGGTAGGACTCGACGTAGCGCTCGTCGTTCTGCCACAGGGTAGGCAGACAACCGGGAGGCATGGGCAGCTTGATCATGATACGGCCGATCTCCCCGGCCTGCTCCTGGTTGCCGTTTTCGTCCAGGATCTGTACGTCGTAGCCGGGTACGGCACAGGTGGGAGAGCCCGCCTTCACCGGCAACTGCTCGATACCCAGGCAGTTGGCGGCGATGCCCCAGCCGGTCTCGGTCTGCCACCAGTGATCGATCACAGGCACCTGTAGCTTGGTCTGCGCCCACTCGAGGGTATCAGGGTCACAGCGCTCACCTGCCAGGAACAGTGATTCGAACTTCGACATGCCGTACTTCTGCAGGTATTCCGCTTCCGGATCTTCACGCTTGATGGCACGGAACGCAGTAGGCGCAGTGAACATCACCCGGACATTGTTCTCGGATATGACGCGCCAGAAGGCACCCGGGTCGGGGGTACCCACCGGCTTGCCTTCGAACATGATGGTGGTGCAGCCATGGAGCAGCGGCGCATAGACGATATAGGAGTGACCAACGACCCAGCCCACATCCGATGCCGCCCAGTAGACATCCCCCGGATCGACGTTATAGATGTTCCTCATACTCCACTTCATCGCCACCGCGTGGCCGCCGTTGTCGCGTACCACTCCCTTCGGGATGCCGGTAGTGCCGGAGGTGTAGAGAATATAGAGCGGATCGGTGGCGGCCACGGGCACGCAATCTGCGGGCTCAGCCGCTGCTGCAGCTTCCACCCAGTCCACGTCACGCCCCTCCTGCATGGCGGCAACCGCCTGGGGGCGCTGGAAGATAACCGTATGATCCGGCTTATGGGCAGAAAGCTCGATGGCCTGGTCCAACAGTGGCTTGTACCCGATGACCCTTGCACCTTCGATGCCGCACGAAGCGGAGACGATCACCTTGGGCTTGGCATCGTCGATACGGGTCGCCAACTCCTTGGCAGCAAAGCCGCCGAAGACCACCGAGTAGACAGCCCCGATTCGGGCGCAGGCCAACATGGCAATGGCCGCTTCGGGAATCATGGGCATATAGACGATGACCCGATCGCCTTTATCCACGCCCTGGGCCTTTAGCACGCCGGCGAACTTTGCAACCGCATCGCGCAGTTCGCTGTATGTATACGTAGTCTTGGAATCAGTTACCGGGCTGTCATGGATCAGTGCGGGCTGATCACCCCGGCCACCATCGGCGTGTCGATCCAGCGCGTTGTAACAGGTGTTGAGCTCACCACCTGAAAACCATCGGTAAAAGGGCTTGTTGGAATCATCCAGAACCTTGTCCCAGGGCTTGACCCAGTCGATATCCGCTGCAGCCTCTCCCCAGAAGCCTTCGGGATCCCCCATTGAACGCGCATAGATCTCTTCGTAGCTCATTGTTTTATCTTCCACGCTGGTGGTTGGATACAGGGCATGACACATGACACCTTCACACCAAGCTGCAAAGTAGTTTACTTTTTTACTCCATTGTCACGTTTACGTAAAGTAATTTTTTCTCCCTAACTGCTTAGTTTTATAGATTTTTTATGGTTTTCATCATTCCTGTATGGTATACCCCGTTATTTGCTAATTTATTTGCATACAACGGAGGCACATGCAAATAAAGCGAGCCCGATTTTTTACTGACATACGAAGAAATATAGTTCCTTTTAAAAACCCCTTTGATAATCCAGATCAATAAAGCGACCCATTCGCTTTGCCACGAGGCATTACATCCACAGACAATCCGGCGATAATCCCTGTCTCCCAATACCCAAGAATGGAACAGCGATACATGCCGAACGTGACCAGCCAGCTACACACACTCCTCGAACAACCCGGCATCATCACCATGCCCTGCTGCTTTGACGCATTCAGCGCAAAGCTGATCGAGCAGGCCGGCTTCCCCCTCACCTTCATGAGCGGCTTCGCCGTTTCCGCCGCCCGACTCGGACTTCCTGACACCGGCTTGATCTCAGCCGGCGAAATGGTGGACCAGGGTCGCAACATCTGCAGCGCCGTGGAGATCCCGGTCATCGGCGACGGGGATACCGGATACGGTAACCCGATGAACGTGCGCTGTACCGTAAAGAGCTACGCCGAGGCAGGTTTTGCCTGCATCATGATCGAGGACCAGGAAGCGCCCAAGCGCTGTGGTCACACACGGGGCAAACGGGTCGTTGACCGCCGTGAGGCGACCAATCGCATCAAGGCTGCGGTTGCACAGAAGGAAGCGGGCAGCGACGTCATGATCATGGCCCGAACCGACGCACGACACGAACACGGCATGGAGGAGGCGCTCTGGAGATGCCAGGCCTTTGCAGACCTGGGCGCAGACATCATCTTCCTTGAAGCCCCGCAAACCGTTGACGAGATGGCGCGCTTCTGCCGCGAGACCCCAGGGTACAAAATGGCACACATGGTTGAACAGGGCGACACGCCTGTTCTGCCACCTGCCGAACTCGAATCCATCGGCTACAAGATCGCTGCTTATCCGCTGACCCTGATCAGCAGCGCCGCTACCGCAATGCTATCCGCACTGGATGCGCTGAAGAGAGGCAAAACACCTGACAGGATGCTGGAGTTTTCAGAACTGAGAGCACTTGTCGGCTTCAATGCGTACGATGAAGAACTGAAGAGATACGATATTTGATCCAGTTCACATGTTACAGTTCAGCGAATCATCTATTATCGTTAGATTGCTTCAACAAAAGGCATCAGCATGAAACACCTCAACATTACCTCACTGCTCCTTGCCAGCATCACGCTTATCTGCGGCTTACTCCCGGGTACTACCGGCGCTTCCCAGGCAGATGATGTCCTCGGCGCTGTTTTCTCGGAAATGGCGAAACAGGTAATCCGCGATTACTACAAAGAGCGCTACGAAAAGTCCCGAGATGAAGATGACGACAACGGGAAAGGCAAGAAGCACAAGAAATCCAAGGGCAAAAAGCAGAAAGGTCTACCGCCGGGACTGGCCAAGCGTGAAAAGCTGCCCCCGGGCCTGGCCAGGCAACTGAAAGAGAAGGGCCGCCTCCCACCCGGCCTTGAAAAACGCGACCTGCCTGCCAGCCTGGAAAGCATGCTTCCGGAAACAACACACCCGGGCAGAAGCGCGTGGTGGTGGACAACGACGTTCTGCTGATCGAGGAGGCCACAGGATTAATCCTGGATATCCTCAGCGATATATTCTGACACTAGGCATACCGACCCCGGCGACCCTGAGCCTCCGGAGCCGAATAAGCAACTGAATTGACTGGACTTTATTAATTTTAATAATCCATTCCCAAAATCCTCCTATACTTGACTCTTACACAAGGTAATTACTACGCAGGAGGAGCTTATGACGCTAAACGACATTCTGGAGCGCAAATCCACCGGCATTATTACAATCAAGGCCTCGGTCACCGCACTGGAGGCCATCGACACCATGTGCAGACACAGGGTTGGCGCGCTGCTGGTTGAATCCGATGACGGCGAGTTGCTGGACATTGCGACCGAGAGGGGCGTACTCCAACTTTGCAGCAAGCACAACGGGAGACTCGACGGCGTTGGAATCGACGAGGCACTGACCCGCGATCTGATCGTCGGCACTACGGACTGCTCCATCGATGAAGCGATGTCCCTGATGACCGAGCACCGCTTTCGCCACCTGCCGATCCTCGAAGGCGGAAAAACCGTCGGCGTCATCTCCATTGGCGACCTGGTGAAGGCAAAACTGAAAGACGTCACCGTCGAGGTGAAATACCTTCGGGACTACATCAACACCTGACAAACCACCACGCCTCCAGGCAGGCCGCAGGGAAGCGCCTGCCCCTACCAATCTCACGTCCTTGCATTATGATGTTGGCACAATAGCGCAAGTTTGAACCAATGACCGATTACAAACCCATCCCCTGCGCCCTGCACAGTCAATACGAACTGCTGGCCATGCACCGCACGCCGGTAAGGGTAACCCTTGCAGAAACCGGGAACAGCCAGGCTGGCATCATCATCGATATCACAGCCCGTAATGGCGTAGAGCACCTGGTCCTGCAATGCCCTGAAGGCGAAACCGAATTGCGCCTGGACAACATCACGGAGATCTCAGAGATTGACCAGTAAAACACGCAACCGCCTGCTGGCAATACTCATCGCTGTAACAACCACTTCATGCAACGCCGAGAAGGGACAGACCCGGCTCAAGGAATACATGGAAGTCTTCCCCTATTTCTGGGGCGAGGTTTATGCGAGGGGCGGAGAAACACTCTACTGCGGGAGAAAATTCGGCGCGAACAAAGGCAAGGGCATCAACATCGAGCACGTCTTCCCCATGGCCTGGGCAATGAAAGCCGAAGGCTGCAGCAGCCGCAAGCAGTGTCGTCGCTCGAGTTCCCGCTTCAACCGAATCGAAGCCGACCTGCATAATCTCTATCCATCCCGCAGCCACATCAACGAGGCCAGGGGGGCCATGCCCTATGGAATGGTCGACGGTGAGCGCCGTCGCTTCGGGCCTTGCGACTTTGAAGTGAACGAACGAAAACGCCGCGTCGAACCTCGACCCGCAAGCCGCGGGAACATCGCCCGCGCCATGTTCTACATGCATGAAACCTATGGATTGAAGATCTTTAAACGCCAGGGGAAATTACTGAAAAGGTGGAACCTGGAGGATCCGCCGGACCGGGAGGAACAACGCAGAAATGAACGGATTGAAAAAATCCAGGGAACCCGCAACCGGTTTATCGATGCCCCGGATGCAGCAGAAAAGCTGGCATTCTAATCAGCCCGCTATTTGGGAAAGGATCAGCTCCGCATCAAGGTAATTGTGCTGAAGAAGCCTGCGAGTGCCCCCTGACTCGAGCACCAGTGAAGGAAAGCTCATTACCCCCATGGACCTGCACCGGTAGATCTCGTCAGCCAACTCATCACGAGCCGCGGTGAACGCCAGGTCGCGTGAAAAACGATCCGCGTCCATCCCCAATTTCCCCGCCAATGAAACCAGGGTATCACTGTCTGATGGATTTCGTGCCTCTAGATAATAGGCCCGCTGGATAGCAAATATCATCGACTCCTTGTATTCCACCCCCTGCCACCGCGCCGCAATAACCGCCCGGCAGGCAGGAAAGGTCGACCGCCTGGGCCGGCACTTTTCCCAGAAATCGAAATTGAACTCGGTACCCGGCACCTTCTGCCGGATCACACGCCATATACCCTGCAACTTCTGCCGCATCTCCCGGGGCATGGGTTCGTCGCTGTCGGGAGCAAGGCCGCCCAGCAATCGCCTGACTTCCACATCCTCGGGCAGCCCGCGCACCACGGCATCCCATACCGGGCGAAATGCCCAGCACCAGGAGCACATGGGATCGTGGACGAAATAGAGCACCCTGGTCATAGTAATCCTCTGTTAAAAAACAGCTCTCGCATCAAATGCCATCACCAACATTGCGATGAAACCCATGCCAGCATAACAACCTATCATCCGGAATCACCCGAAAACTTTCACTACCGAAAAATACAGGGTAAAAATAGGCAATGAACCAAGCCGTAACGCCTATCCAACCCGGCACGCTCTGGCAACGCATTGCCGAGACCACGATGCGTGCCCTCGCGTGCGGCGCCCTGCAGCCAATACAAACCGAATAGACTGTCATAGCGCAAGACAACATCCGGTTTCATGTTCGATGGGTCTCGAGCCTGCAACGAAAAGCCGAAGCAAAAACTGAAGGCGCCGCCCGCCAGGAGAATCCGCTCCTGCCCCCGGAGCCCGAGCTTACCGTAGGCGAAATCACACCCACCCACCTTGGTGTTCTCAACAAGCTCAATGTCATCGACAACCATCTATTGATCGTCACACGGACGTTCGAACCCCAGGACTCATTACTGAATGAAACCGACTTCGAAGCCCTGTGCTGCTGCTTAACCGAATTTCCCAGTCTCGGTTTCTACAATGGCGGCGAAGTTGCCGGCGCCAGCCAGCGGCATAAACATCTGCAACTGGTACCCCTCCCGCTTTCTGAAGGGGCTGCCGAACTTCCGACTCAACCGCTACTGGATAGCGTCACCACAAGGGAGCAGGTCACGCGAATCCCCGAACTGCCGTTCAGCAATGGCTTTGTTCGTTTTGACGAACCGGTGACCGCCGGCGACGCCCCCCCCGGATCAACGGCTGGTTTCAGAAACTGCTCGAAGCACTTGGCATGCCGGGGATTCCAGGCGGGGAACGACTGCTGCAGTCGAAGCCCTACAACCTGCTACTGACAAGGGAGTGGATGCTGCTGGTCCCTCGCAGCCACGAATTTCACAGGGGAGTATTCATCAACGCCCTGGGCTTTGCCGGTTCACTGTTCGTCAAGGAGAAGGAACAGATTACCAGCATACGAACCGAAGGCCCGATGGCACTGCTCAGGAACGTGGCCATGACCACCGATTATTGAGGTATCATCACCTCTGCCTTGACCACGGTGCCGAGCGGTATATGAACCATGAACTCACCACCATGCAACCTTTGCTGGATGCTCAACTTATTCTTCCTGAGTGAGTCGATAACCCCCTCCTTGGGCCTGGCTTCCTGGCCACTGCTGGTATAAATGCGCGCCTTGCGCCCGAGGTAGCTACCAAGTTCAGACCGCTTCACCTCCACATAACGCCAGCGCAGTACTGGCTTGGGCGGCTCCTCTGCCCCACCGGCATCAGCACTATCCTCTTGCAGGGAAGCCATCAGGTCCGCACTTGTCGGCATGGTGAAACTCAGGTCCGTGATCAGCCGGTTGTTGACACTCAGCTCAATCCCAAGCATTGCAATCATATCCTGCGGTCTGAACGCCGGCATCATGGAAGGATTGAAATTACTGGAAGGCTTGGCGCGTATGTGCACATCTCCAGCCTTGGTAACCAACTCCTTAAACAAGGTCCGTAGCCCCTGGCCCGGAATAATCCCAAGGGTCTGTGCATAGTAGGAGTCGGACTGACTGAAAAGCGTATTGATGAACTCCTGGGATGACTGGCCAGCCTTCTGGGCGCAGTGACTGACCATCTTCTTCATGTAATCAGGCTCGATCCGGTAGGCTATCTCGAAGTTCTGGAAGGTCGGCATTGCCCCCATGACAACCATACCGGGAGAACTTACGCCGCTCATACTCACATCCATGGCAAGGGATTCGATACCTTCGATCTGGTAGTCGAACATAAGCGCGACATCGCCTGCATCCTTGTCATATTCAAAACCGATACCTGAGTCCGCCACCAGGGTGCTGTAGCCGATGTCGAACAGCCCCGCGTGCTGCAGCACACCACCAAGGCTACAGGGCTCTGGCGCAGCCTTGTCCTGGGTTCCCGGGCCGAAGTTGAAAGTTGGACCGATATCCATCAGATCGCCCGTCACGGGAATCTCGGCACCCCAGATATTTGCGGAAAGCTTCTCCGGCGGTTCGCCTTTACCCAACCCCTGGGAGAGGTCCAGCAGAAATCCTATGCCATCGCCCTGAACTTCAACCGCCTCCACCCGCACCTCCAGGCCGGTTGCAAGAGGCGTAATGGCTATCTGTTTAATGGTCAGCTTGCCGCCAAGGTCGGTACTGAGGCCGCCATAGCTGATGTGCGCAAACGGCGCAGCCATGGTAATGGCATTATCAAGCTCCGATGTGACCTTGTAATGGATGTAGGCCTTGAGCCCTCCATTGGCCAACGCCGCACCGATAACAGGCACCAGAATCAGCGTCTTTAACTTCACTGCTTGCCCCTTTTCTTATTCCTTTCGCAAACCCAAACGACAATGGCAATGCCTTGCCATTGGGATTTCACCCGTGGTGACACCACCAGGTGGCCCGATAGAGCTACATCAATACCAAAAGTTTAGTCCAATCAGCAAATTTTAATCGACCAATGCCCAACACTCACTATTTTGGCCTGGCCAGTTCGATGATCTCACCCATACCCATGTATTCACCCGCCCCCAACCTGCCGACCGGGTCGAGCCGATCGGCATGTATTTTCAATCTCCCGCCATCACCCTGGCTGACAATCCCATCATCCAGATACAACTGCCTTACCTGCCCGAAAATCAACGACTGGGGCGAAGCGCCGATCTGCTGGATCTCATGGAGCTCACAAGCCATGGCCAGGCGGCACTGTGCAAGACGAGGCAGTTCAGCACCTGGAAATTCTGCCAGCTCCAAACCCAGCGCCTCCACCTCGGACTCTCCTGCAGGCAGGCTGGCAGCACTTTCGTTCACCGCACCCATCACATCCCGGTGCGGGATATGCACTACGAAATGTTTTCGCGCCTCGATATTTGCAGCAGTGTCCTTTGGCGCCCCGTCAGACCTTCTGCCGATGGAGAGCATGATCAGCGGTGGCTCACTACTGACTGCACTGAAGTAGGAGAAAGGCGCCAGGTTCTTGCTGCCGTCGGCATTCTGCGTCAACACCCAGGCAATAGGGCGGGGAATCAGCGCCTGGGTCATCGTGAACTAGACCTGGTTTGCCGTGAATTCAGAAAGGTTGATATTCATTACAACTCCGCAGCAACAAGGGGTACGTACATCTCTTCGGCGCTTACTCCACCATGAACTCCGAGATGCAGATGAGGATGTTCGCCCAGCACCCTGTCCTTGATCTTGTAATCTCCCTTCATGGCAAGAATATAGTCGCCGATTCGATCCTTGAACCTGGGATGAGGGTCACCCAGCCCGAACCACCCCTCATCCATCATCTCACTGGACGATTTCAGTTCGATGCAGTGCCCAAGCTGCTGGCTGACATAATCGGTAAACAGGGACTCATACCCCGACCGCAGATAACAGTAGGAAAAACGGGACTCCCCACTCAAGGGCAACACCAGGCACTCGGCAAGATCCGGATGATCGGACATCTGGATGGTATGTTCCGGGGCAGTATTGATAAAACCGTGATCCGAGGTCACCAGCATGGCCGTATCCGAACCGCTCAAGCGCCGGCTGAATTGCTCCAGCGCAGCATCGAACTGCTCGAAGTGATTGACTGCCTGCGCGCTTTCCACCCCATACTTATGGGCGATAGCATCGAACTCGGGCCAGTAGGCATAGACATAGTTGCGCTCTATTCCGGCCAACCTCGAACCGATCGCAGTAAAAAAATCGTCCAATCCACGGTAAGGCAGTACTGCCGCATCGTCGTTGAATGCCGTATTGAAATCGGAGCCGGCAATCCAGTCCGGCATGATCGCGGAACAATTGGCCTGCATCCGCTTGAAGATCGGCTCACAGCCGCAGAGATCCGACGGACTCAAACCCATGGTGCCGAGCGAAGCACTGCCGTGCCTTGAACGAAACGGCAGCACCGCCAGCATGTCACCCAACTCCCGAAAGTAGGTGAACCACCCGGAAAAACCATGTTGTTGAGGAGGGACACCCAGCATGAATGCAGGAATGGCGGTGGCCGTGGCTGAAGGTGTGACCGATGTCATCCTCCCCCGGAGCTTGCCGGAGAGGAAACTGCCGTCGCCATGCTCCTTGAGGAACTGGTAACCCAGTCCATCGATCACCAACAGGAGAATATTTTTTGCCCGCGACAACGGGCCTAGAGAAAGCAAAGGTGTGGCGGCGTAACCCTGGGCATCGGCCCCCATCGCATGGGCGATGGAGGCCATCAGGTTGACTATGCTGCCGCCATGATAATCGGGTTTGATCAACCAGCGATACCCACCAATTCGAGTTCGAAATTGAGTGCCTTGCCCGCCAGCGGATGGTTGCCGTCGAGGGTGGCCATATCGTCGGTCAGGGCGGTAACCGTCAGTAGATAGGGGTGACCTTCGGGTCCCTGGGCCTGGAGCTGCACACCGACAGCCAGTTCGATCTCTTCCGGAATATGTTCCCGGCCGACTTCCTGAATCAGTTCAGGATGGGATTCGCCATAGGCCTCTTCGACTGGAATGTGGATGCTCTTGGTTTCACCAACCGCCATGCCGATTAGCGCTTTTTCAAAACCGGGGATTACCTGGCCGGCTCCCAGTGTCACCCCCAGGGGCTCCGCACCACGGGATGAATCGAACTGGGTTCCGTCCTCCAGGGTGCCTGTGTAATGGACCTGAACGGTACCACCTGATTTAGCCTCGGACATTGAAAGTTCCTCGATGTTTTTATGAATTTAAGAGGAACCTCCGGGAGATACCTCCGCAACAGCCGCGCACATTGAATGCTGGTCACGACCAAACGTAGTATATGATGGCACGTTCGCCCCCTGGTATCGAACTTTAGCCAAGCACACCCCTGAAATGCCGTTGAGAAAATCCAAGAAATTCGACCGTAACCAGGCCCTGCGCCGCTACGAGAAAAACCGCCGCCGCAACCTTCTGGCAGAACCTGGCGAGCACAACTTCGCCATTGTCCTGGACCACCTTAAGGCTGGATTCAACGTACCCAAGATTTTCCGCAGCGCCGGGGCATTCGGCGCGGCCGAGGTACACCTGGTCAACATCGGCCCATTCGACCCGGCGCCGGCCAAGGGAGCCTTCAAAACCGTCCCGGCCCGCTTTCACGAAACCTTCGAAACCTGTTACCAGGCACTCATTTCCGATGGTTACACCCTCTACACCCTTGAAGCGGACAAGGGCGAAATGCTGCACCAGGTGGCGTTTCCGGAGGAATGCGCCTTTATCTTCGGCCACGAGGAGCGGGGACTGAGTTTTGATCCCGAGGACTATCCGGAGATCCGCAAACTGACCATCCCCCAGTACGGCCAGATAGAGAGCCTCAATGTCAGTGTCGCTGCCTCCATCGTCATGTACGAATACATTCGCCAGCATGGCGGTGAGCCCCGCAAGAGCGTACCCAAAAACGAACCCCGCCGGGTCATGGACAGGTAGCCAGGGTCGACGGCGCTTCCCCCCTCGGCACCTCAATTTCCCCTAAAGCACCTCAAGGCTTTATAATTGCGGGCTTTTTCCCATATTGCGTCCGGATTTACAGACCATGGCCAGCAGCACAGACCGTACCGATGAACTTAAAGCCCTGCTCGATGAGCGCATCCTGATCCTGGATGGCGCCATGGGCACAATGATCCAGCGCCACGGTCTGAAGGAGGCGGACTACCGCGGCGAGCGCTTTGCCGACTGGCCCAGCAACCTCAAGGGCATGAACGACCTGCTGGTGCTCACCCAGCCTGACATCATCCGCGGTATCCACGAGGAGTACCTGGAAGCAGGGGCCGACATCATCGAGACCAACAGCTTCGGCGCCACGGCCAAGGACCTGGAGCGCTTCGGCCTGCAGGATTATGCCTACGAACTGAACGTGGCGTCGGGCCGCCTCTGCCGTGAGGCGGCGGACAAGTACAGCACGCCCGAAAAGCCCCGGTACGTGGCCGGCGTACTCGGCCCGACCCAGAAGACCGCCTCAATGTCGGTGGACGTCAACGACCCCGGCGCCCGCGCGATCAGCTTCGACGAACTGGTTATCGACTACTCGGAAGCTGCCCGCGGCCTGATCGAAGGCGGCGCGGACATGCTTCTGATCGAGACCATCTTCGACACCCTCAACGCAAAGGCGGCGATCTTCGCCTGCGAGCAGGTGCTCGAGGAGGACGGCATCCGCAAGCCGATCATGATCTCAGGCACCATCACTGACGAATCCGGCCGCACCCTCTCGGGACAGACCACCGAGGCGTTCTACAACAGCCTGCGCCACGCGAAACCCGTTTCCATCGGCCTCAACTGTGCCCTGGGGCCCGACAAGCTGCGCCAGTACGTAGAGGAGATGTCACGCATCGCCGAATGCCGGGTCTCTGCTCACCCCAACGCCGGTCTGCCCAACGAGTTCGGCGAGTACGACCTGGATGCCGAGCACATGGCCGAGTATCTCTCGGAGTGGGCTGACAGCGGGTTTCTGAACATCGTTGGCGGCTGCTGCGGCACATCCCCCCTGCACATCAAGGCCATCGCCGACGCGATGCAGGGCAAGCAGCCCCGCAAACTGCCCGACCTGCCAAAGGAGTGTCGCCTCTCGAGCCAGGAGCCCTTCAACATCGAAAAAGCGCTCAACTTCGTCAACGTCGGTGAACGGGCCAACGTCACCGGCTCGGCCAAGTTCAAGCGGCTGATCCTCAACGAGGAGTACGAGGAGGCGCTGGAGATCTGCCGCGCCCAGGTGGAGAACGGCGCCCAGATCGTGGACGTGAACATGGACGAGGGCATGCTGGACGGCATCCAGGCCATGACCCACTACCTCAACCTCTGCGCCTCGGAGCCCGACATCGCCAAGGCCCCCATCATGATCGACTCCTCCAAGTGGGAGATCATCGAGGCGGGACTCAAGTGCGTCCAGGGCAAGCCGGTGGTCAACTCCATCTCCCTGAAGGAGGGTGAGGAGAGATTCATCCAGCAAGCCAGGCTCTGCCGCCGCTACGGCGCCGCCATCATCGTCATGGCCTTCGACGAGCAGGGACAGGCCGACAACCTTGAACGGCGCAAGGAGATCTGCGGCCGCGCCTACAAGATCCTCACGGAGCAGGTGGGCTTTCCCGCCGAGGACATCATCTTCGACCCCAATATCCTCACCGTGGCCACTGGTATTGAGGAGCACGCCAACTACGGCGTGGACTTCATCGAGGCCGTGCGCTGGATCAAGCAGAATCTGCCCCACGCCCTGGTCAGTGGCGGCGTCTCGAACGTCTCCTTCTCCTTCCGCGGCAACAACCCGGTGCGCGAGGCGATTCACGCGGTATTTCTCTACCACGCCATCCAGGCGGGCCTCGACATGGGTATTGTCAACGCCGGCCAGCTGGCGGTGTACGACGACATCCCCGACGAGCTGCGCAAGGCAGTAGAGGACGTGGTGCTCAACAGTGACGAAGGAGCAACCGAGCTACTTATCGAACTGGCGCCCAAGTACAAGGGCGACGGCACTGTCACTGAAACCAAAGCCGATCTCGAATGGCGCAGCTGGCCCGTGAACAAGCGCCTGGAGCACGCCCTGGTCAAGGGCATTACCGAGTTCATCGAGGAAGATACCGAGGAGGCGCGCCAACAGGCTGAACGCACCCTGCACGTGATAGAGGGACCGTTGGTGGACGGCATGAACGTGGTTGGCGACCTATTCGGTGCCGGCAAGATGTTCCTGCCACAGGTGGTAAAATCCGCCCGCGTGATGAAGCGGGCCGCAGCCTACCTGGAGCCCTACCTGGAGGCCGAAAAGGCGGAGTGCGCCACCAGCTCCCAGGGCAAGATCCTGCTTGCCACGGTGAAGGGCGATGTCCACGACATCGGCAAAAACATCGTCGGCGTGGTGCTCCAGTGCAACAACTACGATGTCGTGGACCTGGGTGTAATGATTCCCGCAGACGACATACTGCACCGCGCCCAGGAAGAGAACGCGGACATTATCGGCCTCTCCGGCCTGATCACCCCCTCCCTGGATGAAATGGTGCACGTGACCAGGGAGATGCAGCGCCTGGGCATGAAACAACCCCTGATGATCGGTGGCGCCACCACATCCAAGGCCCACACTGCCGTGAAGATCGACCCGGAATACGAAGGCCCCGTGGCCTATGTTCCGGACGCTTCCCGTGCCGTGGGCGTGGCCACCAACCTGCTGTCCGATGAGCTGCGGGACAAATTCATTTCCGAACTCGATAACGAACATGCGGAGGTGCGCGAACGCCGCGCCGCCAAGCAGGAGGGCAAGAACCTGGTCTCCATCGGGGAAGCCCGGGACAACCCGACCCCCATCGATTGGAGCGGCTATATTCCTGCACAGCCCGCCCAGCCCGGCATTACCGTTCTCGACGATTTCGAGCTGGAGGATATCGCCGAGTACATCGACTGGACCTTCTTCTTCCACGCCTGGCAGCTCAAGGGGCGTTATCCCCAGATCCTGGAGGATGCAGAAAAAGGTGAACAAGCGCGCAAGCTGCTCGATGACGCCCAGGCCATGCTGCAACAGATCTTCGACGAGACATGGCTCCAGGGGAAAGCCGTGATGGGCTTGTTCCCCGCCAATGCCGTTGGTGACGACGTGGAGGTTTACAAGGACGAGAAACGCGAGGAGCTGCTCACAACATTCCATGGCCTGCGCAAGCAGGGCAGGCAGCCTTCTGGTCGCGCCAACGAGTGCCTGAGCGACTTTATCGCACCCAGGGAGAGCGGCATCGCCGATTACATTGGCGGTTTCGCCTGCACCGCAGGCCTCGGTATCGACGAAAAACTGGCCGAGTTCGAAAAGAGCCACGATGACTACAGCGCCATCATGCTCAAGGCCCTGGCCGACCGCCTGGCTGAAGCCCTGGCCGAGTGGCTGCACCTGATGGTACGCAAGGTGATCTGGGGCTACTCAAGCCACGAAGTACTGAGCAACGAGCAGCTGATCGACGAGGAGTACACGGGCATCCGCCCCGCCCTGGGCTACCCGGCCTGCCCGGATCACACCGAGAAAGATCTGCTGTGGGAACTGATGAGCGTTGAAGAAAACACAGGAATCTGGCTTACGGAAGCCAAGGCGATGGTACCAACGGCTGCAGTCAGCGGCCTCTATTTCTCACACCCCGAAGCCCGCTATTTTGCAGTAGGCAAACTGGCCAAAGACCAGGTCGAGGACTACGCCAAACGAAAGGGGATGGCTGTGGAAGACGCGGAACGCTGGCTTGGCCCCAACCTGGCCTATACACCTGCCTGACATACAAAGCCCGCCCAATGGCGGGCCTGCTAACACAAATACACACCCAAAGCACAGGGAACATTTTCCATCAAAATTCTGTTGACGCGATTCGAATTCAGCAATAAATTTGCTTTCGAATTGATAAGAATCCGCCGCAAGCCCTGTAGGCTGGATCGTTATGCGAGGAGAGTATAGATGCTGAAGCTTGGTGATCCCGCACCGAACTTCGAGCTGCCCAATGCTGACCTGGAGATGACCCAGCTTGCCGACTTTTCCGGCAAGAAAAACCTGGTGCTCTATTTTTATCCCAAGGACGATACCCCCGGCTGTACCATTGAGGCCCTGGAGTTCTCCGATCTGCACGATGAATTTTCTGAACTGGATACCGAAATCCTCGGCATCAGCCACGACAACTGCCTCTCTCACGGTGCATTCAGGGACAAGCACGGACTCACCATCCGCCTGCTTGCGGATATCGATGGCGTGATGTGCGAGGACTACGACGTGTGGCGCGAAAAAGAGGCCCACGGCGAGAAGCGTATGGGCATACTGCGCTCCACCTTCGTCATCGATAAAAACGGCATCGTTCAGCACCCCCTCTATGACACCAAGCCCAAGGGCCATGTCGAACAGGTGCTGGAACTGGTTAAAGCGCTTTGATCAGCCTGCCCGGCGGCGTCTTGAATCACAAACACTGCAATCGCTGTCGAGACCGCAGCTCTCTTTCCAGCAGGCAACCGGTTCTTGCTGCGATAAAGACAAACGCTCAAGGTGCGCCTTGCCGTTAGCCTTGACCAGCGTGACCTCGCCTTCCAGTTGATCTGCAGCCAGAAAAGCGGCAGCTTCCCGAACCGTAGGCATACATACCAGGCGACCGGGAGCATAGCCATCGACCATGCGCTCCACGTGACTGGCGATCTCACCGACAAAAACCACGCGATCGGCAATGTCCAGCGCCCCCTTGCTGCTTTACGGTATTTCTTGCTGGAGCCGCCACCCATATCGGAAAACGGGCCAAACACCACTGTCTTACGTGGTGAAACTGCATTCAACAAGGTCCGACAGGCCAACTCAATTGTCCAGTATGGCGCCTTGGCCGTGTCGTTTATGAACCAGCTCTCCGCAGGCGTTTTGTACAGAGCCATGCTGCCAGGTACAGCTTCGACTGTCGCCATTCGCTTGGCGCAGGTTTCCAGATCAAGCCCCACGGCAATCGCCGCCAATGCCGAACTAAGCCAGATTTCACCGGCCAACCTGGTCTCGACCCTGGCTTTTTCTCCGTTATAGTCCACGTTGAACGAGAGCCTGCCCGGCCAGGTTGCAGAAATTTCCGACGCACGTAAATCCGCATCCGCAGACAGGCCGTAACCAATCACCCGCCCATTGGTCACATCAGCCATTGGCCGCACAAAGGGGTCGTCGAAATTGAGTATTGCAACGCCTTTCCGTGGAAGCACACGCACCAGGGTTTGCTTCTCCTGGGCAGTCGCCTCGCGGCTGCGAAAGTTTGTGTAGTGATCCTGCCCAACGGCGGTCACGATAGATATCGTAGGCTTGAGCAGAGGCATGACCGTGGCGAGAAATCCCGGGCGATGCCCACTCACCTCCTGAACATAGTAACGATCCGAACGCCTTACTTTCAGGATGTTCTTTGAAACAAAGCCTTGGCCGTTGAACAGGTGGACACCATGCCCCTGCAAGCTTCCGGACAAGGCATGGTCAAGAAAACGGGTTGCGCTTGTTTTGCCACAACTGCCCGTAATGCCTATCACCTGGGTTGATGTCAGGCACCGTCTCCACAACTAGGCCAGCACATCTCTTGGCCGATGTATTGTTCTCAGTGTTTTTTTCTTCTTAGCCATTGAAAAACGAATACTGGTAAAAGAAGGGGAACAGGACTGTGCAGATAGGATTTCCTACAGATTATCAGTCAGCTACACGAGAAACCACCAGGCACCTGTAGATTCTGGCCAAAAATTGCCGAGCAGCGCATTTATGCAAAGCTGCCCCACCCCAACACAGAAAAGAGCCTATCAAGTTCAGGATCCTCTCCCGCGAGGATAATCTGCTCTTCGCCCGTATAGGGGTGCACGAAAGTCAACTGCGCTGCCTGCAACAGCAGCCGGCGAGAATTGAAACGATCACGGAACATCTGGTTGTGCCGGCCATCTCCGTGAGAGGTATCCCCAACGATGGGGTGGAAGATATGTTTCATGTGCTTGCGTATCTGGCGCATCCGGCCTGTCACCGGCATCACCTCCAGCAGGGAGTAGCGGGCGGTCTGGTAACGCCCAATCGGTATCGGCAGCTCCACCGTAGCCAACCGCCTGTAGTCGGTTATCGCCGCCTGGCGCTCCGTTGCCTCCTCCTCAAGCAACGGGTAATCGATATGACCCTGAAGATCGGTATAACCGCGCACCACTGCCAAATAGCGCTTGTCGACTTGCCGGGTCTCAAACAACCGTACAAGCGAGCGTGCCGCCTCAGAGCTCAAGGCAAACACCAGCACACCGGATGTAGGGCGGTCGAGCCGATGCACCGGGTAGACCCACTGACCAAGCTGGTCGCGCAGCATCTGCATGGCAAACCGGTCACCGTCGGCGATCCGGGTACGATGCACCAGGAGTCCGGCCGGCTTGTGAATGGCAACATACCATGGGTCGCGGTAAACAATCTGCAAGTCGCTCATTCGCGGTATATTACAGGAGCAACACGCTCAGTTTGAATCCATGCAACGATAGGGTATGGTTGTGAAATAACCTGGCCAATGCAGATTGCACACCTGTGAAGCTTCGCACCCAGATACTGCTGTTCTTCTTCCTGTTCGCCCTCGCACCATTGATCATTGCCGTGCTGATCAACCTGCCACTGGTGCTGGAGAAGATGGAGCTTTTCTACCACAAGGCACACCTGCAGAACCTGCGTGCGGATTTCCGCGATCTCGACCAGCACCTGGCAAGTCGTGACGAGATGGTACGCCTGTTGGCCAAGCTACCAGAGCCTGGCGCAGCCATGGGCAAGGGAGAGTCCACCCCTGAGGCGATAGATCTGGCCCGCACCCAGTACAGCCAGTGGATCAACCAGATTCTGCAGGATCAGCTCGATATCGTGCAGATCGTCTTCTTCGACCAGGAGGGAAGAGAGCGATTCTGGCTCGACCGGGACATTACCACCCAGCAGTGGCAACCGACCACCGAGCGCCCGCCCCAAACGCCCAAAGAGTTTATTGAGGCGGCCTTGAAGGATACCAGCGGTCGCGCACTGGTGAGCCCGATCAGTATCGACCCGGCCGCAGAGGACCCCCGCCGTTTCATGACCTTGCGACTTGTCAGCCCTATTGGCGCAGAGGCAAAAGTGGGTGCCGTGATAATCAGCATCGACGTGGGCGGCATGGCCCGCTACTACCGAAACACACTCTGGGTCCACGACGATGGCAAATTTCTCCAGCATGCCGACCTGGCCGCACCCGCCGGCAACGCCTTTCAGCGCTACCCTGGCCTAGCTGACATGTTCAAACAGGGGAAGCCGGCACTCTGGGAAGGTGACGGACAGCAGATCATGTGGGTACCCCTGTTCAGAACAGAGCGCGCCGGTGCACTCTGGGTTGGCCGTACCGTCGATCCCTCCCCCATCGCCGATTTCCGGAATGCGCTGTCACTGCGTGTGCTGAGCATCGTCTTCGCCCTGGCAATAGCGGTCTGGTTCGCCTCCCAGCTCATCGCCCGCAGAGCAGAACGCCTGAGCCAGGAACTGACAGACGGCATTCAGCGCATCCTGGAGACGGATAAGCCAATCGCGTTCAACTGGCGAAAACCGCAAGAGCTGAAACAACTGGGAGAGGACCTCTCGCGGCTCTCGGCAAAACACAGCAGCAATACCCGCAACCTGCGTGCCCACGCCAAGGAGCTGGAAGAGTCCAACCGGTACAAGTCACAGTTCCTGGCCAACGTGAGCCATGAACTGCGAACTCCTCTAAACTCCATCCTCCTGCTTTCCAAGATGCTTGCAGACGAAAAGAGCGGTCTGAATCCGGAACAGCAACAACAGGCCAAGGTGATCAACAAGGCAGGCAGCGATCTTCAGACCCTGATCGATAATATTCTCGACCTCTCCCGCATTGAAGCCAGGCGCACCCATTTCAACATCGAAACCATTGCCCTGCCGGAGATGCTGCAGGACCTGGTCTCCCTGATTGAGCCCCAATGCCATGCAAAGGGATTGAATCTCGATCTACGGATCAACGATGACGCACCACGCAGGATCGTCTCCGATGTCGACAAAATACGGCAGATACTAAAGAACTTTCTGGCAAATGCCGTCAAATTCACTGACCAGGGCAGTATCACACTCTCTCTTGAGGGCGCGCCAAAGAGCGATGCCTGCGACTGCCCACTGCGCATCAGCGTCCAGGACAGCGGTATCGGTATTCCCGATGAAAAACAGGAGCATATCTTCGACGCCTTCCGCCAGGCCGATGGCGCCACCAATCGGCGTTACGGCGGCACCGGGCTGGGTTTGACCATCAGCCAGCAACTCGCCCATATGCTGGGCGGCCACATCGATTTCCAGAGCCGGGAGCATGAGGGCTCGACTTTTCATCTGCTCCTGCCCCTCCAGTTCGACAGCTCACTGGTGGACGAAGGGCTCATCGACACCGAAGACGAAATGCCGGAAGAGACTGAACCTCAACCCAGCATCGATACACCGACGCCTGAAACCACCCCAACAGGCGAGATCGGTTTTGAAGGTCACAGTATCCTGGTAATCGACAGTGATATGCAGACGCTGCTGTCCCTGGCCCCGTTGCTGGAAACCTGGGGACTGAAGGTTACTGCAGCCGGCGACCAGGACGAGGCCCTGGAGGCGATAGAGGAGGACGACAGTTTTTCTGTCGCCTTGATGGACCTCATGGTGCCCGGTATGGATGGCTGTGATACGATCAAAAAAATAAGAGCAATCAAGAAACATGCGGACCTGCTTATTATCGCCCTGACCGCGGATATCCACGGGGAGTCCAACCAGGTGTGTCTTGAAGCAGGAGCCGATGACTTCATCAGCAAGCCGATCGAGCCCGAGGAATTGAAAGATGCGATCAACCGGCATTTGCCAGCTGATCCCGTCTAAGCAGAAGATCAAATATGAAACGATACAGCGGTTTCAAGCTGCTCATTGTCGACGACCACGAGCACAATCTATTTACCCTGCGTACGCTGGTTCAGCAGCATATGGACGTGGAGATTTTCGAAGCCACCTCCGGACAGCAGGCACTGGACATCGCCCTGGGCGACCAGAAGATCGACCTGATCATCCTGGACATTCAGATGCCGGAAATGGATGGTTTCCAGACCGCCTCCATACTCAAGGTCCGCAAGAAGAGCCGGGACATACCGATCATCTTCCTGACCGCTGCCTTCAAGACCCAGGAGTTCCAGCAGAAGGGCTACGATGTAGGCGCTGTCGACTACCTGCTGAAGCCCATCGACGACAACCAGCTCATCAATAAGATCAGTACCTATTTCCGCCTGATCGAGAAAGAGCGGGAACTCAACACGGTGCTGGAGCGCAAAGTCGCCGCGCGCACCGCAGAGCTGGCCCAGGCCAAGCAACACCTCGAGAATATCATTCGCCACATAGGCGAGGCATTGCTGGTGCTCAATCCCGAAGGCACCATCATCCAGGCAAATCCCACCGCCTACGAAATGCTTGCATACGAGGAAGGCTCACTGATCGGCATGCAGATCGGCGACGTCTTTGAAGAGGAGGCCGATGAGCAGGCCGGCGCCTTCATGGGCACCTGGCTTGAGGCCCTGATTCGCGTCGGCGCCCTCAAGAAGATCGATGCCCGATTCATCGCCAAGGATGATCGCCGGGTGCCGATACTCTTTTCACGCACCGCCATAACCGACGACAATGGAGAAATCTCTGACATCATCTGCATTGCAAAAGACATGACCGGATATGTCCGGGAGGAGCCCCAGCATGAGCCGAAGACGGCCGGCAACCTCCCCTGAGACGCAACAGGAATACACAATGACTGATCCTACAGAACCCACAATTCCAAACGAAGACACAACGCTCACTGCCAATGCGCTCAAGGCCATGGCCCATCCGCTGCGCTGGAAGATTCTATGCTCCCTGGGCGATGACGAGCTATCTGTAGGTGAGATCGTTGAAAGAACCGGCACTTCACAGAGCAACATCTCCCAGCACCTGGAACAACTGCGGAACAAGAATATCGTTACCTCCCGCAAAGAGGCCAACCGTATCTACTACCGTATCCGAAATGGCCAGCTGCTGACCCTGATCGGCACCATGCGTAACGTGCTCTGCCCAGCCAACCTAGATGACCGTTACCCTCGCAACGAAGACTAGGGACTGCCAACACTATGCGCTGGACACCAGCTGCCGGGTGACATGACACCAGAACAATACTACCGGCAGCAACTCGAAGAGACAGACCTGGTTCCCGACACTGCCCAGGAGGCGGCAGTCACCGCCCTGCAGGATCTCTACGATCGCCTGATTCAAAACAATACCCCGAGCAGCGGCTATGGCCTGCTGAAGGGGCTGCTTGCCCCCCGTAAAAAGAACGCCATCACCCCGGAGCGGGGCATCTATCTCTGGGGAGGGGTCGGCCGGGGCAAGACCTGGCTGGTGGATCTCTTCTACAACCTGCTGCCTACCGAAAGAAAGCTGCGGTTGCATTTCCATCAGTTCATGCGCGACGTGCATGAGCAGTTGGCCCGACTGAAAGGCCTGCAGAACCCCCTGGACCATGTAGCCAAAAACCTGTCCCAAAAGGCCCGGATAATCTGCCTGGACGAGTTCATTGTCACCGACATTGGCGATGCCATGATCCTGGCAGGACTGCTCAAGGCACTGTTCAACCACGGCGTAACCCTGGTCACCACTTCGAACACGCCACCGGACAACCTCTACCAGGACGGCATTCAACGGGCCAGTTTCCTGCCTGCTATCGACCTGCTGAACCAGCACACCCAGACCATCAAGCTCGACGGCGGCACCGACTATCGACTGCGCTACCTAGAACAGGCCACCATCTATCACACACCCCTGGTATCGAACACCGGGCAGCGACTGAAAGAGGAGTTCGACGCCCTGGCACCGGAAGTTTCCCATGAGGGGGGCAATATCCACGTTTTCGGACGGAATATCCCGGTGAGGTGCATTGCCGACGATGCGGTCTGGTTCGACTTCATGGCACTCTGCGGACCACCCCGCAGCCAGGCGGATTACCTGGAACTGGCCCGCAGCTTCCATACCGTACTGATCTCGGACATTCCACGACTTGGCCCGGCACTGGATGATGCCACCAGGCGATTCCTCTACCTGGTGGACGAGTTCTACGATCGCAATGTAAAACTGATCATCAGTGCAGCCGAACCACCGGAATCGCTCTACCAGGGGGAGCGCCTTGCCTTCGATTTCCAACGTGCGGTGAGCAGGCTGCAGGAGATGCAGTCCACAGACTACCTGGCCAAGGGCCACCGCACCCACTAGAGACATAAACCCATGAATGAAGAGTTGATCGACCTTCAGACCCGGCTGGCCTTCCAGGACGATGCCATCCAGGAACTGAACAGTACCGTTGCCCGGCAACAGAACCAGATCCTGGAGCTGCAGAAGGCCATTGAGCAGCTACGACAACAGGTTAAGACCCTCACCCCCTCCCAGGTAGCGTCACCCGACGAAGAGGCGCCACCCCCCCATTACTGAGCAGCCAAAAGACCACATGAAAAGCAAGGGTTATCTAGAACCCATAATTGGCAGCGATAGTATTCCCATTCCGAAAGCTGTATAAAAAATACTCAACATGCACTGTTCTATAAAGACTAGAGGCGCCATAGCGCTCATCAGCACATTCGTGCTCACCCTATCTTTTTCCGCAACAGCAGACGAAAACCTGGAAGAGACCAAGGCGAACTGCCACCTTGAAGGCCAGGGAGAGGGTCTGAGCGGACCCGACCTGGAAGAATTCATACATGATTGCGTGAAAGACCTGACCGGCCTCAACCTGGGCAACTCAATCGAGGTCAAAAA
Source organism: Solemya velesiana gill symbiont (assembly GCF_002020805.1). Lineage (GTDB taxonomy): Bacteria > Pseudomonadota > Gammaproteobacteria > Chromatiales > Chromatiaceae > Sedimenticola_A. The sequence goes on along the minus strand of NZ_MPRJ01000001.1, from coordinate 37,179 downwards.
GGGCTTCGACGAGCAATAAACGACCCCCGGAAAAGCAATTTGAATCCGGTTGGATCAGGCGCGTACTGCACCTGATCCGGTCTTTTCAGTGGAATAGCTGCGCTGTAATCCAGCTTACGGCGTCATCCTAGCCTTGCGCCTGCAGCGCGGCAATACGCTCATTCAGGGGCGGGTGGCTCATGAACAGGCGCTTCAGGCCGTCCCCCAGTCCGCCGGCAATACCGAAGGCCGCGAACTGATCGGGAAGCGCATGGGGCTCATGCATCGACTGGAGACGCTGCAGGGCAGAGATTATCTTGCCCCGCCCGGCGAGCTGCGCCCCACCGGCATCCGCCCGGTACTCCCTGCGCCTGGAAAACCACATGACAATAGCACTGGCCAGAAATGCCAGTACCAGCTCTGCCACAATCGCCGTGATGTAGTAGGCGGGGCCATAGCCACGCTCTGTTTTGAACACCACCCGGCCCACAACGTGGCCGATCACCCGCGACAGGAACACCACGAAAGTATTCACAACCCCCTGGATCAGAGCCAGGGTCACCATGTCGCCATTGGCCACATGACTCACCTCGTGGGCCAGCACCGCCTCCACTTCATCCTGGTTCATATGCTGCAGCAGGCCGGCACTGACTGCCACCAGGGCATTGTTGCGATTCCAGCCGGTGGCGAAGGCATTGGGCTCAGGGGAGTTGAAGATGCCCACCTCGGGCATGCCGATGCCTGCCTGTTCGGCCTGGCGGCGCACCGTGTTCACCAACCAGTTTTCCGTGGATGTGGCCGGGGATTCGATCACGTGAACCCCCATGCTTCGCTTGGCCATCCACTTGGAGATGAAAAGCGACAGGAGGGAACCACTGAAACCGATCACCGCCGACATCACCAACAGGGCATTGAGATTCAGATCCACCTGGTTGCTCTGCAGGAGGCCTTCGATACCGAGAATGTGGAAGGTCAGGCTTATCACCACCAGGATTGCGGCATTGGTAGCGAGAAACAGTAATATGCGGGTCATGGACATCTCTCCGACAAAAACAACGCTTTGGAGAAAGATAGTGGCGATTAGCTGAAATACAACAGGCTTACAGGTTTCAGATTATTTGATTGGAGCCCCGCACTATCTGTTAGCAGGGCCTCAACGGTTTTTTACCACATCAGGTCATCGGGTATCTTGAAATCTGCATACGGATCATCCGAATCATCCTCGGTTTCCGGCTCGTTGCAGACGATGACGCTCTCCGCCGAACGATCGCCGATCTTCTCAGCCGCACCCGCCGGTACCACTTCGTATCGGCCATCCAGTTTGACAATGGCCAGCCGGCCCCTGCTCAACTGGCGGTGAATTGCTTCGGTCACATGGATACGCTGAACCTTGTTGCCATCACTGAAATTGTACGCCTGTTCACCCTCGTCCAGGGACAGTCGGTTCATCTCGATCAGTTGACGGACCTGGGCTGCAATCGCCTTCGCTTCGGCGGATTGCTGCTTCTGGCGGTTGAGCTCACGATCACGCTGGGCGGCCTCGGCGGCAATCTCCCGGGCACGCCGGGTCGACTCATCAACCTGTTTCTGTTTGCTGTGACGCTGGGCCTTCTCTTTCTGCTGTTTCGCCTTTTTCGCTTTGTTGACTTTCTTCTGGTCCGTCAGACCAGCCTTCAGCAATTGATCCTGCAATGAGCTACCCATAATCTGCTCCGAGTCCTAGTCCCGTTGAGGATTCACCGATTCACAAAGCGCAGAGTAATCCTCGTCCGCCAGCCCCATGTCGCGCCCCTTCTCCAATTGGGCAGAGAGGGCCTCGGGCACCGAGGGATCGATACCGCACTCCCGGGCCACCCGGGTAAAGAGATCCACATCCTTGATCAGGTGCTTCAGTGGAAAGTTGGGATTGGCGTAATCGTGGGTCATCATCTTGCCGAGCTTCTTGTCGAAAGTCGGCGCATAGAGGGCGCTGGTGCGCAGCAGCGCCATGAAACGCTCCACATCCAGCCCTTCGGAACGAACAAGACCCAAACTGAGAGAGAAGCCGGTGGTAAGGGAGGCAATCAGCTGGTTCATGGCCAACTTCAGGGCCGCACCCTGTCCCACAGCCCCAACCCGTTCAGGTGCCTGGCCCAGGGCCTCGAGCAGGGGCAGGCAGGCGTCGTAGTCCGCGGCATCGCCTCCGGCCATGATGATCAGTGTGCCGGCCTTGGCCTCAGGGATACTGCCCAGCACCGGGGCTTCCAGGTAGCGCGCGCCAGCCGCTTCACAACGGGCTGCGATCTCCCGGCTCTCTGCCAGCCCAATGGTGCCCATTTGCAGCACCCGTTTCCCGGCCAGGGACAGCTTGCTGCCTGTGGAAAAAAGCACACCCTCAATGGCCTTCTTGTCGCTCAGGGTCAGGACCAGGAGATCAGCAGCGCCCACGGCTGCCGCAAGATCACGACTGACCGCCAACCCCTGCTCTGCCGCCCGCTCCAGCTGCTCGCCACCCCGGTTCCAGCCGGTGATGTCGAACCCCTGCTGCTGCAGCCTCAAGGCGATGGGGATACCCATCAGGCCAAGACCGAGCTGTGCAATTTTCATAGACCGGCCGTTCAGCCTTCTGCGTGATAAGGCACGCTCAACTCGTGCACCGCATCCACCAGGGCACCGGCATGCTCCGGATTCACATTAGGATGAATACCGTGCCCCAGGTTGAAGACGTGCCCCGTGCCCTTGCCATAACTGGCGAGCACACGCCCCACCTCGTCGCGGATTCGCTCGGGTGATGCATAGAGAATGCAGGGATCGATATTGCCCTGCAGGGCCACCTTGTCCTGAACCCTTGCTCTGGCATCCGCCAGGTCGGTAGTCCAGTCCACACCCAGGCCGTCACAGCCGGTATCGGCCATCATCTGCAGCCACTGGCCGCCCCCCTTGGTGAAGAGGATGACAGGTACCTTGCGTCCTTCACTCTCGCGGGTCAGTCCCTCGACGATGCGTTGCATGTAGTCCAGGGAGAACTGCTTGTAGTCGCTGGGACTCAATACGCCACCCCAGGTATCGAAAATCATCAAAGCCTGGGCACCGGCAGCGACCTGTGCATTGAGATAGGCGATGACGGAGTCTGCAGTCTTCTCCAGCAAGGCATACATAAGATCGGGGCGATCGAACATCATGCCCTTCACCTGGGCGAAGTTCTTGGTGCCACCACCCTCCACCATGTAGGTGGCCAGGGTCCACGGGCTGCCTGAGAAGCCGATCAGGGGCACACGCCCGTCCAGCTCCCGGCGGATGGTGCGTACCGCATTCATCACGTATTTCAGTTCACCCTCCGGATCGGGTACACCCAGTGCCTCCACACCTGCAGCATCGCGAATCGGACGCTCAAACCTGGGACCCTCGCCCTCGGTGAAGTAGAGACCCAGGCCCATGGCGTCGGGGATGGTGAGGATATCGGAAAAGAGAATCGCCGCATCCAGGGAGAAACGATCCAGGGGCTGAATGGTGACTTCGCAGGCAAGTTCCGGGCTCTTGCACAGATCCATGAAGCTGCCCGCCTTGGCGCGGGTGGCCCGGTACTCGGGCAGGTAACGCCCGGCCTGGCGCATCATCCAGACAGGGGTCATATCAACAGGTTCGCGCATCAGGGCGCGAAGGAAACGATCGTTCTTCAGTTCGCTCACAGAAATATCCCCGGTAGTGACTAATTATTCTTATGCAAAAGAAATGGCGACCGAAGCCGCCATTCCCGTTCGATACCAATCAGCGTGGCAGATCGGATACACCCATCAGGTACTCATCCACCGCGCGGGCACATTGGCGACCCTCGCGGATCGCCCAGACCACCAGGGACTGGCCCCGACGCATGTCGCCTGCGGCGAAAACGCCATCGATGGAGGTCTTGTAGGCATCAACACCCTCGGTGTCGCCCTTGACGTTGCCGCGCTCATCCAGGTCCACGGCCAGCTCCTTGAGCATACCCTCGTGAACAGGGTGTGCAAAGCCCATGGCCAGGGTCACCAGATCGGCTTTGAGTTCGAACTCTGAGCCTTCGATCTCGTTCATTTTCCAGCTGCCACCCTCGTTTTCCCACTCGACCTTTACGCAGCGCACTGCTTTCACATTGCCGTTGCCGTCGTCCAGAAACTCCTTGGTGGCCACGCACCACATGCGCTCACATCCCTCTTCCTGGGAGGTGGAGGTGCGCATCTTGTTGGGCCAATAGGGCCAGGTGGTGCCCTTCTCTTCTTTCTCTGGGGGCTGGGGCAAGATCTCGATCTGGGTGACGGTAACCGCACCATGACGGTTAGAGGTACCGATACAGTCGGAGCCGGTATCACCACCACCGATGACCACAACGTGCTTGCCTTCAGCAGAGATGAACTCCTCATCGGGAATCACGTCACCCTGGACCCGGCGGCTGTTGGTGCGCAGGAAGTCCATGGCGAAATGGACGCCGCTGAGTTCACGACCGGGCACCGGCAGATCACGGGGCTGCTCCGAACCACCGGCCAGAACCACTGCATCGAACGCCTCCGACAGCTTCTTGGCAGGCAAATTGACGCCGATATGGGTGTTGGCGTGGAACTCTACACCCTCGGCACGCATCTGTGCCATGCGGCGATCGATCACTTTCTTGTTGAGCTTGAAGTCGGGAATACCGTAGCGCAACAGCCCGCCAATGCGGTTCTGGCGCTCGTAAACCGCAACAGAGTGACCGGCACGGGCCAACTGCTGGGCAGCTGCCAGGCCGGCAGGGCCTGATCCCACCACAGCAACACGCTTGCCGCTCTTGTGACGGGGTATCTGGGGCTGGATCCAGCCCTCTTCCCACGCCTTCTCCACGATGGAAAGCTCAACGTTCTTGATGGTGACCGGATCGTCCTGAAGATTCAGGGTACAGGCCTCCTGGCAGGGCGCAGGGCAGATACGACCGGTGAACTCCGGAAAGTTGTTGGTGGAGTGCAGCGTATCGATAGCCGACTGCCAGTCCTGCTTGTAGACCAGGTCGTTCCAGTCGGGAATGATGTTATTGACCGGACACCCCTGGTGGCAGAAGGGAATGCCGCAATCCATGCAGCGTGCACCCTGTATACCCATCTCGTCATCGGTCAGGGGAATGCTGAACTCGTCATAATGAGTGACCCGGTCGGATACCGGCGCGTAGCTCCGGTCCTGGCGTGGATACTCCATGAAACCTGTGGGCTTACCCATGATCAGTGACTCCCCTTGACTGCTTCACTGCCTGCGGACTGCTGCTGCGCCTGAAGCTCTTTCAGGGCACGGCGATAATCCACCGGCATAACCTTTACAAATTTCGGCAGATACTCGTTCCAGTTGTCGAGGATCTTCCGGGCCACGGCACTGTCGGTGTAGTGCATGTGGTTCTCGATGAGCTGACGCAGGCGGATAGCGTCGAAGCGGGTCATGTCGTGGCTGACGTCCACGCGACCCTTGGTCTCGAGATCGCCCCCCTGGTGGTCCAGGGCCTCCAGCGCGTCGTCCTCTTCCTGGATCGGTTCGAGTTCGACCATGGAGAGGTTGCAGCGCTGCTCGAAGTTACCTTCCTCATCCAGCACGTAGGCGATACCGCCGGACATGCCTGCCGCGAAGTTGCGACCGGTAGAACCAAGACAGACCACCACACCACCGGTCATGTACTCGCAGCCATGGTCGCCGAGTCCCTCGATGACCGCGGTGGCACCGGAGTTGCGCACGCAAAAACGCTCACCCGCAACGCCGCGGAAGTAACACTCACCGCTGATGGCGCCGTAGAGCACGGTGTTGCCGACGATGATGTTATCTTCAGCCTTCTCGATGGCGGATTCTGCTGGCGGATAGATCACCAGGCGGCCACCTGAGAGGCCCTTGCCGACGTAGTCGTTGCCCTCGCCCACCAGCTCTATGGTGATACCCTTCGCCACCCAGGCGCCGAAGGACTGGCCCGCGGTTCCCTTGGCATTGATGTAGATGGTGTCGTCGGGCAGACCGGCGTGGCCGTATTTCTCAGCTACGCGACCGGAGAGCATGGTGCCGAAGGTACGGTTGTAGTTGTGAATATCGATATCGATCTTCACCGCTTCGCCACTCTCCAGGGCTGGCTTGGCCTGCTCTATCAACTGGTGGTCGATGGCCTTGTCGAGACCGTGGTCCTGGCCTTCGTTGTTGTAGACAACCTCGCCCTCTTCGGTCATCGGCTTGGCAAGAATGCGGGAGAAGTCCAGCCCTTTTGCCTTCCAGTGGTCGATGGCCTGGCGCATATCCAGGTGGTCCATCTGGCCGATCATGTCATCGAACTTGCGGAAGCCCAGCTTGGCCATCAGGCGACGGACCTCCTCGGCAACGAAGAAGAAGTAGTTGACCACGTGTTCGGGTTTCCCGGTGAAGCGCTTGCGCAGTTCGGGATCCTGGGTGGCCACACCAACCGGGCAGGTGTTGAGGTGGCACTTGCGCATCATTATGCAACCCTCGACGATCAGCGGCGCAGTGGCGAAACCAAATTCGTCGGCACCCAGCAGGGCGCCTACCACCACGTCGCGGCCGGTACGCATGCCGCCGTCAACCTGTACCGCGATGCGGTTACGCAGCTTGTTCAGCACCAGGGTCTGGTGGGTTTCCGCCAGGCCGATCTCCCAGGAGGAGCCGGCGTGCTTGATGGACGTCAGCGGGCTGGCGCCGGTACCGCCGTCGTAACCGGAGATGGTCACGTGATCCGCATGGGCCTTTGAAACGCCCGCCGCAACCGTACCGACACCCACTTCGGATACGAGCTTCACCGAGATGCGTGACTTGGGCTGCACGTTCTTCAGGTCGTGGATCAGCTGCGCCAGGTCCTCGATGGAGTAGATGTCGTGGTGAGGCGGAGGGGAAATCAGGCCGACACCCGGCGTTGAGTGACGCACTCGGGCGATCTGCCTGTTCACCTTGTGGCCGGGCAGCTGGCCACCCTCGCCGGGCTTGGCACCCTGGGCCATCTTGATCTGGATATCGTCAGAGTTCACCAAGTACTCGGCGGTTACACCAAAACGGCCCGATGCCACCTGCTTGATGGCGGAACGCTCCGGGTTGGTGGAACCGTCTGCCAGCGGGCTGAAACGCTCTGGCTCCTCACCGCCCTCACCGGTGTTGGACTTGCCGCCGATCCGGTTCATGGCCACTGCCAGCGTGGAATGAGCCTCGTAGGAGATGGAGCCGAACGACATGGCACCGGTAGCGAAGCGCTTTACGATCTCCTTTGCAGGCTCCACCTCGTCCAGGGAAAGTTCATTATCCGCAAACCTGAAATCGAACAGGCAGCGGAAGGTGAGCAGTTTCTCTTCCTGCTCGTTCACCGCCCTGGAGAACTCCTCGTAGCTCTTCCAGTCGTTGGAACGGGAGGCGTGCTGTACCTTGGCAATGGTATCCGGGGTCCAAACGTGGTCTTCGCCACGCAGGCGGTAGGCGTAGTCGCCACCCACATCCAGGTGCTTATGGTAGATCGGCTTGTTGCCGAAAGCATCGGCGTGCCAGCGCACTGCCTCTTCAGCCACCTCAGGCAGGCCAACACCTTCCACGGTGGTCGCGGTACCGGTGAAGAACTCGTCGATGAACGGCGTGGAGAGGCCCACGGCATCGAAGATCTGTGCACCGCAGTAGGACTGGTAAGTGGAGATGCCCATCTTGGACATCACCTTCTTCAGGCCCTTGCCGACAGCCTTGATGTAGCGCTTCTGGGCCTCTTCGAAAGAGAGATCCTCGGGCAGGCTGGGCAGCAGGGACTGAATGGTGTCGAACGCCACGTAGGGGTTGACCGCCTCCGCGCCGTAGCCGGCGAGGGTCGCAAAGTGGTGCACTTCGATGGCGGCACCGGACTCGATCACCAGGCCGGACTCGGTTCTCAGCCCCTTGCGAATCAGGTGGTGATGCACGGCAGAGGTGGCCAGCAGCGAGGGAATCGCCACGAAGTCGGCATCCACGTTACGGTCCGAGAGGATAAGAATGTTGTAGCCGTCCAGTACTGCCTTTTCGGCTGCATCGCAGAGTGAGGCCAGGGCGTCGCGCATCCCTTCAGGGCCCTGCTCCGCCGGGTAGCAGATATCCAGGGTGCGCGTACGGAAGGCGCCACCGGTATTGTCCTCGATGTTTCGGATGCGCTCCAGGTCGGTGTTGGTCAGTACCGGCTGGTTCACCTCCAGGCGCATGTTGGACTCGCCGTCCACCATGCCCAACAGGTTGGGGCGGGGACCGATCAGCGACACCAGGGACATCACGATCTCTTCACGGATCGGGTCGATGGGCGGATTGGTCACCTGGGCGAAGTTCTGCTTGAAATAGTTGGACAGGTGCTTGGGTCTGCCGGAGAGTACGGCTGGCGGGTTGTCCGCGCCCATGGAGCCGGTAGCCTCCTGGCCGGTCAGCACCATCGGGGTAAGCAGGAACTTGATGTCCTCCTGGGTGTAACCGAAGGCCTGCTGTGCATCCAGCAGGGTCTCCGCATCAGGCGTCATGGCACCCACTGCCTCGGGCAGCCCGTCCAGCTTGATCTGGGTCGTGTCCAGCCAGTCCCGGTAGGGTTTGGCGGTTGAGAGCTGCTCCTTGAGCTCAACATCGTCAATAATGCGGCCCTGTTCCATGTCGATGAGGAACATCTTGCCAGGCTGCAGGCGCCACTTCTTGACGATCTTCTCTTCGGGTATCTCCAGTACACCCATCTCCGAGGCCATCAATACCAGGCCGTCCTCGGTGATCAGGTAGCGGGCGGGGCGCAGGCCATTACGGTCCAGGGTGGCGCCAATCTGGCGGCCATCGGTAAAGGCAACAGCTGCCGGACCATCCCACGGCTCCATCAGGGCCGCATGGTACTCGTAGAAGGCGCGGCGTTTTTCGTCCATCAGTGGATTGTCGGACCAGGCCTCGGGGATCAGCATCATCATGGCGTGGGCCATGGAGTAACCGCCCTGCACCAACAGCTCAAGCGCGTTGTCGAAACAGGCGGAATCGGACTGCCCTTCAGGAATCAGGGGCCACACCTTCTCCAGGTCATCGCCAAGAATCTCGGAGGCCATGGAGTGCTTGCGCGCCGCCATCCAGTTGACGTTGCCCCGCAAGGTGTTGATCTCACCATTATGGGCGATCATGCGGAACGGGTGAGCCAGGTCCCAGGTAGGAAAGGTATTGGTAGAGAAGCGCTGATGCACCAGGGCCAGCGCAGACTCCATGTGCTCATCCTTCAGATCGGGGAAGTACTCACCAACCTGGTCTGCCAGCAGCATACCCTTATAGGTAATGGTGCGGGAGGACATGGAGGTGAAATAGAACGCCTCCTTGTCTTCAATCTGGGATTCACGAATGACCTTGTCGATCTGCTTGCGGATGACAAAAAGCTTGCGCTCGAAAGTGTCCTGATCGGCGCAGTTGTCTCCCCGGCCGATAAAAACCTGGCGGTTTACCGGTTCGGTGGGAACGACACTGTAACCCAGGCCCGAGCTGTCGACCGGTACGTCACGCCAGCCGATAATGCGCTGACCTTCGCTCTCGGCGAAACGGGTAACGGTTGCCTCCGCTTCGGCACGTGCCGCATCGTCGCGGGGAAGAAACAGGTGACCTACGGCGTAGGCACCGGACTCCGGCAGATCAAAATCAACTACAGCGCGAAAAAAAGCGTCCGGCAACTGGATCAGGATGCCTGCACCGTCGCCCGCGCGGGGATCGGCGCCCACAGCGCCGCGGTGGGTCAGGCGCTCCAGGATCCCCAAGCCCTGCTCGATGATCTTGTGGGTCTTGCGTCCCTTGATATCCGCTACAAAACCGACACCACAGGCATCATGTTCGTTACGGGGGTCATACAACCCCTGCTTCGGTGGCAAAGCCCCTTGGCTCATCGCAAACCTCGTCTTATTTCAGGCAGGGATGAAACCCCTACCTTTTTCTATCTGTTGGACTACACACCCCGGCAATTGAACCGGGGCCACCAATGCCACCCATTCTCGGCTTTCCAAAAGTCAGCCGGAACCGGCGAACGGAACCGGCGAACGGAACCGGCGAACGGAACCGGCGAACGGAACCGGCGAACGGAACCGCGTAGGATACTGGAGAATTGGCAATCAGGCCAGTTTTTTGAACCCGCATCGGGGAAAAATATTCGTATCAAAAAATGTGGAAAAGGATCTTTTCAGCGTTTTTTGATTGTGTCCTGAATCGAAGCGTAGGATCTGGGCCAGACGCCGGTCTTGTTTATGTTTAAACCAGCTGGCAATTGCTCACGACCTTTAACTGCAGCCTCTCTATTGGCAAATACCCCGTAAACCACCGAGTACCAGGGACGCCCGTTCAAGGTTGAGCGAAAGACCCTGCCACTACCTGTAATACCATGTTTTGAAATGAATTTTTTTGCTGCCGCCTCGCTGCCAAGGCCGACAAGCTGAAGCGTATAGTCGGTTGGCTTCTGCCTCAGGAACCAGGCGTAAGGGTCATGGCCGGCTTCTCTCACCAGCGCTGACGCCGGAGCCACATCCTGTTTGACTACAGCTGTTGTCACCTGCCCCTTGATTTCAACCTCTTGCGCAAGGGTGGCCAGTGAACTCGAGCCCGCGTCCTCCTCCGAAGGGGATTCCTTGGCTGCTTCAGCGAGTTGTGGCTGCACACTCACCCCTTCTTCAGAGACAGTCACCTCGGACGCTACATCCACCGCCGGGGACTCTACCAGTCCCTCCTGGTCCTGGCTCAATCCCGCATCTGCAACAACCGGGGTGGCTGCATCATCCACCGACCGCGACGGCTCTGCCTCGCTCACCTCCTGCGGCTTTTCAACACCGGGCGACTTGACGGCCGGAACCGAGGCCTTTGCCTCCTCTTCTGCGGGAAGCTGCAGGGGAACCACCTTTTCTCTAGCTGTGCTGATTTCAGGCAAAACCTGCTCAGCCAACTTTTCATCTTCGAACAGTGTGTTTATGTGATCCTGGAATATCAAGGCAGCCACAACGAGCAAGACTACCAGGCCAATACCAATAAGCGCTGGCCCAGACAAATCCGAAAGGAGCCCCCTCCCTGATGCCTTTGCCTCCGGAAGATCCGGATCCGGTCCTTGACCCAACAGCTCACGAACACGGGCTTCAATTATCGACGGTATTCCACGGCTCTCTTTGATCAGGCGCTCAACAGCCTGCTCCTTTACAGGAAAACTGGTTTGGTCCATGCCATGCCCGGCAAGGATATGCTGAACATAGGCCTTCGCCTGATCCGCATCAAATGGGTGTAGATCCAGAATCTGCAGTGACTGCAGGTTCATCGCCTGGATCTGGGGTGTCTTCAGGTGTCCATCAATCTCCGGGTCCGCAAACAGAACCACCTTAACAAGCGGGAGTTCACCGACTCTCCTCTCGGAAAGCCTCAGTAATGCAATAATCGTGGATACCGGTAGGAGATGGGCATCATCCACTGCAACAACGACCAAAACGCCTTCGTTTTGGAGATCCTCGAACCGGCGCACCAAGGTATCGACACTTACGCCTTCCAGCGCCTGAACACACAGCCCCAGGCGATCAAACAACTGCTCGGGCTGCAGCATCGGATCCGCTAAAATCCTGCACATCTGCCAATTCGGCTGCGCTTTCAGCTCAAGCCGGTCAAGCATCATCGTCTTACCTAGCCCCTGCCCGCCTCTCACCAGGGGAATACGGTCACTGTTTTCAGCCAGGTGAAACAGCAGATCGAGACGCTGATCCAGCTCAGGCAGCGAAAAATAGTCCTCTTCTGATTTCAGGCCGAAATCAGTCATAGCTCCGCCAGTTTGTTGCTCCTGGTTTCTATCTTCCGTATTCATCCAAGGTATTCTGCAGTTCTGCAGTATCAAAATCACCAGTTATAACGGACTGACCCAATCCCTGCATCAAGACCAGCCGCAGCTTGCCAGAGACCACTTTCTTATCCACTGCCATCAATTCCAGAAACTGGCTACGTCCGATATTCTCAGGCGGCACTGTTGGCAGATTTGCCTTGCTGACAAGCTCAACAATGCGGTACAGTTTCTCGGCAGACAACCAACCAAGGCGTCGCGAGAGTTCGCCGGCCATGCACACGCCCGCAGCGACAGCTTCACCATGGAGCCACTCCCCATAACCGACACCGGTTTCAATGGCGTGCCCGAACGTGTGACCCAAATTGAGCAGTGCCCGCTTCCCGGCTTCAAGCTCATCAGCGGCAACAACGTCTGCCTTGTCCTGACAGGATCGCTCTATTGCATAAATCAGGGCTTCCGGCTCCCTGGAAAGGAGTCGTTCAATATTGGACTCCAACCATTCAAAAAATGGCAAATCGCTGATCAAACCGTATTTTATGACTTCAGCCAATCCAGCGGACAGCTGACGATCATCCAGGGTATTCAGCGAATCCGTATCCGCGATGACACACCGGGGCTGATAAAAAGCACCGATCATGTTTTTCCCCAAAGGATGGTTTACCCCGGTTTTCCCTCCCACTGACGAGTCAACCTGGGCAAGCAGGGTAGTCGGCACCTGGATAAAGTGCACGCCTCGCTGGTAGCAGGCAGCCGCAAATCCGGCTATATCGCCAACCACGCCGCCACCCAGCGCCAAAACCGTACACTGCCTGTCAAACCTGCGTTCCAACAGGCCATCGAAAATCCGCTGCCATGTCTCCAGGGTTTTGTACTTTTCGCCGTCTGGAAGCACAACGGTCTCCACCTGGTAGTCACCGAGCGCTGCGAGTACCTGCTTCAGATAAAGCGGACCGACAGTCTCATTCGTAACCACCATCACCCGCTCCCCCGGGATATGGCGGCGATAGATCTCTGCATCACCCAAAAGACCGGAGCCGATATAGATCGGATAACTTCTGACCCCCAGGTCAACATTCAAAATTCGGGTATCTGCACTCATATTTAGCTAACAACCATGAAAAACAATGTAAATCGCATGAAACCGCCAACAGTCGGCAATTTTTCAAACCGGCACTGAACTGTCCAAGTCACTCCTGAATCTTACGCATGATCTCCTTTGCAACAGACGCGGCACTACGCTTTTCACTCTGCACCACGATGTCAGCGACTTGTCTGTAGAGCGGATCACGCTGCTCCATCAGGGCCTTGAGCCTGGAGAGTGGATCTTCAGTCTGAAGTAGTGGGCGACTCCTGTCCCGCAAGGTGCGTTCATACTGCTGCTCGGGACTGCAATACAGGTAGACGACAAACCCACGCCCCGAAAGCCATCCCCGGTTTTCAGGATCAAGAACCGCACCACCACCGGTAGCAAGCACAATCCCTTCGCGCTGGGTCAGCTCATCGATGACCGCTTTTTCGCGCCTCCGGAACCCATCTTCACCCTCAAAATCGAAAATAGTCGGGATATCAACGCCGGTCCTGCGCTGCAACTCCTTGTCGCTGTCATCAAAATCCAGGCCCAACAGTTCAGCCAGCTGGCGGCCTATCGTTGTTTTGCCTGCACCCATGGGGCCGACCAGGAAAATATTCTTAATGCGCGTCATAGAGGAGATATGCCAGATAACTTCGCTGCTGGCAAGAACAACAAAGATAAAAAAAGGGCCTGCCAAACGGCAGGCCCTCTAATTTCGGATAATTCACATCCTGTTATCGAGCGCCCAATGAATCCTTCAGGATCTTGGGTGTCACAAAGATCAGCAGCTCCTTGTTATCATCCCTCCGCAGCTCTGTCTTGAACAGAAAACCGACATAGGGGAGATCGCCAAAGAAAGGAATCCGCTCGATGCTGCTGGAGTCGGTCTTTTCAAATACACCACCCAGCACGACCGTCTCACCATTGTCGACCAGGACCGTGGTATCAATTTCCCTGGTATCCACCGGGGGCACACCACCAACCGATCTGGAGAAATCGGGATTATCCTTAGATATATTCAACTCCATGATCACACGGTCATCCGGAGTAATCTGAGGCGTTACGTCGAGCCTGAGCACAGCTTCTTTGAACGAAACGCTGGTAGCACCGCTGGAAGAGGCCTCCTGGTAAGGAATCTCCACACCCTGCTTGATGCTTGCAGGAGATTTGTCGGAGGTAATCACCCTGGGACTGGAAACGATCTCGCCCCGCCCTTCCTGTTGCAGCGCCTGCAATTCGAGCTGGAGGAGATATGAACCAACCTTGCCGATAAGCAGGTTGAAACCACCGCCTCGCTTTTGCGCGTTTGCTGCCGGCAGATTCACCAGGAGGTTTTCCTTACCTCCGGTATTGATGCCCGCACCCTCATCCATGAATTTACCGGTATCAAGGTCGGCGGTACCATCGAGGCGACCGGGCTGAGCGCCGCCAATCAACACTTCATTGTCCAGAATGGAGTTTGAACGATTGAAGCCAAGCCTTACGCCCATCTCGTTGAGGAAGTCGTCGTTGGCAATGACCACCCGGGATTCAATCAATACCTGCCTGACAGGCACATCCAGCTTGGATATCAGTCGCCTGATATCCTCGAGTTTGGCGGCTGTATCCCGTACCAGCAGGGTGTTGGTCCGCTCATCCACCGCCACATTGCCTCTCTCCGGACTCAGCAACTGGTTGCTTTCACCTTTCAGCAGCTTCGCGATATCTTCCGCCTTGGCATAGCTCAGCTGAATAAACTCGGAATAGAGCGGAGCCAGCTCCTCTATCCGTTTCTGGGATTCCAGCTCCAGTTTCTCTCGCGCAGCAATTTCCTCAGTAGGCGCAATCAGGACCACGTTACCGTTCTTGCGCATGGAAAGACCCCGGGCCTTCAGGATGATATCCAGCGCCTGATCCCAGGGTACATTTTTCAACCGCAAGGTAATGTTTCCTGTAACCGTATCGGAAGTCACCAAGTTGAAGCCAGTGAAATCAGCCAGCAACTGGAGTACAGAACGCACCTCGATGTCCTGGAAATTGAGGGATAGACGCTCACCCTCGAAGGTTTTCTTGGCGCGCTGCATGGCCTCTTCCTCTTCCTTGGTCAGTGGCCTGAACTCCACGGTGAACAGCTCGTCCGCCTGGTAAGCCAGATGCTCATAGTGGCCTTCTGGTTGTATTTCAACATGTACGCCGTCACCTTGCGCAGAAACCTCGAATACCCGAACGGGGGTGGCGAAATCGCCCACATCGAATTTACGCATCAGGCGTTCCGGGAGTGCCGTATCGAGGATATCGAGCACGACGCGACCGCCCTCTTCACGCATATCAACAACAGCAGAGGCATCATTCAACTGAATTTGAATCCGGCCTTCCCCTTCAGGGCCCCGCCGAAAATCGACGTTTTCCACTCTGCGCTCTGCCGCTACTGCGGTAGTCGCCCCCCCCTCGCCTGACATGGCCTTCGTCGGTCGGGCCTGCGCCACTGCTGCGCTACCGCCTTCGACAGTAACGAACACCTTGTTGTCCCGAACCTCGATTGAATGCCCAACGGAACTAACCAGGCTGACCACCACGCGGGTCCGTCCACCTGCTTCAATTGCAGTGACGCTTCGCGCCATGCCCACGCCGATGGTCTGATTTTTCTGCGCCAGGCCATTGGCCATGCCATAAAAATCCATCGCGATACGGGCAGGGTTGTCGGTAGTAAATGTTGTTGGATCAGCAACCGGATTTTCTGCAGTAAGCGTAATCCTTACGCTGTTTCCCGGAAGCGTTGAGAAGCTGACATCTTTCAGCACATTATCCGCTGCAAAAACAGGCATCGCACCGGCCAACAGTAAAACCAGCAAGACGCAGCCCCAAAGCCCGGAATACCGGCGATGATTATGACGATCGCGACCCATCCGTCTCAGCTGTCCACTTACACTCGGTTTCTTAATCATTGTTCATACCCCTGAATTACTCTGTCAGCGCCAGTGAGGCCTGCCGTTCCCGGTAGCCGCCCTGCCCATCCGGTATAATTTCCGTCAAATCAGCCGCCGTTTCCGTGATTCGGGTAATTTGACCATGGTGCTTACCCATGTAGTTACCCACTTGCACGCGGTAAATCGTTTTCTCCCTGGTCTGTATCAATGCCCAGCGACCCTCATCCTGTTCCAGTATGCCCACCATGCGTAAGGCATCCAGTTCGTAATTCTCGAGCTCTTCCTTGCGCCGTATGGTATCAGGCGAGACTCCCCCTGTAGCAATCTCACCCTCCTGGGCCTCTTCCTCAACCAGAAAAAACGGATCCCGGCCTGCACCTACAAATGCATAGGTCTCCACCTGTTTTATCTCTGGCAGTGGTTCGATATGTCCAGCTTTTCGAGACTTGACCTCTTGCACATACTTCTTGAGGTCAGACATGTCGCCCGCACAGCCCAGCAGAGACAGTGGAACGAGGCAAATAATGACAGATCTCAGAAATCGAGTTATCGGGCTCCTCATTGTCCGCCCTCCTCGATATACCGGTAGGTTTTAGCTGTTGCCGTCATGATCAATGGATTCTCGATTGTTGTATCCTTGACCGGCGTGATATCCACATTGTGCATGGTCACAATTCGCGGCAGCGCCGACAAACCGCTGACAAACTCACCCAGTTCATGGTAGTTGCCATGTACCTTGAGCTTGATCGGCAACTCGGAATAGAACTCCCGCCGGACCTCTCCCTGGGGATCAAAGAGTTCAAACTCGAGCCCCGCAGCCAGCCCGGTTTGAGACACGTCCACCAGAAGGTCGGCAACTTCCGTCTTGTTGGGCAACTGCCGCAGCATGGCGCCGAAAGACTGCTTCATCTCTTCCAGCTGTTTCTTGTACTTTTCCAGGTTGACTGCTTTCGCCTGCTTCTCTTCAAACTCCTTACGCAGACTCAGCTCCCGCTGCTCAACTTTCTTCAGCGCCTTCAACTGATCTTCGGTGTTGAAGTAGTACCATCCCACACCGATACCTATACATAGGATCAGCACCAGGACCGTCTTGACCGGCATAGGCCAATCACCGATGTTACTTAAGTCCAGTTCGTTAAGATCTTGGAGATTCACAGCTGCTACCTCCCGGACTTCTTGGCTGGCTTGGGTGTGACTTGTTTAGCCTTGAGATCGAAGCTGCTGATCTCATCTACACCACCTTTGCCTTTGCTTTTGCTGGAAATGATTTCGAGATTCGGGACAGACAACCACTTTGACGCATCGATATTACGCATGTAGGTGGATACCCTCGCATTGGATTGTGCACGGCCTTTCATGGTCAGCGAACGCCCTGATTGCTTTAAGCTGGTCAGGAACACGCCATCCGGAATAGTCGTTATCAATTCGTCAAACAGGTGGACGATTTCCGGCCGACTCCCCTGAAGCTCCTGAATAACATTCATTCGCGCAATCAGGCGAGCCTTTGTCCTCTCGATCTCCTGGATCTCCCGGATCTTCTTCTCAACTAAAGCAATCTCTTGTTTGAGGTAATTGTTGCGCTTGTTCTGATGCTTGATCATCCCATCGATGTAGAGGTACGCACCGCCACAACCAGCGGCAGTTACCAAAACAGCAACGAATGCGGCGATCCCGAAATTCCTCTGGCGCTTCTTGCGCAGATTCTCTCGCCAGGGTAGGAGGTTGATACGTGCCATCTTAGTCAAAACTCCTTAAGGCCAGTCCACACGTGATCATCAATGATGATGCATCGTTACTCAAACTCTGGGGTTTCACGTTTGAGGAGACCGACATATTGGCAAAAGGATTGGCGACGACGGTAGGCGTGCCAATCTTCTCTTCGATTAGCCCATCAACACCAGATATCGATGAACTGCCCCCAGCTAATACGATCTGGTCAACGCTATTGTAAGAACTGGAAGAGAAGAAGAACTGCAGGGATCGGCTCACTTGCTGGGCCATTGCCTCTTTGAATGGCTCCAGCACTTCAGGAACATAGTTGTCCGGCAAACCACCTTGCCGCTTCGCCATCCCCGCCTCTTCACGGGACAGACCGTATCGACGCTGAATCTCCTCGGTCAACTGCCTGCCGCCGAAGTTCTGTTCACGTGTATAGATGATTTTCCCGTTATGGAGAACATTCAGGGTTGTAGTGGTAGCCCCGATATCCGCCACAGCAATGATGTGATCATCACCCCGTTCCGGGAGCTGATCGGCAATTTGGGAAAACGCATTCTCCATTGCGTAGGCTTCAACATCGACAACATCGGCTGACAGTCCTGCGATTTCCAGGGCTGCAACACGATCATCGACATTTTCACTACGCGACGCCGCAAGCAGAACATCCACCATTTCCGGTTTTTTCTCCGCGACACCCAGCACCTCGAAATCCAGGTTCACCTCTTCAAGGGGGTAAGGAATGTATTGATCTGCCTCGAGCTGGATCTGGTTCTCCATCTCCATGTCAGAGAGCGAAGCGGGCATGGCAATGATCTTTGTAATCACCGCAGATCCGGAAACTGCGACCGCTGCCTGCCGGCTTTTGGTCCCGGAACGCTTGACTACATTCTTTATTGCCTGCCCAACCGCATCGACATCAGCAATGTTCTTTTCGACCACTGCATTTGCAGGCAGTGGCTCCACCGCATAGGATTCGACCCTATAGGTCGCCCCGGAGCGCCCCGAGGACTGACTCAACTCGAGCAGCTTCACAGTGGTGGAACTAATATCGATACCCAATAACGACTGTTTTGTGGACCCAAAAAAGGAGAACATCTTGTTTCCCTTAACGCAAAAATGCGACTTTAGAGATGATTTACAGGTTTTTCTTTAATTAGATTTCTTAACTATATAGCAATTAATGATTTTTTTGTGAAGTCTTTTTTAAAAACTGATATTTAATACCTATATTTGCTAGTATAGTCGCTCTTTCCAATACAGTATTCTGAATATCGTTTATTACAAATTCCGTGACCTGACGCATGAAGTGGCTAATCAAACTCCTCAAATTCGGGCTCTGGACAGCTTTGATCGGCTGCACAGCCGGTGCAATAGCCGCAATATCCCTCTATTTACACCTCGAGCCAAACCTACCTTCCACTGAAAGCCTCAAGAACGTCAAGTTCCAGGTACCGCTTCGGGTCTACTCAGCTGACGGCAAACTGATGGCGGAATTCGGTGAAAAACGCCGAACTCCCCTCGCCTACTGCGAAATCCCGGACAATATGACCAATGCCTTTCTGGCCGCAGAAGATGACCGTTTCTTTGAGCATCCTGGAGTCGACTACCAGGGCCTGATGCGGGCAGCGATCCAACTCATACTGACCGGAGAGCGCAGACAGGGCGGCAGCACCATAACAATGCAGGTGGCCAGAAACTTCTTTCTCTCAAGCGAGAAAACCTACACCAGAAAGCTGAATGAAATACTGCTGGCACTGCAGATCGAGCGCGAACTCCCTAAACAGCAGATCCTGGAACTCTATCTAAATAAGATATACCTCGGCCACCGGTCCTATGGTGTCGGCGCAGCTGCACAGGTCTATTACGGCAAGACGGTCGACCAACTCGACCTCTCCCAGGTAGCGATGATTGCCGGACTACCGAAAGCCCCTTCCCGCTTCAACCCCATCACAAATCCTCAACGCGCCCTGCAGCGCAGGGATTACGTCCTTGAAAGAATGAGGGATTTGGGCCAAATCAGCGAATCGGAATATCAAACTGCACTTGCCACGCCGGTTTCGGCCAAACTGCACCGCTCTGAAACCGAAATGGAAGCACCCTACGTTTCGGAGATGGTCCGTTCCGAAATGATAAAGCGCTTCGGCAACGACGCCTATACTGACGGCTATAGCGTCTATACCACCATCGACAGCACACTGCAGGACTCGGCCAATAGAGCGATTCGCCTTGCCCTGCAGGAATACGACCTGCGCCACGGCTATCGAGGCGCATTGCAGCACTTCCAGGTCGACAACACCACAGCCGAAGAACAACTCGACGCATTGCTTGCGGACCACCGCCCTATTGCCGACCTGCGTCCCGCCATTGTCATTGAAGCCGAGAAACAGTCAGCAGATGCCTACTTGGGCCAGGGCGAGACCGTATCAATCCCCTGGCAAGGATTGGAATGGGTCAGGGAGCATAAAACGGAGAACCGGCTCGGCCCGAAACCCAAAGAAGCAACCGACATCCTCAAACCCGGAGACCTTGTTTACCTCCTACCCATGAAAAAAGAGGATGAAACCTGGTGGCGCCTGGCCCAGGTTCCAGCCGCCGCAGGCGCCCTGGTGTCCGTGGACCCGAACAACGGCGCTATCAAAGCGCTGATTGGAGGCTACGATTTCTATCAGAGCAAGTTCAACAGGGTCACCCAGGCCAAACGGCAACCCGGATCTGGCTTCAAGGCTTTCATCTACTCGGCCGCACTGGAAGCCGGATTCACCCCCGCCAGTCTCATTAACGATGCACCCGTGGTGTTCAATGACCCCAGCCTGGAAGGCGCGTGGCGTCCTGAAAACTACAGCGGAAAATTCTTTGGCCCCACACGACTGCGATACGCACTGACCAAGTCGAGAAACCTGGTATCCATACGCCTGCTGAGAAACATGGGTGTCAAATTTGCCCTGGAGCATGCGAAACGCTTTGGCTTTAATACCGATGAACTGCCCCACAACCTCTCCCTGGCACTCGGTAGCGGAGCGGTAACCCCCCTGCAAATGGCAACTGCATACGCCGTACTCGCCAATGGCGGATACAGGGTTGAACCCCATTTCATCACACACATCGAAGACAGCGATCACCAGGAGGTATTCAAAACCTCCCCGCTGACAGTATGCGACACCTGCCAGCAGCCGGAAACAACCGAAACGCCCAGCTCTCCGGATGCTCCGGATGCGGCAGACGAAGAGCAACTACCGGTAGCGCCCCGTGTCATATCACCGGAAAACCACTTCCTGATGAACTCCATGATGCGTGATGTCATCACTCGAGGTACCGCACGCAAGGCCCGCTCACTGGGACGAAAGGATCTCGCCGGCAAGACCGGCACCACCAATGAACAGCGAGACGCATGGTTCAACGGTTTCAACCGCTCACTGGTCGCAGTTGCCTGGGTTGGGTTTGATTCATCCCAGCCCCTGGGACGCGGCGAAGTCGGGGGCAGAGCCGCCCTGCCCGCCTGGATAGCCTTCATGAAAGTGGCCCTTGAGAATGTCGATGAGATACCCCTGGAGATGCCACCCGGCATGGTCACGGTTCGCATAGACCCGAAAACAGGGAAACGCGCAGACATCAACCAGGAAGACGGCATATTCGAAGTGTTCAGGACCGAAAACGCCCCCAAAGAGACCGCCGGCACTCGCTTGAGCGATAATGGATCCGGAGAAACCCCACAGGGCACAGGTACTGACGACGGGGCACCGGAGCTCTTTTAGAACTTGCTGGATCATGAACAGACGACAACAGAGCAGTCTCAGGCTTGAGATTGCGACAGAGGCTGCAAGGATTCTCGCTGATCATCACGGTGACCTCGACTACCAGGCCGCCAGGCAAAAAGCCGCCCGCCGCCTCGGCTGCAGCAATGATCGCCAACTACCTAACAACAGCGAGATTGAGATGGCCCTCCAGCGCCACCTCTCGATCTTCACCAATACCGGACAACCGGCGGCACTGAAGCGTTTGCGCAAACTTGCTGTCGAAGCCATGCAATCACTGGCCAGTTTCAATCCTCGACTGATAGGACCGGTTCTCTCTGGCACCGCCAGCAGCAACAGCCCAATACAACTGCACCTGTTTCCCGAAACACCTGAAGAAGTCATGTTCCACCTCATGGACAAAAACATTCCATGGGTAGAAAAAGAGGCCATGCTGAGGTTTTCAAACGGCAGCAGGGAGAGACGCCCGGTACTGCATTTTCTTGCAGGAGATACCGAAATAGAACTTTACCTTCTCAAGCCGCCCGAAAGGCGCAACCCGCCCCTGAGCAGAATCGACGAGCGCCCCGAAAGAGGGGCGCCCTTGAACAAACTGCTAGAGATGCTCGAACAGGATCAGCGCTGATCCAACGGCATGTAATCCCGTTCAGAAGCACCTGTGTAGATCTGGCGGGGACGCCCGATACGCTGATGGGGATCCGCCATCATCTCCATCCAGTGCGCCACCCAACCCACGGTACGGGCAATGGCGAACATTACGGTAAACATGTTGTTCGGAATGCCCAGTGCCCGGTAGATAATGCCCGAGTAGAAATCAACATTCGGATAGAGTTTGCGCTCGATGAAATATTCATCTTCCAGGGCAACTTCTTCCAGCTTCAGCGCCAACTCGAACAGCGGATTGTTGCTGTCAGCCAGATTGTTCAGCACCTCGTGGCACACCTTGCGAATGATTGTCGCCCGGGGATCGAAGTTTTTATACACCCGGTGGCCGAATCCCATAAGGCGGAACGGGTCATCCTTGTCCTTTACCTTGGCGATGTATTTCTCGATCTGGGATGCATCACCGATCTCCTGCAACATATCCAGAACCGCCTCGTTGGCGCCACCGTGTGCCGGCCCCCACAGTGAGGCAATGCCCGCCGCGATACAGGCAAACGGGTTGGCCTGGGAGCTGCTCGACAACCTGACCGTGGAGGTACTGGCGTTCTGCTCATGATCCGCATGCAGGATGAACAGCAGGTTGATCGCCTTGATTGCGATGGGATCGGGCTCATAATCCTCGCAGGGTGTAGCAAACATCATGTGCAGGAAATTTGCACAATAATCGAGATCGTTGCGCGGATACATGAACGGCTCCCCGATGTTGTGCTTGAAGCTCGCCGCCGCAATGGTCGGCATCTTGGCAATCAGCCGGTGCGCGGAAATCTCCCGGTGCCTCGGGTTATTGATATCCAGTGAATCGTGATAAAAGGCAGACAGGGAGCCAACCACCCCTACCATCACACCCATGGGATGAGCATCGTAATGGAAACCGTCGAAGAAGTTCTTCAAGGTCTCCTTGATCATCGTGTGGTAACGGATGATGCCATGGAACTCAGCTTGCTGGACAGCATTCGGCAGCTCACCGTAAAGCAGAAGATAAGCCACTTCGAGGAAATTGCTGTTCTCCGCCAGCTGCTCAATCGGATAACCGCGATAGCGCAGAATACCTTCGTCGCCATCTATATAAGTAATGGAGCTATGGCAACTTGCCGTTGAAACAAAACCGGGGTCATAGGTAAAAACACCCATGTCCTTATAGAGACTGGAAATATCCAGTGCATCCGGCCCCTCCGTGCCAGAACGGAGAGAGAATTCGGCACTGCGTCCATCATTATTGTTGGTCAGTGTAATTGTATCATTAGCCATAAAACTGACTTCTCCAGGTATAAGCGTGACCGCATAGTGCCCTTATATAGCAAACACCCCTGCACAGAACAAGCTTTTGGTCGCTATTAGGACGGACATACAATCTATTATAGTTTCTTCTCGTTCTCGGCATACTGGCCGAACAAACCCTCTTTAAACAAAACATCATTTCAAAATCAATACAATGACACCAATCATACACAGATTGGCGTTTTTTGTGCGCCGCAACCAAGACGGCAAACACAAACTACCCTGAAGACAGGATAGAAAATTCGAATTTGCCTATTCTCTTACCAATCCAGTAAAAATAAACAACACAATTTAAAAGCAATAAATATAGTCGGTTTTTTTGCACTGTACCCGAGAGGAGCCTTTTTACAATGTCCAGAATGCGTATTCCAGACCATATTGCACATCGTTCCAAAAAAAGACTGCACCTTGATCCAGAAAAGGCTGCACATCATTACAGAACCTTTTGCATCACTATAATGCTTGTAAAAAGTGCGTAATTCTGAATGTACGATGCAGGCGCTGCACCCAATTGCCCGCCATGCTGCAAAAACCTGAGCACTGAAACCGGAAAGACCTGACCACTACACTGCTATTGACCAGGCTATACATGCGAATGCTTAGGAGTTGTTACTCTGACCTAAACTCAGGTGCTCACGATCAAACCAAATTTTAGCCAACTTTCGATCTTGCTGAAATCCAATACCATAGTAATAGCCTCTTCCTACCTCATATACAGACTGCTTTTCTCCCTATAAAGCAATGGACTCAAAGTCAGTGCCGACATCCTCGCAAGCCATATCACTGACCATGTGAAACGCTGACAATATGAAATGAACGAACATTCAAAAGGCCAATCTGTACTCTTTGCAGATTGGCCTTTTACATATGGGCTCTCTATTCTGTACTGTAGTAACTGTTAACAGGCCAAATAACCAGAAAGCATGATTCTCCTGATAGTCTATGTCTCCGTCGCCCTCGGCTTCTCCTTTCTCTGCTCCATTGCAGAGGCAGTGATCCTCAGTGTCACCATGGCTCACGTTGCCGTGGTGGAACAGGAAGAGAAACCCTACGGACCTCTGCTCAGGAAGCTCAAGGGCGACATCAACAAACCCCTTGCCGCCATCCTCACCCTCAACACCATTGCACATACCGTGGGTGCTGCAGGTGCCGGAGCCCAGGCTGCAGTGGTTTTCGGCACCGCCTGGGTGGGTGTCGCCTCCGCAGTCCTGACGCTCATGATCCTGATCTTCTCCGAGATCATTCCAAAGACACTGGGTGCTCACTACTGGCGGCGACTGGCGCCCGCCACGGCCTACGGACTGAAGTTCCTGGTCTGGTTCCTGCACCCCTTTGTCTGGATGTCAGAGAAGCTTACCAATGGCCTCTCCCACGGCAAGACGGTGGAAGGACTCACCCGCGAAGAGTTCGCCGTGATGGCCGAACTGGGCGAAAAAGAGGGGCAGCTCGACGAGCAAGAGTCCACTATCCTCAAAAATCTCTTCCTGCTGCGCGAAACCCGCATTACCGACATCATGACACCCCGCCCCGTGGTCTTCTCGTTACCGGAGTCCCTGGGGGTGGAGGCGTTCTTCGCCAGCTACGCCAATTCCCGTTTCTCCCGCGTACCGGTTTATAGCGGCCACCAGGAGCACGTTACCGGCTTCGTACTGCGTAACGACATCATCCTTGCCTACGCCCGCGGCAACACCGAAAACAACCTGATCACCTATCGCCGGGAGTTGCCTACGCTTCCTGACAAGGCCTCGGTATACGACGCCTTCGAAACCCTGCTGCGCAAGCGGGCCCACCTGATGCTGATCGTAGACGAGTATGGCGGCATGGAGGGCATCGTCTCCCTGGAAGACGTGGTGGAAACCCTGATCGGCCTGGAGATTCTCGATGAGGGCGACAGATCTGCAGACATGCAGCAGCTTGCCCGCCGCCTCTGGCGCAAGCGTGCCACCGAGATGGGTCTTCAGCTTGAGGATGTGGAATGAATGCCAAACAACCTGCCTGCATACTACTGGCCCTGGCACTTACAGGCTGCTCCTCGGAAGTTACCTTTGACGACTTGGCAGGCGGCTGGACCGGCAGAACCCTGAAACAGGATTTCGAGTTCGGATATGACGGACAGACCCTGATGCGTGATCACAAGCACGGTCTCTACAAGGGACAGTGTACCGTCTCGGGCGGCAACCAACTCACATGCAACTTCGAGCGCTTTTCACGGCCGGTGGTTCGGGAGATCAGGCTGCCAGGTGACGAGTTGATAATGACCGACCCAAACGGTCACGACGAAATCTATGTACGTAAATAGATGCTTGGGAGCATAGCCTGAAATAATCACAGCGCTCCAAGGGTCTCTTTGAGCATTGTCTTGCAACACTGCGTTAGAGATAACAATACAGAACCAGGAGCCCCTTATGGAACAGCCCAGGCGTATAGCCACTTTCTCCGAGCTGATCGATCATCAGCCTGTACACGCCGAAGTCAACGGCCTGGACCTAGTCATCACCCGCTTTGACGACAAGCTCTCGGTTCTCTATGGCCGTTGCCTCCATCGTGGTGCCTTGATGTCCGATGGCCATGTCAGCGGCGATGACCTGATCTGCGGACTGCACGGCTGGGACTATCGGCTCGACTCCAGCGTTTCTGCCTACAACAACTCCGAAGTACTGCATAAATTCAGCGCCAAGATCGAAGACGACGGCGTCTGGGTGGATGAGGCAGAGATCAACAGCTACCTGGAGAAACACCCCAACCCTTTGCGAGGGATCAGTACCTGGGGCTCTATGCCGACACCCACCCGGAAGATACCGAGCCCTTTACCCGCCATATCAAGGAGCTCTCCAAAAACGGATTGAAGAGAATCGGCCACCACGGCTTTACCGCCGCTATGGGTGTAGATCGAAACACACTGCCCAAATGGGAGGATATCCAGTTTCTGCCCGCTCAACTCTGGAAAAAACCGTTGCTGGACGAAGCCACCGTAGTGACCGAAACCATCATCGGACCCCGGGCAAAGAGACCCCTCAAGCTCGCTATGCCCCTGTTTGTATCGGATATGAGCTTCGGTGCCCTGTCTCGGGAAGCGAAAATCGCCCTGGCCAAAGGAGCGGAGATGGCCCAGACCGGCATCTGCAGCAGTGAAGGCGGCATGCTGCCAGATGAACAGGCCCGCAACAGCCGTTACTTCTACGAACTGGCCTCGGCCAAGTTCGGCTTCAGTTGGGACAGGGTGGCCAAGGAGCGAAGACCGGCACCGGCGGGCACCTTCCCGGCAACAAGGTACTGGGTGAGATCGCTGAGGTCCGTGGGCTGCAACCGAGTGAAGCGGCCATCAGCCCCGCCACATTTAGCGACCTCAACAGCGCCAAAGACTTTGCCGTCTTCGCGGAAGAGGTGCGGGACAAGAGCGGAGGCATCCCCATTGGTTTCAAAATCGCGGCCAGTCACGTTGAGAAGGATATCGACTTCGCCCTGGAGGCGGGCGCCGATTAGATCATCCTCGACGGTCGTGGCGGCGGTACTGGGGCCGCACCCACTGTACTAAGGGACAACATCAATCTTCCGACCATCCCAGCCCTTGCCAGGGCGCGTAAACATCTCGAGGATTCTGGAGCCCAGGATGTCACCCTGATCATCACCGGCGGCCTTCGAATCGCCGATGATTTTGCCAAGGCGATGATGCTCGGCGCCGATGCAGTAGAGGTTTCAAACTCGGCACTGCAGGCCATCGGCTGCCTTGGTATGAGGGCCTGCCAAACCAACAACTGTCCGGTGGGTATCGCCACTCAGAAAGAGTCGCTGCGCAGACGCCAGGTGATCGGCAAGTCCACTCAACAGCTGTGCAATTTCTTCGACGCCACAAACGAGCTGATGAAGGTGATCGCCCGCGCCTGCGGCCACGATGATTTCCGAAAATTCTCCCAGCAGGACCTGGTCACTTTCAACCGTGAAATACACCATCTCACAGGTATCGCCTATGCCGGCGTGAATCCCTGACCCTTACAGCTCAAGTGCCAACGATGCCGTTCTTCTCCAGCACCCGGTAGATCTTCTTCGCGCTTTTTGCCAGCTGGTTGATGTCGCCGAAACTGGGTACCTCGCCCTGCTCCAGCCGATACTCCCAGTTGTCCAGTTCCGATGCCAGGTACTCCAGCATCTTCATGGAGCATCCCTTGCACTCGTCCATGCAGATGGCGGTCTCCGGCGCATCGAAGGGAATCGATGCCCGACCTGGTCTACCAGGTTGCGCATGGCGGTGGAGGTATCGGGTTTCATTGAGTAGCGAACTAAAGCATATGGAGTAGGGCGTATTATAATGCGCCCCATGGCACATACCTACTCCGTCCCCGCAGCGACCGCAGAAGCATCCATAGAGATCAAGAAAAGCCGCTTCATCGCGCGTGCCGCCCATACCGCAAGCAGGAAAGAGGTAATGGCGTTCGTAGAGCAGGCCCATCAGGATCACCCTGAGGCACGCCACGTCTGCTGGGCCTACCTGTTGGGCAATCCGTCATCCGCCAGCAATGCCGGCATGAACGACGCCGGTGAACCTTCGGGCACGGCGGGCAAACCGATCCTGAACGTTATTCAACACAAGGGGATCGGTGACATCGTGGTCGTGGTGATCCGCTACTTCGGTGGTATCAAGCTTGGCGCTGGCGGGTTGATGCGGGCTTACAGCGGTGCGGCAGAAGCGGCGGTGTCCCAACTGCCTCTCAAAGGGCTCACCCCCAAAACCGTTGTCACTGTCGAGCTGGATTTTTCACAAGAGCAGCCGCTACGTCACTGGGCGTCCACCCACGGCGGAAACGTGGAGGCTGTGAACTACGGCAACCAGGTGACCGCCCGGCTTAACATTGAGGACTCTCTATTGGGAGAGTTTGAAAAATTCTGCCTGGCCAACAGCATCAGGATTCCCGACTGACCTCCTCGTCATCCACTACCGGGGGCATCTCGATATCACGGTAGTCCGCACTTTCGGCCTGCATCTTGATGTCCTGGACCGCTTCTGCCTCATGCTCGTCGATAACATCCATCTGGACGTCCTTGGGTTTGTAGAGCAGGGTGGCCACATCCACCAGCTTACGCGCCACCCGTGCCGCCTCCACGCTGTCGTTCATCAACGAGGTGGCCATCTCGTCAGAGATCTCCCCCTCCAGTACCAGCTTGTCCACGCGACCGGTAACCAGCACATCAAGCTGCTCCGCCTTGAGCCGCTGGTTCTTCAGTTTTTCGAGGTACTCACCAAGCTCTTTTGAAACCCCGATACGGTGGATCATCCGAACCACCTTCAGGATCCTGCGTCGCAGCACGTTGTATTCCCGGCGTATCGCCTTATTATCGCTGGCCATGAACTCGGCGACATTCTCATGCAGTGGCTTCATTTGCTTCACCACCTGCACCAGCATGCGATCGGCGAGCAGGATGTTGCGGATATCCTCGATCGCCTCTTCATCCAGGGTGTGCTTACTCTGCAACTGGGTAGCATATTCCAGGATCTTTCCGTAAATCCGCTTGATCCGGGTTTCATAAAAGCGGTCGATATCGATCTGGATGATCTCCGAATACTCCAGGATCTCTTTGAGTTTCTGATCCGACTCCAAGTCGGCACGGTGCACGCTCAGACCATGTGCCACCGCTTTGTAGGCGGCATTCTGCAGCAAGCGTAGGGATTCGTCTGTCAGCGCCTTGATACCGGCCTGGGGATACTTAAGCGAGGCCACGTCCAGGAACTGGGGCTCGTGGATCTCAGCCTCTTCCTCCACTACTGCCGGTACCAGCCACTCCACCATCTTCACGATAACTGCGATAAAACCCATTAACAGCGTGGTATTGAGGATATTGAAACTGGTATGAAAGAGCGATAACGCTACCGGTACCGCAGCCGCACTCACAAAGGGCGAAGCACCCTCAGCCTGTTCAACGAAGCCCCCCACGGTATGATGAAGGGGTAGAACAGCGCCAGCACCCAAATCACCCCCAGGCTGTTGAATATGAAATGGGCCCGCGCCGCACGCTTCGCCTGGTAGTTGCCCACCAGAGCTGCAAGGTTGGCGGTAATGGTGGTACCGATATTTTCACCCAGCACCATGGCGGCTGCCATGTCGAATGGTATCCACCCCTCGTGACACATGAGCAAGGTCAAGGCCATGGTGGCACTGGAGGATTGGACGATCAGGGTGAGAATCGTACCGATCACCATGAACATCAGCACAGAAAGATAGCCCTTGGTGGTGTATTCGGCGAGAAAGGCCAGAACCTCCGGATTGTTTCGGATATCGGGCACTGATTCCTTCAGGAACTGCAGACCGATAAACAATACCGCAAAACCGATAATGAAGTAGCCTCAGTTGCTGGTCTTCTTCTTTTTGGAGAGTGCCAGCAGAAAACCTACCCCCACCAGCGGCAGCGCAATGGTACTCATGCTGACCTTGAAACCGAGAATGAAGATCAACCAGGCCGTCACCGTGGTGCCGATATTGGCCCCCATGATCACCCCGACCGCCTCAGTCATGGTGAGCAGGCTGGCACTGACGAAGCTCACCACCATCAGGGTGGTGGCAGAGGAAGACTGGATGGCAGCAGTGATCAGAAACCCGGTCATCACCGCGAAGAAGCGGTTGGAGGTGGTCTTTGCAAGCACCGTGCGCATGCGGTCACCTGCCAGTTCCATGAGGGCATCGCTCATCACCTTCATGCCGTAAAGGAAGAGGCCGAGAGAACCCAGAAGGATCAGAATGTCACCAAGTCCATATTCCATTAAACAAGAATCCGGGTGAACCCAAACCAGAAATACTCCCCATTACCTACAAGTCTAGTACGCATACCGGACGGCTGGAAATGCTAAGGTTACAGGGTACCGCTGGAGAAACGCTGCTTCCGCCAACAATACGATTTGATATATGAATGCGATTCCAGGGAGGGTCAAATGCCAGATCTCACACTGATAATTGGAAACAAGAACCACTCCTCCTGGTCTCTCAGGCCCTGGATCTTTATGCGACACCACGAGATTCCATTCCATGAGAAACGGGTAGCACTGTTTACCGAAACAACCGACATAGAGCTTGAACAGTTCAATTCTGACTTCAAGGTCCTCGCACTGAAAGACGGGGACCTCCTGGTCTGGGACTCGCTCGCTATCCTCGAATATGTATCAGAGCAGTACCTGGATAATCGTGGCTGGCCCTCTGACCCCGGGGCAAGGGCCATGGCCAGATCGATATCTGCCGAAATGCACTCCAGCTTCTTGAACGTGAGGAGCGAGTTCCCCATGAACTGCCGCAAAACCTTCGACAATGTCAGGCCCTCTCTCGAAGCCGAGCACGAAATCGAGAGAATAAAGTCTCTCTGGCGGGAGTCGAGGGAGAAGTATGGGGAAGGCGGCGAGTGGCTGTTTGGCAGCTATTCCATTGCAGACGCCATGTATGCCCCTATTGCTCTGCGCTTTATCGGCTACAACATCCTTTTGGAAGGAGTCGAAAAGGCATACGTCGAAAGCGTCTTGAAACAGTCAGGGATTACCGAATGGATCGAAGCCGGAAGAGCCGAGAAAGAGATCATCGAGGAAGACGAAATTTAATTGCGCTCCAAATTAATAACAGTCTGCCATCGTCCCGAGTGGAAGTTCGAGACACATACGGTTTGAGTTTCCATACACACCAAGGCAGACAAAACGAATCTCAGCTCAGACCACTTCAGCTAAAATGACGGTGAAATATCCGGATCAGCACCTGAAAGCACGGCGTCTATCTGGAGCATTGCATCCATTTTCACCATAATCACCTCTATTGGAGAAAGCCCTTCTATTTTTTCAAGCGTCTTGTCCTTGATGACAAAATTGATGGACACACTCAATCTTTCGGTATTTTCATCATAGATGGGTTCCACCTCAGCATGACCACCTGACGCAGTAAACGCATCCATCACCTGTTTGAGGTGCTTTGTTGGTCTCATCTTCTGAAAGTCAGAATAAACATCAGCAAATTCATTGTTTGAGATGTTGTGCTTTGTTTTCAGCTCCGTGTATTGGGCATCGTAAAGACTGGCATTGATCTCGTAATTATTGTTCTTGTATTTCTTACCCAACTCCAACTCCATGTTGTCCAGGTACATATTACCCATTTCCACAACAAGAGTTTCATGTTGATCTAAAAGTGCTTGGTCCATTTTTGGTCATCCAGAAAGAAAGATTTATTACTGATTCAGGGGATGATATTAAAAATATCGTTTTGTTGTTATTGATATTTTCAAAAATATTGATGTATTGCCGGCCTAGCGAACCTGCAATGGGGGCTGACATAGCCCATCAATACATTCCGTTGACGATCGCAGCTGGCATGCGGGATGACCTGGTCCAAACGTTATTTTTTTGCTGCCTTGGTGGGAGTGACTTTTGCCCCATCTTCCACTAAAAGATCATTCAGTGCATCGGGTTTGCCCTTGCAGGCCTGCACTACTTTATCCTTGTTACGCGCCAGAAGCAGCCCGAACTCCTCGGCCTGCTTTTCATCCACGCCCTTGAGGTTTTCTTCCATCAGCATGGTGAACTGTTCCGCCAGCTCCAGTAGCTTGTCGTGTGCATCGGCCTCTTTTTTTGATTCGTGCATGCTGTTGTCCCGGTCGCACATCCACATTGGTATGACAGCCATATGACCCTCGCTTTTGCACATCACCGATGTGCTGATTAGTCACTGAAAAGTGGCAAGCGTCCACTTCATCGCTTACCCGATATAGAGAACTAATATAGGACAAAAAGAATGTCGGGTCCAGACCCGATGCAGCGATCAGAGCTCGGGCAACATGACCTGGTGGTCGACACCCATCAGGATGGCAATCAATGCGACACGCACCCACATACCGTTTCGCTCCTGGCGCCAGTACTTGGCTCGGGGGTCGGCATCGATCTTGGGATCTATTTCATCGCGACGCGGCAGCGGGTGCATGATGACGCAGTCCTCCTTGATCGAATCGAGATGGTCATAGTGGAGGCAGAAGTCGGAATGGTCGACAGATGAGGACTCCGAATGTTCATCCCACTCATCCTGGATACGGGTCATGTAGATAGCATCCGCATCCTGGATGGCACCTTCGAAGTCGGTAGTCTCTGTAAACGGAACCGCTTTATTGGTGAGACAATCCCGCAGGTCCTGCTCTATGCGGAACTGCTCCGGCGAAACAAACGTAATGGAGACATCGTGGTAGTTGGCAAGCAGCCTACTGAGAGAGCGCACGGTACGGCCACGCTTCAGGTCACCCACCATGCAGATCTTCTTGCCATCGATCTGGTTGCCCTTGAAGCTACGGCGCAGGGTATAGATATCGAGTAGTGCCTGGGTGGGGTGCTCATCGGGTCCACTGCCTGCATTGATGATGGGCACCGGCCTGGGTGTCGAATCCAGAAGTGTTGCAATCCGCTCGCACAGTCCCGCCTCGGGTGAACGCATGACGATCAGGTCCACGTAACTGGAAAAGGTACGGAGGGAATCTTCGATAGACTCACCCTTCTTCTCGGAACTGGTGGCGCTGTCGCGAATCTCGGATGTCTTCACGCCCAGTATGCTGCAGGCGGAGTGAAAGGACATGAAAGTGCGCGTGGACGGCTGGGTAAAATAGAGCATGCCCCGGACATGCGGAAGCAGAGACTGGAGATAGAGCAGCCCCTCTTTGCTCTTGTCATAACGCCGAATCAGGTTAACCAGGCTGTAAAGATAATCGAGAAATTCACGATCGAATTGATCGGATCTGAGGATATGGCGTGGCCTGTTGTTCAGCATTGGTCCCCCTTGGAATTGTTGCAGCTATTATAGATGCCATCTGCCTGCCAGGGATAGGGAGGGAACCCCGGCAATTTGCCATTTTATTGATCCGGCACAAATCGATGTAAAGACCGACCCCAGGCCTGGGGTCGGCCGGACAATCAGATTTCCGGATAGTGGGACGGGTAGGGCGCCCGTGCCACCCCTGATTCCACAGCGGCCCTGGCCACAGCCTCAGATATTGCCACCTTGAGGCGAGGATCCAGCGGCTTGGGAATGATGTAGTCCTTTCCAAACGCCAGACTGTCGAGGCCATAGGCATCCAGCACAGACTGGGGGGCTGGCTCATGGGTAAGTGCCTGCAGGGCTTTCACAGTTGCAATCTGCATCTCCTCGTTGATGCGTGAGGCATGAACATCCAGCGCACCACGGAAGATAAAGGGAAAACCGAGAACATTGTTCGCCTGGTTCGGATAGTCGCTCCGCCCGGTGGCCATGATCAGGTCGTCGCGCACCCGATGAGCCACCTCGGGCCGGATTTCCGGTACCGGGTTGGAGAGGGCGAAGACCACGGGATTGGGCGCCATGGAGGCGAGCATCTCGGGACTCACCAGATCAGGTCCGGACACGCCGATGAAGACATCCGCTCCATCCATGGCATCTTCAAGGGTGCGCTTATCCGTATCCGCCGCCACGCCAAACTTGTAGGGATTGAGATCTTTACGGCCGATGTGGATGACGCCCTTGCGGTCCAGCACATAGATATTGTTACGGTGCGCACCCATTGCCATGAGCAGACGAACCGCGGCAATACCGGCAGCCCCGGCGCCCAGAACCACCACCTTCGCATCTTCGAGTTGCTTGTTAGCCAACTCCAGGGCATTGAGCAGGCCGGCTGCAATGATGATGGCGGTACCGTGCTGGTCGTCATGGAAAACAGGAATATCCAACTGGTCGATGAGGGCCGCCTCGATTTCGAAACAGTGTGGTGCAGCGATGTCTTCCAGGTTAATACCGCCGAAGGTGGGAGCAATGCGCATCACCGTCTCAATAAACTCCTGGGGATGTTCGGCATTCACCTCGATATCAAAAACATCGATATCAGCGAACTTCTTGAACAACACGCCCTTGCCCTCCATTACAGGCTTTCCGGCAAGGGCGCCGACGTTGCCCAGTCCCAGTACGGCACTGCCGTCGGTGATCACGCCCACCAGGTTTCCCTTCGAGGTGTAGTCATAGGCCGCCTGTGGATCCTGGTGAATCTGCCGAACCGGCTCGGCCACACCGGGGGTGTAGGCCAGGGCAAGGTCTTCCTGGGTTTCTGTCGGCTTGGTCAGCTCGACGCTGATTTTTCCGGGCCGGGGCTCGGAGTGGTACTTCAGTGCTTGTTGGTTGAGGGCGCTGTCAGCATCATTTGTCACAGTCATCTCGGGCTCGCAGGTATCAGGTGGTAAACCCTACTATGATGCGCCGCAATATACATTGCTGCAACGGCAAATTTTCTCGGGTTTTGTAAATTATTTTGCACCCACGGATCTTGCGCAGGCAATTAGCCGCGCGAGTAACGCTTGCGGAACTTGTCCACGCGTCCAGCAGTATCCACGATCTTCTGTTTACCGGTGAAGAAAGGATGACAGGAGGAGCAAACTTCCACGTGCAGTTCTTCCTCACCCAGGGTGGAACGGGTCTGGAATTCGTTGCCGCAGCTGCAAACTACTTTCACATCGGCGTAGTTGGGGTGAATGTCCGCTTTCATGATTGCCTCTACAAAAAAACCTGCGTCGTCCGCCCCTGACCGGAACGGAAAGACCGTGAATGATATTGGAAAGAGATGCGCAACGCAAGCGCTTTTTGACTGAAAAAAGCCTTGGCGCCGGTCAATGCCCGAAATTGAAAAACCAAACCCTGAGTTAGTGTCAGTTTGTGCATTCCATCAAGTAATAATTGTTTAATTCCCGTAAAATCCGGGTGTGGTTACATGTAACACCTTGAACAAGAAATAAAGTCATGTCTGACAATCCAGATACAGATGCTGTTCGCAGTTATCTACTGGATCTGAGGGAGCGGATCTGTGAAACCATACAGGCAGAGGAGTGGCGAGTAAGATTTCATGAAACACCCTGGCAACCCACCAGGGGAGGACAGGGAGGTGTTCGCCCACGCATGCTGTCCGACGGAGATATCTTCAAAACCGCCGCTGTCAGTTTCTCCTATATACAAGGGAAACCTCTCTCCCCGCCCCAGGTCGCCAACCGCAGCGAACTCACTGGCAGATCCCGTTCTGCCATGGGACTCTCCCTCGCCATACACCCGCTCAACCCCTATGTATCGCCCGCTTACGGGCATATCGCCTATTTCCTGACAGAAAAAGACGATGCCGCCCCAATCTGGTGGTTCAACAGCGATTTCCAGCTCAAGCCCCACATCGGCTCCCCCGAGGATGCCGTGAGATGGCAGAACTCATACACACAAACCGGTAGTGATGGAGAATCCCAGGCCATCGAGCTTCATGAAATGGAATTCGAGGAGGCATTCAGCCTGGCCAGGGAGTTTGGCAACAGATTCTTGCAGGGTTATCTATCGATACTGGAGCGGAGTAAAAACACGCCTTACGGTAATTTTGAGCTCTAATTGCAGCAAAATACCGGAAAAATGCTCCATAATCGTGAAATTTTAACGAAACTGGGCTCTCCGTTCTTTGCCCTGCATGACAATCAGGGTCAAAATCATAGTACGCTCCAGTCCGCCTGAGCTGGGGATATGACTGGGAGACGGCGCGCTAGAACCCATCAGCAAAAGAGCGCAACCAGGTCATTGAGGAAGCGCCAACCCTGATCGGTTGCAACAATCCGTTCCGATCCCGGTTCGAGCAGGCCCATCTCCCGGGCTTTTAGCAGGCCTGGTTCTACTTGCCCCAGCAACAGTCCAGTCCGCGCCTCGAACAGCTCCGGTTCAAAGCCATCACGCAGCCTCAAGGCGTTGAGCATAAACTCGGCGGACAGGTCTTCCGCAATCAACTCCCTGGAGGAAACCGCCCGCTCGGCGCCAGCGGCATCCATGTAGGTAACAGGGTGTTTCTGTCGCCAGCGACGCTGAACCTGTCCGCTCTCCACCCGGGCCAGCTTTCCGTGAGCACCGGCACCAATCCCGATGTAGTCCCCGAAACGCCAATAATTGAGGTTGTGCCGACACTTCATACCCGGCTGGGCATAGGCAGATACCTCGTATTGATGATATCCGGCACTGGCCAGCAGTGACTGCCCTGCCTCCTGAAAGGCGATAATATGGTCCTCATCCGGCAGCTTCGGGGGGCGTGCATAAAATAGCGTGTTCGGCTCAAGGCTCAGTTGGTAGAAGGAGATGTGCTGGGGTTTGAAGGCGATCGCCTCGGCCACATCAGCTTCAGACCCCGCAAGAACCTGCCCGGGCAGGCCGAACATCAGGTCCAGGTTGATACTGTCAAAACCGGCAGCCATCGCCTCGGTAACAGCCGCCCTGGCCTGTGATGCATCATGGATTCGCCCCAGCATTCCCAGGGCCCGATCATCAAAACTCTGGACACCAAGGGAGAGCCTGTTCACCCCGGCCTCCAGGTATCCCTCGAAGCGGCCCGACTCATAGGTTCCAGGGCTGGCCTCCATGGTGATCTCTGCATCTGCCACAACAGCCATGCGACTGCGTACACCAAGGAGCAGTGTCCGAATTGCTTCAGGTGGAAAAAGGCTCGGTGTGCCGCCACCGATGAAGATGGTTGAGATTTCACGCCTCTTGGCCAACGGCAACTCAAGCTGCAGGTCCGCAAGCAATGCCCGGACATAACCCATGGCATCCGGACAACCTTCAGTCTCGTGCGAGTTGAAGTCACAATAAGGACACTTGCGCAGACACCAGGGAATATGGATGTAGAGCCCCAGGGGCGGGGGAGAAATGAATGCCATGACGGTAGCTTACTTTAACCCTTAAAAACAGGTGGTAGGTCTGAGCCTGACCGTACCTGACACCGTATATTAACCCGACACCGGAATACGCAATACTACTGATTGCGCTTTACTACTTTATCTCCTATACATAAAGGCTCATGCTCATAAAACCGATAAGTTGAAGAAAGGAGATCTGGATGAAACGTCGCGATTTTCTCAAGAAGGCGGCTGTAGGTACTGCTGCACTGGGCGCTACCGCAGCTCTTGTGGGATGCGGAAAACAAGCGAGTCTTCGACCTCGTGAAAGATTTTGGGACATCCAAGTCCCCAAAATCGACTCGGCCTTCGACAACCTATTAGTGCTTCGGACGTCCTGGTCA